>JAJZTA010000024.1 GCA_021849295.1 Pseudomonadota bacterium | reverse complement strand
CAGCGAGGCGGCGTCCGTGATGGTGCCGGTGCCGTTGGCGCCGCTGCCCGACGAAGCCGTCGACGAAGAGGACGTATCGCTTGGCGTTTTCGGCGTCGGGAAGGCTGTGCTGGAGGATATGGCCGTCTATTGTCTTCCAGCGGTTCATTGTTATTTGTTTGATTTTTGCTTTCCGCAGTTGCACAGCGGAATACTCAAGCGCAGCTTCGGCAAAGGACTTGTCGAAGACAGGAATTTGGCGTTTCACCAAGATACGGATTTCGGCATCGAGGTCGAAAGCCATCTCCTTGGCTAAATTAATGTCGGGTGTTTTGAGGGATACTGTTTTGTAGAGGCGGCTTTTGGGGACTTTGACACGGCCATACCAATTCTTGTGCTGTACATCGCCCCTGCGGAAGATGATGAGGCCGGGCTTGAGGTTTTGAACGTCGGTTAGAAAGGGTTGTTGCATATTCGACTCCTGTATACGAACTGTGTATAAAAAGTCTGCAAGTCCTTGATTCGACTAGAGCTGTAAATCGGTTGTATACTAGGATGATAGCATGATTGTCTTTAAATATCAGTTAATTAGACCTCATGCTTCATCCCCGCGAAAGCAGGAATCCACCGGTTTTCAGACCTGCTGAAACAACGGCGGCACCTTGCCCTCGCGCACGTCCACGCTTTCCCAGACATTGCCCGTCACATAAGGCTCTTCCGCCAGCCACGCGTCGAGCGCCGCGCGGTCGGGGAAATCGACCACCAGAATGGAGCCGCACATATTACCCGCGTCGTTGAGCATCGCCACGGCATAGAGCAGATTGCCCGCCTCGTGCGCCGCTTTGCACCGCGCCATATGCGCCTCGCGCGCGGCCATGCGGCGGGAGAGCGCGTTTGCGTCTGTCCCGTCCCTGCCTGTGACGATGAACTGCATGATATCAGGGTTTCGGCGAGTTGCGGTTGAAGCCGTTGGAGGTTTTTTTGTCGGTATTCGGCGGCGTGTTGCTGTTGGCGGGCTTGTTGGGCTTCTTGTCGTAGGGCGAATACTTCTCGTATTCCTTCTCGATCGCCGTGTAATAGAGCTTGAGGCGGCGGATGTCGGTGTCCGTCACTTCCGTCCACTTGGTGTCGTCTTTTTTCTTGCGCTGCCATTCGATCGTCTGCAGCTCCTTGCGGGCCTTGGCGATGGTCATGTAGGGCGCGTTGAGGTCGGGGTTGAGCAGACGCGCGGCGATGAACTTCTTCATGCCGTCTTGCTGCGCGGCGGAGATTTCCTCCGGCGCGTGTTCGTAAACCAGCCTGCCCGCGATCTTGACGAAGCGGTCGAGCGACGGGTCTTTCGCCAGCTCGTTTTTGAACTTGGTGCGGAAGCCGGAAACCATCTGCGCACGCTCTTTCCAGTCCGCGGCATCGCGGAATTCCTTCGCCCAGTCGTCGAGCTTGGCCTTGACGGCGGCGGGCATGTCTTTGTCCATCTGCCGTTCGGGCGCGCCCGGCGAGGAGATCTCCGCCAGCTTTTCCTCGTGCGCCAGCGCGGTGGCCTTGGCGACCTTGGTCAGGAAGGCCTTGTCGGCCTTCAGCTTTTTCGCGCGCGCCTTGAAGACCTTCTCGTCGTCCTCGTCCGTCAGCACGGGGTCGGAGAGGTCCATCGGCATCAGCGCGGGCTCTTTGTCCTTTTCGATCACGAGGAAGGGGTTTTGCGGCGCGCCGGAGGCGCCAAGCAGCACGTCCTTCAGCTGCGCGACGGTCATGTTGAGATAGGGAGTCGGGTCGATGCGGACGTCGAACAGCGCCTCGCGCGTGTCGCTGTCCTTCTGCGCCGTCAGGCCGGTCAGAACGTTCGACTTGATTTCCTTGTTGCGGCCCATCTTCGCGGTGGTGAAAAGCTCGTTGTCTTCGAGGAACTCCTCCACGCCCTCCGCGGTGGCCAGCGCGATCGCCTGATCCCAGATCTGCGGCGCGGCCTTCTTGATCAGCTTCGCGACGCCGACGGTGGCCTTGATGTCGTTGAGCGCGTCGTGCGCGTCGTCGTCGCTGAGGTCCACGCCGTTCTGCTGGGCGACGTTCTTGAGGCTGACGCTCGGGCTGCCGTAATAGTTCATGATGTCCAGCTTCAGCGCCGCGGGCATGTAGATCGAGACCAGCTGCACCATGCGCATCACGTCGGCGCGGCCGTTTTTCTGTTCGTTTTCGTCGTTGCCGGAGGTGGTCAGGTTGTGGGGCATAAGATTCTGGTAAAAATTCTGCTCCAGCACCGGCTCGTCGTAATTGATGCTGTTGTAGCCGAGGAACACCAGCGGCCAGTGCTTCATGCGCAGCCAGTCGTCCAGCTCCTTCATCAGCTCGAAATTGGAGTTTTTGCTGTTTTTGACGTCGTCCGGCGTGAAGCCCGTCGTCAGCAGCGCGCCCGGCGCGGGCAACGACCACGGCGAATTGCGGCAATCTATCTTTTTACTGGAGAGCACATTCAGATCGGCATCGGTAAAGAGCAAGCCGATTTGCAGTATTTGCGTATAGTCCATAGCGATTCCGGTAGTTTCCGTATCGTAGAATACAAACACGCGTACATCCTTTCGTGAGATGTTTTCAGGCTGTCTTTATTGCGCTTTTAGGTGTAGCATTTTTTAAAATTTTCCGCACCAAAAATTTGACAGAAAGAAATAAAATTATAAAATGGCAAAAAAAGCACCGAAAAAATCCTTTAAATCAAAGGGAGTAGAAAAGCCCTTTCAGACATCACTTTCAAAGCTTGAAAGCGCTTTTTTAATGTCAGGCGATAAGTACGCGGCGGGACTGGACTTTCAGCGGGGCTATTCCACGCTGGTCGACGAAACTATCGCAAAAGTCGCGGATGCGCACTGCAGCGGCAAAAACAAAACAGACGCGCCCGCCATCATCGCTTTGGGCGGTTACGGACGCCGCGAGCTTGCGCCCCACTCCGACATCGACATCGTTTTCGTCCACAAATCCCCGCTGAACAAACAAACGGAACAGTGCATCGAAAAACTCACCGGCGCATTGTGGAACGCGGGCTTGAAAATCAGCACCTCGGCGCGCAGCCTTGCGGATTGCGCCAGGGCGATGGACGAGGACGTGAGCTTCCTCACCGCGCTGCTGGAGATGCGGCAGGTGTGGGGGCCGAAGCCGGTCTTTACCGCGCTGGAAAAATCCTTTCGTGAACATATCAAAAAAACCCGCCCCGGCTGGTTCGTCACCGCCAAGCTGGACGAACGCGACCTCCGTCACCACAAAATGGGCGACAGCCGCTATCACCTCCAGCCGGACGTCAAGGAAGGCAAAGGGGCCTTGCGCGACATCCACACGCTTTTGTGGCTCGCCAACTTCCTCTACGGCGCGCGCACGCCGCAGGATCTTTCCAAAAAACGCATCCTCACCGCCGCGGAAGCCAAGGATCTGGCGAAAGCGCAGCAATTCTTCTGGACGGTGCGCTGCCATCTGCATTTCCTCGCCAAGCGCGAGAACGACCGCCTCTCTTTCGAAAGCCAGCCGGAAATCGCGGCCCGCATGGGCTACAAGGACAAAGAGCCCAACGCCCGCGCCGAGGCCTTTATGAAGGATTATTTCCTCCGCGCGCGCGCCGTCGGGCATCTGACGCGCACGCTCTGCGCCAAGATGGAGGCGGAAGCGCTGAAGGGCGAAAAGCTGGTGCTGGACGACGTCGTGGAAGGCTTTCCGGTCAAGAACAACCGCCTGACGGTCAAAAGCGCCACCGCGCTCAAAAAACATCCCGCCGAGATCATCCGCCTCTTCGCCGTGAGCCAGACCTCGGGCATCGACATCCACCCCGACGCGCTGCGCCACATGCAGGCGGCGCTGCCCGCCCTGAAGAAACACCGCGCCGAAGCCGCGCCGCAACTGCTCGCCATCATGCTCGACCCTCTGCGCTGCGAACAGACCTTGCGGCACATGAACGAGGCGGACGTTTTGAGCGCTGTCATCCCCGCCTTCGACAACATCGTCGCGCACATGCAATACGACATGTACCACGCCTTCACGGCGGACGAGCATACCGTCCACGCCGTCGGCACGCTGCACCGCATCGAAAGCGGCGCGCTTGCCGCCGAAGCGCCTCTGGCGACGGAACTTTTCTCCAAAATCCACCGCCGCCGTTCGCTCTATGTGGCGATGCTGCTGCACGACGTCGCAAAAGGAAGCGGCGAAGACCACTCCAAGGCGGGCGGAAAAATCGCCCGCGAAACGGGCCCGCTGCTCGGCCTCAACGCCGAGGAAACCGAAACCGCGGCGTGGCTGGTCGAGCATCACCTCGACCTCACGCTCACCGCCTTCAAGCGCGACCTCGACGACCCCAAGACCATCGCCGATTTCGTCGCCGCCGTGCAGTCGCCGGAGCGGCTAAAACTGCTCGCCCTGCTTACCACCGCGGACATCATCGCCGTCGGGCCGGGCCGCTGGAACAACTGGAAGGCGGGGCTGCTCGACGAGCTTTACCACAAGACGCTCGACGCGCTCTCGAACATCAAGCCGCCGCGCGCGCGCAAACAGGCGCCCGCGGACGGCAAGACCGTCATCGAAATCACCCCGCATCCGCAGCGCGACTATACCGAGGTCAGGGTCACCGCGCCGGACAAAAAAGGCCTCTTCGCCCTGCTCGCGGGCGCGATGGCGGCGGCGGGCGCGTCGATCGCCTCGGCGCGCATCTACACCTTCCCGCGCGGGATGGTGGAGGACGTGTTCCACATCCAGACGCTCGAGGGCCGCGTGGTCGAAAACGCCGGCTTCCTCGAAAAAACCATCAAGGCCGCGCTGGCGGGCAAGCTCGACCTGTCCGCGGAGCTGCGCGAACGGCGCAAAACAGCACCGAAAAAATCCGCCTTGTTCAAAACCCCGCCGCAGATCGTCATCGACAACGACGCCAGCGACAGCGACACGGTGATCGAGGTCGGCGGGCGCGACCGCGCGGGCTTCCTTTACGCCATCACCTCGGCGCTGGCCGATCAGGAGCTGCAAATCTCAGCCGCCAAGATCGCCACCTTCGGCAGCCGCGCCGTGGACGTGCTTTACGTCCGCGACGGATTCGGCCTCAAGATCCTGCACAAGGGCAAGCTGGAATCCATTAAAAACGGGCTGAAAGACGCGCTTGAAAGCACGGGCTAGGCGGTGCTATTCTCCCGCTATGTTAAAAGCATATAAAAACAAGAGCGACAGATGGTCGCCGCACAGCTGGCGGGAAAAAGAAGCCCTGCAACTGCCCTATTACGCCGATCTCGACGCGCTTGCCGCCGTGACCCGCGCGCTGGAAGCCTCCGCGCCGCTCGTCGCGCCTGCCGACACCCGCCGCCTGAAAGAGCTGATCGCCCGCGCAGCCGAAGGCGAAGCATTCCTGCTGCAGGCGGGCGATTGCGCCGAAAGCTTCGCCGAGTTTCACCCCGACAACGTCCGCGCCACCTTCGACACGCTCGCCGAAATGGCGGACATCATCACAAGCGCGACCGGCAAGCCCGTCATCATGAACGGGCGCATCGCTGGGCAATTCGCCAAGCCGCGCAGCGACAGCAACGAAACGCAAGGCGGCGTGACCCTGCCAAGCTACAAGGGCGACATCATCAACGGGCTCGATTTCACGCCCGACAGCCGCAAGCCCGAGGCCGACCGCATGCTGCAGGCCTACCGCCAGTGCGCCGTGACGATCAACCTGCTGCGCGGGTTCGCGAGCGCAACGGAGAGAGAGTTTTTCACCGCGCACGAAGCCTTATTGCTCCCTTACGAAGAGCCGCTGACGCGCCCCGACCCCGCCACGGGCGCGTGGTACGCCTCTTCCGCGCACTTCCTCTGGGTCGGCAACCGCACCTGCCAGCCGGCGGGCGCGCATGTGCAGTTTCTGAAGGGGGTTGTCAACCCCGTCGGCATCAAATGCGGGCCGGACATGACGCCGGAAACGCTCTCCCGCCTGCTCGACATGCTCAACCCCGCCAACGATGCGGGGCGCATCACGCTGATCACGCGCTTCGGGCGCGAAAAAATCGCCCGCGTCTTGCCGCAGCTCGTCGCCGCCGTGCAAAGCAAAGGCCGCACGGTCACCTGGGTGTGCGACCCGATGCACGGCAACACGCGCCGCGCCAGAACCGGCCTCAAAACCCGCGCCACCGCGGACATTATCGCCGAAACGCGCTCCTTTTTCGGCATTCTCGCGGCGGAAGGCGCGACGGCGGGCGGCTTGCACCTCGAACTCGCCGGCCGCGCCGTGACGGAATGCACCGATCACGCCATCACCGAGGACGACCTGCCGCAACGCTACTTCACCCACTGCGATCCGCGCCTCAACGCCGCGCAGGGGATTGATTTCGCGCGCGGGGTCGCGGCGTACATGAAAGGCTAAACATGACGGACTTCACCATCACATTGGCGCAACTCAACCCGACCGTCGGCGACATTTCCGGCAATATCGAGAAAATCCGCGTCCTCTACGCGCAGCACAGGAACAAATCCGACCTGATCGCCTGCACCGAGATGATCGTCACCGGCTATCCGGCGGACGACCTGATCCTCAAGCCGTTTTTCATCGACCGCGTGATGGAAGGCGTGGAAGAACTGGCAAAAGAAATCACCGGCAACGCGGGGCTGCTGATCAGCGCGCCGTGGCGGCATGAGGACGGCAAAACCTACAGCGCGATTTTGCTGCTGCACGACGGCAAGATCCTCGCCACGCGCTTCAAGCACAACCTGCCGAATTACGGCGTGTTCGACGAGGTGCGCGTGTTCGCCGCGGGCGACCTGCCCCTGCCCGTCGAATTCAAAGGCGTAAAGCTCGGGCTGATGACCTGCGAGGACATGTGGTTCCCCGACGTCGCCGCCAACCTCAAAAAGCACGGCGCGCAGATCTTCGTCATCCCCAACGGCAGCCCTTACGAAGTCGACAAGACACATTTGCGCCAGAAAATCGCGCAGGAACGCATCAAGGAAACCGGCCTGCCGCTTGTCTACATCAATCAGGTCGGCGGGCAGGACGAGCTGGTGTTCGACGGCGCGTCGTTCGTGCTCGACGCCAAGGGCAAACTTGTCACGCAATTGCCAAGCCATATCGAGCATGTGTCGGCGACGGTGTGGGACGGCAAGACATGGACTTGCACCGAATTTGAAAAGCCGCACGTGCTTGTCGACGGCTCGGAATCGATTTACCAGACCCTGATGCTCGGCCTGCGCGACTACGTGAACAAAAACGGCTTCCCCGGCGTGCTGCTCGGCATGTCGGGCGGGATCGACAGCGCGCTCTCCGCCGCCATCGCCGCCGACGCGCTCGGGCCGGAGCGCGTGCGCTGCTTCATGATGCCCTCGCCCTACACCTCGCAGGACAGCCTCGACGACGCGGCGGAATGCAGCAAGCTGCTGGGGATCAAACACGACACCGTCGGCATCAGGCCCGCGATGGAGGCCTTCGAAACCATGCTCAGGGCCGCGAACCAGGATGATAAAGGCATCACCGCCGAAAACGTGCAGGCGCGCTCCCGCGGCGTGTTTTTGATGGCGATGTCGAACGCGACGGGCTACATGGTGCTGTCCACCGGCAACAAGTCGGAAATGTCGGTCGGCTACGCGACGCTCTACGGCGACATGTGCGGCGGCTACAACGTTTTGAAGGACGTCTACAAGATGACGGTGTTCGAGCTCGCCCGCTGGCGCAATCAGGAGCATCCGCAAGGCGCGCTCGGCCCCGGCGCACTTTATGCGCAAAATCAATCCTGCCGCGTCATACCGGAGCGCATCATCACCAAGCCGCCCTCGGCGGAGCTCAGACCCGACCAGAAGGACGAAGACAGCCTGCCGCCCTACAAGGATCTTGATGACATTTTGCACTGCATCGTGGAAAACGAGATGAACGTCGCGGAGATCACCGCGCGCGGGCATTCCCTCGAAACCGTCAACCGCGTGTGGAAGCTGCTCGACCGCGCCGAATACAAGCGCCGTCAGGCCTGCCCCGGCGTGAAGATCAGCCGCAAGGCCTTCGGCCGCGACCGGCGCTATCCGATCGTCAACAAGTTCACCGATATCGTGACGAAGTAATCAGCCCGTCACTTCGCGTCGTTCAGCGCGCAGGACTTCATGCCGTTGACCTTGACGCTGCTCAGCAGCCGCCGCTCCTGATCGGAAAAGCGCGGGCCGGCATTCATGAAAGCCACGCTGATGATGCGGGTGGCGTCGGTGCAAAGATAAATCGAGGTGTGCAGGGTGATCTTGTTCGACACGATGTCGGTCGTGAAACGGTTCCAGTTAAAGCCTGCAATGCGCACGACCTTGCGCGAAAGGAAGGCCCCTTCGTGCGCCTTGTCCGCGTTGAGCCCGCCCATGATGCTGTCCACGATGTCCCTGAAGTTTTTGGAGGTCAGGGCAACGGGCTTATGCTCCTCGTAGCCGATCGCGACCGACTGCAGCGTGTCTTTCGTCATCAGCGGCGGCCTCAGGCCGAGGGTGTTGTGCTTCGCGTCGACGCTGATGAGCCAGTCGCCGGGCGCGTAAAAGGTGACGAAAGCGTCGCCCTTCTGGGGCCATCTCACTTCCTTGGTCGTCGTGGACGCGTAAACCGCCGTGGACATGAGGATCGCGGCGAGCAGTGCTATCGTGACGTATTTTTTCATTGTTTCATCTCCTTAAAATTGAAGTCCGTTACTTTGCCTCGTTCATCGTGCAGGCCTTTATGCCGTTGAGCTTTATGCCTTGAATGACCTCCCTCTGCAGGTCGCTCATCCCGGGCTGAATATCCAGGACGGAAATGCCGAACAGGTGCGTGTCGTCCAGACATACGAGAAGTCTGGTGTGCAACGTGATCCCGTGGGCCGTCGCATCCGTCTTGAAGCGGTCCCATCTTAAACCGGAAACGGTGACGGCCTTGCGCGTGCTGAAAGGATCTGCGTGAACCCCGCTCACCGCGTTGATGCCCCCCAGAATATTTGCCACTACGGAATCGAAGTTTTTGCGGCTTACAGCCATGTGCTTAAAGCCTTCATAGGCGAACGTAAAGCCCTGCGCATCCTGCCGCGTCTCGCGCACCGGCCTGATGGTGACGGCGTTGTCTTTGTAATCGAACTGCGTGATCCAGCCGTCCGGCAGGTTAAAGGTGAGATAGGCGTCGCCCTTCTCGGGCCATCTCATTTCTTTTGCCGTGGCGGACACGGAAAGCGCAGTGGTCATAAGGATCGCGGCGAACAGCGCTATCGTGACGTATTTTTTCATTCCAGAATCTCCAAAAAATGCACAAAGGCCTTGTGGCGGAGCCTTGGCGGATTGTAGCCTTTCGGGCGCTGCGGGTAAATATAATACTATGAGGGCGCCCTTTCGGCCTTGTTCGGGTAGGCGGCGACTTCCTGCGGCGTCAGGTCGCGCACCAGCGCCGCGTAGCGCGGATGATGGATGCGCAAGTCGTCGAAATTGATCACCAGATGACCCGCGAAGGCGGGATCGTGCAGAGCGTTGCGAACGTTGCTGCTTTTGCCCGCACCCGGCAGGCCGGTGACATAGAGCAACGAGGGTTTTTCCTTCTCCTGCCGCTCCTCGAGAAAATCCTGCGTCATGGCGCGATAGGCCGCGGCATATTCGGCGTCCGTCATCGCATCCGGCTGCGCCGTGGCGGAGAAGTCGTTGAACTCCGGTGCCAGTTTATCGGTCATGGACGGTCAGCCCCTCACCCGTTCATTCAGGTTAAGTATATGCCATAATTGTTAATTTTGCGTTTCAAGGGGTATATTGTCGGTTCCTTCCGCGAAACCGGTCAGGCCGGCGGAAAGTCCTTTAAAACCAGCCCAGCCCCCGCGCCAGCATGTTGAGCGCGACCAGCACGATCACCGGCACGAACACCATGCGGATGTGCGTGTTCGCCATGCGCGCCAGCAGCTTCGCGCCTATCGTGGCGCCGGCAAGAACGCCGAGGGCCACGGGCGCGGCGATCACGGGGTCGATGTCGCCGCGCTGGAAGAAGATTCCCGCGGACGCCGCCGCCGTCACGCCGATCATGAAATTGCTCGTCGTGGTGGAGACTTTCATCGGCAGGCGCATGAAGGTGTCCATCGCCAGAACCTTGAAAGTGCCGCTGCCGATGCCGAGCAGGCCGGAGATGATCCCCGCCAGGCACATCATGGAGAATCCCGCCTCGATCTGGGCGACGTTGTAGGGGATCTCGGCGTGGGTGCGGCGGTCGGGATAGGTCGAGGGCAGACGCAGTTTCTCCGCCCATCTGTGGTTTTTGACGCCGGCGGGAAGTTCCTCGCCGAGCCGCATGACGAGCGGCAGAACGGAGACCATCAACACGACCCCGAAAACGACGAACAGCACTTGCGCGTTGAGGTATGCGGTCAGAACCGCGCCGAGGATCGCGCCCGCGGTGGTGGCGATCTCGAGAAACATGCCGATGCGCAGGTTGGTCATGCGGTCCTTGACGTAGGCGGCCGCCGCGCCGCTCGACGTGGCGATGACCGAGACGATAGAGGCGCCGACCGCGAGCATGAAGGGAACGTGAAAGCCCAGCGTCAGGATCGGCACGATGAAAACGCCGCCGCCGAGCCCGACCAGAGCGCCGACCAGCCCCGCAAACAGCGAACTCAGGAGAACGATGACAAAAAACCGCAGCGTGTCGTCATGCACGGCGGTCGGCCCCGGATGGCCCTGCCACGAACCGACGCCGAAAATGCTGAAAAGCAGTATCGCGAGAACGAGGGTCGTGATGAAGACATAGGTGCGGTCCCCCTCAAGCGCAAAGGCCATGATGGAAACGGCGACGCGGATGACCGGCGTGGCCAGCAGGATGATCAGCCCGAACGTGACGATGGCGAGCGGCATGCCTTGCGCCAGCCCTTGCAAAAGTCCGCCCAGCGTATCGGGATAAGTCAACAAGTCGCCGCCGGCCATTTTCCGGACGTGGAACAGGGCGATGCCGGCGATGATCACCGCGACGCTGAGCAGCACGCCGCCGCGCAGCACGTTGCTGATGATCAGCTCCGTTTTGCGAATGATCGTTTCTTTGTCATGTAAGGGAAGCTCGGTTTTCATAGCGTGTTTGATTGTCATGTTTTTTTTCGCCCGCAGTGCGGGCACTCTCCAAAAGTAATCTGGTCTGGCATAGGTTCAGTCATTGAAGCGGCAAAGCCCGCTCCTGCTTTAACGCCCGATTCTGGCCTGCGGCGTCAGCTTGAGCGCTGGCTCGGCGGGTTTCGCTTCGGGTTTCGCCTCCGGTTGCGGCGGCGGTTTCTGCTGCGGGTAGTAATCCGCCAGATAATGGTCCACCGCCTCGGGATGCTTTTTCACGTAAGAGAAGATATGGTTGCGCGGGAAGCTGCCGTTTTCGATATGGCTGCGCAGGTCACCGGAGGTGAAGCTGCCGGTGTAGCCGCCGAATTTGCGCATGACGTCCACCTGCTGGTTGATCAGGACGTTCAGCGCCTGACGCTGCGAGAGATGCGTCTTCGGGGTGTTTTTCAGCCAGCGCAGGACGCCCGCTTTGGTATGCTGCACGATGTTGTAGCTGCCGTATTTGTTGCGCTTCATTTCGAGATAGTGCGGATGGTCGTAGCTGTCCCAGTCGTAGTTGGTCCACGGACGCTCGCCGATGTGGCGGATCACGCCGTCCGGCACGGTCGTCGTGCGCAGGCTTTTGACCGTTTCGGAACGGCGGTTGAATATATTGCTGAGCATCGTTGTCTCCAGTGCGTATTTAATGGCGCAGGCCGAACCTTTGCGCAAGTGTTTTATGCACCTTCGGCGGCTCCGGCGGCGGCAGCGGAATGCCCGAAATCTCGCGCCAGTCGAGCTGCGGCGCCGGCCTGGCTTCAGCGTCGGCGAGCATCTGCTCGACTTCGGCGAGCGGCTTGTTGATCGTGACCATGGTATGGTCCGATTGCCCCGCGAAGTGCAAAACGGTGGCCTTGCCTCTACGCCATTCCTCGACGGAGGTCACGGCATCGAGATATACGCCGCCGTTGACGTCGGTCGGTATGCCTGCTGTGTGGGTCATTTTGAGCTTGATGTAGGTGCGCATGAGCTGCCTCCTTATGTTTTCCGTGAATATAGCACTTTTTTATGAAATTGCAATCTGTAAATATAAGATTATTTTATATCATGAAAAATGCTCCGTTTTGCATAAATCATCATGTAAAACGTTCCGTTTTACATAAATCATTATGTAAAACAGACTGTTTTAATGTCCTGAAAACGGATATAGTGACACGCTTGAAAATATAAGGATTCCATACCATGACCGTCGCCGTCCGTTTTGCCCCCAGCCCCACCGGTATTCTGCACGTGGGCAGCGCCCGCACCGCGCTGATCGTCTGGCTGTTCGCGCGCAAAAACAAGGGCACGTTCCTCCTGCGCATCGACGACACCGACCTCGTCCGCTCGACGGAAGAAAACGTCGAGGACATCAAATCCGGCCTCGAATGGCTCGGCCTCAACTGGGACGATTTCGCCCGCCAGCGCGACCGCACTGAATCTTACGACCGCAACATTCAAAAGCTCAAAGACATGGGCCGCCTCTACCCCTGCTACGAGACGGAGGAAGAACTCGCGCTGATGCGCAAGACCCTCCTGCAGCAAAAACGCCCGCCGATCTACGACCGCGCCGCGCTCTCCCTCACCGACGCGCAGAAAGCGGAATACGAGGCGCAAGGGCGCAAGCCGCACTGGCGCTTCAAGCTCGAGCATGAGCCGATCGTCTGGGACGACCTTGTGCGCGGGCGCGTTGAATTCCACGGCGAAACCATGTCCGACCCCGTGCTGGTGCGCGAGGACGGCAGGCCGCTCTATCACATCTGCTCGGTCATCGACGACATCGATTTCAAAATCACCCACATCGTGCGCGGGGAAGACCACGTTTCCAACTCCGCTTCGCACATCCAGATGTTCGAAGCGCTGGGCGCGACCCCGCCGCAGCTCGCGCACGTCACGCTGCTCGGCGACATGGCGGGCGGCAAGCTCTCCAAGCGCAAAGGCTCGCTCGGCATCAAGTCGCTGGCGGAGGAAGTCGGCATCGAGAAGATGGCGCTGATCAGCCTCATCGCCCGCATCGGCACCTCCGACCCCATCGAGCCGCTGATGACGATGGAGGAAGTGATCGACAGCTTCGACTTCGCCAAATACTCGCGCAATCTTCCCAAATTCGACGAGGAAGAGCTTTACCGCCTCAACGCCAAAATCCTGCACAAGACGGAATTCAAGGACGTCAAGGACCGCCTCGCCGCGCTGGGCCTGACCGACATCGACGAGGAATTCTGGAACACCGTGCGCCCCAACCTCGAACTGCTGCCGGACGTGAAAGACTGGTGGCACGTCGCCAAGGGGCCTGTCGAGCCGCTGATCGAGGACGCGGACTTCGCCCGCGCCGCCGCCGCCCTCCTGCCCGCCGATCCGTGGGACAACACGACGTGGGACAAATGGGTGAACGCCGTCAAAACCGAAACCGGCCGCAAGGGCAAAAACCTCTTCATGCCGCTGCGTCAGGCCATCACCGGACAGGACCACGGGCCGGAGCTGAAGGAGCTTCTCCCGCTCATCGGCAGACAGCGCGTTCTGGAACGGCTGAAGGCGGCTTAAAGAAGCCGATGGCCGGAACAGACTCCACCGCGAAACAATCGACCGCTCCCGCGCTGAACGCGCCCGCGATCATCCTCGTCAAGCCGCAGCTGGGCGAGAACATCGGCATGTGCGCCCGCGCGATGCTCAACTGCGCGGTGACGGATTTGCGCCTCGTGCTCCCGCGCGACGGCTGGCCGAACCCTGCCGCCGTGGCGTCTGCCTCGGGCGCGACGGAGCTGCTCGACAACGCCAAAGTCTACGCCACGACCGAGGAAGCCGTCGCCGATCTCAATTTCGTGCTGGCGACCACGGCGCGCGGACGCGGCATGGTGAAGGACATTCTCGATCCCCACGCGGCGGCAAAGGAAATCCACAAGCACAACAGCGCGGGCGCGGAACAGAAGTGCGGCATCCTCTTCGGCTGCGAGCGCGCGGGCCTCGACAACGACGACATCGCCCTCGCCAACGCCATCCTGAGCATTCCGCTCAATCCCGGCTTCACCTCGCTCAACCTCGCGCAGGCGGTTTTGCTGGTGTGTTTTTCATGGCTGTCATCGGAGAACCCGTTTCAGCCCGCCGCGGCGCCGGAAACGCCCGTCACACACGAACAGCAGAACGACGCGCCCGCCTCGCAGGGCGAGATCGAAACCTTGCTCAAACATCTCGAAAGCCAGCTGGAGGAAAAGAATTTCTTCCGCAGCGCGGAGCAGCGGCCGACCCTGATGCGCAATATCCGCAACTTCTTCTTCCGCGCAGGCCCGACGCGTCAGGACGTGCGCACGCTGCACGGCATCTTCAAATGCCTGACCGGCAACCGCGACTGGAAATGATTATTTTGTCGGCGGTTTCGGGTCGGATTTTTTCTTCGGCTCCATGATGCCGATGAGCTTGCCGTAGTTATCTTTCTTGACCTTTTTGGCGGCGTCCGCTTCCGCTTTTTCGGCCGCGGCCTCTTCCGCCGCCTGATGCTTCGCCGACGCATGGGCGAAGATCTCGGAAAGACCATAGTCCTGCATGATGCGCGCGTTCAGCGCGGACTTCGTGATCTCCGGCACGTGCTCGGTCATGACCTGCTCGATCTGGTCGGTGAGATCGTCCTTGCGGTCGCGCAGATATTTGAAATGGCCGGCGGCGATCTTTTCGAGCTTCTCCTGCGTCTTCTCCGCGCCCTTGTGCTTGAACAGGGAGCCGGCCGCCTCGGGCGCGAACAGGCACACCGCCAAACCGGCGATGAACAGGTGCGGCGCCAGCATCAGCGCGATGCCGCCCGCGAAGACGGACGACCCGCCTAGCGCGCCCGCCTTGGTGCCGGCCCTTTTCGCCTGATCGGCGATGGCTTGCTCGCTCTGCCGGAGGAAATCGTCGATGTCCGTCTGCACGCGGCGCAGCTTCAGGACTTTCGACGCGGGGTCCGTTTCGGCTCCGGCCTTGGTGATGGAAGCCTCTATCCGTTCCTTGTCTGCCGCGCAGGCGTCTTCCAGCTTTTGCTCGATCTTGCTTTTCTTGTCTTTGCCGAACGGATTGAATTTCATGGTTGTCGCTTCCTCTGTTTGGTTTAATTCTGTTTCGGGCCGGATTTTTTCGCGCTGCGTTTCTTTTCCGCGGGCGGCTTCATGACGTCGGCGAGTTTTTTATAGTCCTTCTTGAAGTGCGGCGCGGCTTCTTCCTTGGCTTTTTTCTGCGCTTCCTTCAGGGCGGCGACCTCTTGCTCCTGCGCGACGACGTGCTTTGCCGCCGCGTCGGCGAAGACCTTGGCCAGGCCCGCATCCTGCATGATCTCGCCGTGCAGGGGGGATTTCGAAATCTCCGAGACATGCTCCGCCACGAGCTGCTCCGTTCCGGCCTCTATCTCCGTCTTCTTTCCGGAGAGATATTCGAGATGTCCGGCGGCGGCGCTCTCGAGCTTCCTGCGGACGTATTTCTCGCGCTGCAACTTGACGATCGGCGCGGCGATAATGCCGCCCCAGACGGCGCCCACGCCGGCCCATCCCAGAGGCCCCGTCAGGAGCAGGGCCGCCGCCAGGCCGCCGCCCGCGAGGGGCAGTTCCGTGGCCATGGTCGCGTTGAGGCCCTTCTTCACCGTTTCCCGCGCGATGCCGGTCTTCTCGTCCGCCAGCATCATGCCGAGAATGACGCTGATCCGCCGCAGGGCGACGACCTTTTCCGCCGGATCCTTAATCGCGTCCGCCGCCGACATCAGTGTCTCGACTTTCTCCTTTTGCGCGATCCAGTCGGCGGCGCGTTTTTGTTCTTTGGCTTCGTTGCCCTTTTTAAACGGATTGAAGTTCATATTGCGGCTTCCTTTAAATATTCGTTGTTAAAACTCTTATTGCCCGTCCGGCCCAAGACCATTCTGTTTGGGGCCGCCCTTTTTGGCGCGGGGCTTCTTTTCCTCCGCCGGCTTCATGACGTCGGCCAGCTTTTTGTAATCCTTTTTGATGTCCGGCCGCGCTTCCGCCTTGGCCTTCTCCTGCGCTTTCTTCAGCGCCTCGACTTCTTCCTCCTGCACGACCAGTTGCTTCGCCGCGGCTTCGGCGAAGATCATGGCAAGATGCACATCCTTCATGACCTCGGCGTGCAGCGGGGATTTGGCGATCTCCTGCACATGTTCGGTCACGGCCTTCTCCATCATGCCGGAAACGCTGGCGGCCTTGTCGCGCAGATTCCGGAGATGGTCGGCGGCGCTCAATTCCAGCTTGCGGCGGACGCTGCCTTCGCGTTTTTCCTTGACGGTCTGGCCGAGAATGACGCTGCCCATCAAAGCGCCGAGCCCTGCCACGGCCAGAGGGCCGGTGATGATGGTAAAAGCCGCCATGCCGGCCACGCCGAGCGGCAGCATGGCCACCATGCCGGCTTTCTCGCCTTTCTGGTTGGCTTCCTCGCGGATGGCATCCTGCTGCCGCCGGATCACGACGCCGAGCGCGGCCCGCACGGCGCGCAACTCGATGATTTTTTCCGCGGGATCCTTCAGGGCGTCGGCTTTGTCGATAAAGCTCTGCACGCGCGCCTCTTGCGCCAGCCATACCTCCGCACGCTTTTGCTGTTCCGCTTCGGTATTGCGCTTTTTGAACGGGTTCAGATTCATGACCGGCTCCTTTTTTGATTTTTTTGATTTTTTGAATTTGTCCTAATCTAGAACTTCCCGGCATTAAGTCAAACAAAAAAACCGCCTTTTTAAGGGCGGCTTTCTTGGTAAATATTGTTATGGAAACAGATAATCAGCGTGAATAGAATTCGATGATCAGGTTCGGTTCCATTTGCGCCGGATACGGCACTTCCTCGAACTTCGGCGCGCGGACGAACTTGCCGACGCCCTTGTCGTGATCGGCCTCGAGATAGCCCGGCACTTCGCGGCCTGCCTCTGTCGTGCCCTGAATGTAAACCGGCAGCTGGCGCGCCTTTTCCTTGATCTCGATGACGTCCCCGTCCTTGACGGAGTAGGAAGAAATCGTCACGCGCTTGCCGTTGACTTTAACGTGGCCGTGGCTAACGAACTGGCGCGCCGCGAAGACGGTCGGCACGAACTTCAGACGGTAGACGACGGCATCCAGACGGCGCTCGAGCAGATCGATCAGGTTGACGCCGGAATCGCCGCGGCGGCGGATGGCTTCTTTGTAGTAGCGGTAAAAGCGGCGTTCGCCGATGTTGCCGTAGTAGCCGCGCAGCTTCTGTTTCGCATGGAGCTGCACGCCGTAATCGGTCGGCTTTTTACGGTTCTGGCCGTGCTGGCCCGGGCCGTATTCGCGCTTGTTGAAGGGGGATTTGGCACGGCCCCAGAGGTTAACGCCGAGGCGGCGGTCAATTTTGTGTTTAGCTTGCGGTCTTTTAGCCATTGATATTACTCTATTTTTTATGCAGGCCGTCATGGTCTGCGGATTGTCCTGCTAGTCCGGACCCCTCATGGATCCGACGGGGAACAGGTATGGTTAACCTGGCCCACTTTCACGGGAATGACCGGAATATAAGGGTTTTGGCGGTTTTGTCAACAGCTATAAATTATGTATTTCCGTCGCCGGACGGCGGCTTGACGAGCCCGAGCCGCTCCTCCCGCGTGCTGCGGCGTTTTGCCGCGGGCTTCGCTTCAGCTTTCTCATCTTTCCCTTTGTGCAGGAACAGGAACAGGAAATAGAGCACCGGAATCCCGATCAGGAACATCGGGCCATACACAATCGTTTTGCTGCTGCTGCTGGCAAGAACCTCGGCGGGATCCGACAGCACCTTCCCGCCTTGCAGCTGGATTCCGTAAGCCCACGTCGCGGCATTCAAGCCCAGCCCGCCTTTGAGCAGCATGTCCGCGTCCTTGCTCCGGAGATAAACGGTAGCCTTCTGCCCCGCCAATGCCATGACGTTCACGTCGGTCGCCAGCGCGGGCGCCTTCATGACGATGAATTTCGTGTCGTAGCCCATGGGCGTCAGCACTTGCGGCCCCTGCACGCCGGCGGGCTGCACGGTTATGGATTTTATGGTAACGGTGAACGGAGAAAGATCGGCCATGCTTTTGGGCTGCATTTTATCCGCCGAGCTCGTTGCCGTCAGCATGGACGCGCCCGACACCATAACGATGGCCATGATAATTCCGATAACCCATTTCATGAAATAAACTCCCTAAATGCCTGTTATCTCATTAATTTTGCAAGCTCTATCTGCGCGCGCAGGTCAATATCGTCGAGAATTTCCGCCAGCTGCGGATCCATCACCTGATCGCGGTGGCTGGCGACGGTCTGCGCCAGTTGCTCCAGCGTGCTTTTCGGTAATTCTCCGGTCAGAATGCCGACTTTGATTTTATCGAGATGGTCGAGCAAATCATTGGCGCGTTTGCGCGCTCTTTTCGTCGCTTCCTCGGAGGTGCCGCTGTCCGCGGCCTGCAGCGTCAGCAGCGCATCGAGCGCGCTGACCGAAGCGGGACGCCCCGTCGCCGCCTGCCCCGCCGTTTCCGCCGTATCGCCGACCATGGAATCGAACGTGCCGTCGCCGGTCTTTTTGGGGCCGGCCTTGGTTGCGCCTTTCGCGGTCGATGATTTATTTGGGCCTTCTACCTTCATACTTTATATTAAACACCATAAATCACCGAAACCAAGCGGCAAAATTTGCCGCCTGCTGTCACATCCTGTTCCGGAACACGCAGGCGGAAATAATAACGGCTTGATTTATATAGGTTTTTTTCTGGCACGCATCTCGCATCCCTCTCATTGGGAAAATATGGCAGCCGTCATAAAAGTACGGCGCGATCGGATGGGTGTTAAAATGATGAAGACATATATATTCAAAAACCTTTCAAGGATGTTCCTGACTGTGATGCTGGCCGTCGTGACGGCCGGCATCACCATTCAGGCCACGCCGGCCAACGCCGACGTCAAGGCGCGCATCAAAGACATCGTCCAGTTCGAAGGCGTGCGCGACAACCTGCTGGTCGGCTACGGCCTCGTGGTCGGCCTCAACGGCACGGGCGACACGCTGCTCAACGCCCCCTTCACCGAGCAAAGCTTGCTCGGCATGCTGGAGCGCCTCGGCGTCAGCGTCACCGACCAGACGATGAAAACGCAAAACGTCGCCGCCGTCATGGTCACAGCGACGCTGCCGCCCTTCAGCAACCAGGGCACGCGCATCGACGTCACCGTCTCCACCATGGGCGACGCCAAGAGCCTGCAGGGCGGCACGCTGCTCGTCACCCCGCTGCTCGGCGCAGACGGCAAGGTTTACGCCGTGGCGCAAGGCTCGATTTCGATCGGCGGCTTCACCGCCAGCGGCTCTTCCGGCTCCTCGGTCACGCAGAACACGCCGACCGCGGGCCGCATCGCCGGCGGCGGCATCGTCGAGCGCGAGATCCCCTTCCGCCTCAACAACATGAAGTCGACGCAGCTGAGCTTGCGCAATCCGGACTTCACCACCGCGCGCCGCATCGCCGGCGCCATCAACACGCACATGGGCGCGGACATCGCCCACGCGCAAAACTCCGCCTCGGTCAAGGTCGATCTGCCGCAGGGCTTCAAGGGCGACATGACCGACCTGATCACCGACATCGAGCAACTGCGGGTCACGCCCGACCAGATCGCCCGCGTCGTCATCGACGAGCGCTCCGGCGTGATCGTCATGGGCGCGCACGTGCATATCTCCACCGTCGCGCTGGCGCAAGGCAACCTGACCATCCGCATCTCCGAAACGCCGCAGGTCTCGCAGCCGGCGCCCTTCTCGCAGGGCGGCACGACGACCGTCGTCCCGCGCTCCAGCATCAAGGTCGAAAAAGGCAGCAAGAAGAAGGTCGCGCTGCTGAAGGAAGGCGTCAGCCTGCAAGACCTCGTCACCAGCCTCAACGCCCTCGGCGTCGGCCCGCGCGACATCATCACCATCCTGCAATCGATCAAGGCGGCCGGCGCCCTGCAAGCCCAGCTGAAGGTGATGTAATCATGATCAACGCAAACGCATACGTCAGCACCGCCCCGCAAATCCCGACCCTCTCCGCGCAGCAGCTCGCGCACGACGACAAGGCCGCCCGCCAGTTCGAAGGCGTCTTCCTCGGCGAAATGATGTCGCAGATGTTCCACGGCGTCGGCACCGACCCCCTGTTCGGCGGCGGCGAAGGCGAAAAGATGTTCAACGACCTGCTGGTGCGCCAATACGGCCAGAAAATGGCCAACACCGGCCAGGGCATCGGCATCGCCAGCACGCTCAAGAAGATGATGATACAGATGCAGGAAGACGTTCCTGCGCAACATTTCTAAAAGAAAGGACCAAACCCCATGCAAAACGAAAATGTAAAGACAGCCCCCGAAAAAGAAGCCCCGCGCCTCTCCGTGCGCGCGCAGGTGCAGGAAATCCTCGCCGTGATGCTCGCCTTCTCCAACCTGCTGGTCAAGGAGACGGCGGCGCTCAGAAAGGCGGATTTCAAGACCGTCGACACGCTGCAGGCAGACAAAAAACTCTTCGCCAGACAATATGAAGAGAAAATCGCCCGTCTGGCCGACTACCGCGCCGAGCTGCCGAACATCGACGTCAGCCTGTCCACCAGGCTCCGCAAGGAGCGCCTGCGCTTCAACGAGATCCTCGACGAGAACATGCAAGCGCTCGATCTCGCGCAGAACAGCACCAAGCGCCTGATCAGCAGGATTCTGGAAGTTGCCTGCCAGTCGGTCACCGACCAGAAGCAAACCAATTACAACAACACGGGCAAGGCCATGGCTTACAAATCCGCCACCCTGTCCACCAGCATAGACCAACGCTTGTAAGGATGAAGGCCAAGTTGGCACGATCCCTGCAAGGATGCGCATAGGAAAATAACCAGAGGTTCATTGTGAACACACCGAGCAACATAACAGCACACACCGGAGCGGCAGCCTCCGCCCAGCCGAAAGGCCAGGCAGGCAGACAGACTCCGCAGAGTTTGCTCGGATTTTTCGACGCCGTCCTGCAACAGGTCAACGCGTCGCTGCAAACCAACGGACAGCTCATGGCGGCACAAAATTCCTCCTCCCCGTCGTCCGACATGAACGGCATGGCGGAAAAAATTGCCGCCCAGCTCAAAAAGGAAGGCCTCACCGCCGCCGATATCCAGAAAATATCGCCGCAGGATCTCGCGAAGAAAATCGCCGACATACTGAACAGCCAAAAAGGCGGCATCCCCGCGGCGCTGCAAGGTCTTTCCATACAGGATCTCTCCACGAAGCTCGCGGGACTGCTGCAAAAAGACGGCGCGGCCCTCGCCGCGGCGAACCTGCAAGGCCTGTCGAAAGACGACATCGCGAAAAAAATCGCCGACCTCCTCGAAAAACTGCAGAAGACCCCGAACGGCGCGCTCTCGCCCGCGCAGCTGCAGCAGCTCCGCGGCGAAATCGCCCAACTGCAGAACGCTCCAGGAACGGTCGATCCCAACACGCTCGGCCGCCTGAAGACAGACCTCTCGCAGTTCCTCGCCAATCAGGGCGTCGACCAGAAAACGGCCAACGGCTTCCTCTCCGACCTGATGAAACTGGCGGATGGCGCGCAAACATATAAAGGCATCGGCACGATCCCCGAGGCCGCCGCAAAAGCCGCCGCCGCCAAGGCCGACGCGCAAACCGCCGGCGGCGACGCCGCGACGAAAACCGCGGCCAACACGTCCGCCCCCGCGCAAAGCTTCACCGCAAAACCGGACGCCGCCGCAGCGAAAGCCTCCGGCCTGCACGGCGCCACGGCCACCGCGCTCAACGCGCTCGCCTCGGCCGGCGGCGACGGCAGCGGCAGCGCCAACATGCAAAACGGCAACATGCAGGGCGGCGCGCAACAGCAGGGCGTCACCACGCTGGCTTCGATGCTGCAGGCCGGCAACGCCGCCGCGGCAAAACAGTCCTTCACCAATTATCTCTCCTCCGCCGCGCAAAACGCGCCAGCGCCGACCACGCAAATGGTCGCGGTGCAGATGATCCGCAACATCAACGCGGGCGTCAACGCGATGAGCTTCCAGCTCGAGCCCGCCGACCTCGGCCGCCTCGACGTCAAGCTGACCTTCTCCAAGGACGGCAGCGTCAAGGCGCACATGACCGTCGACAAGCCGGAAACCCTCGCCCTGCTGCAAAAGGACGCCTCGCACCTGCAAAACGCCCTCAAGCAAAGCGGCCTGCAAACCGACGAAAACGCGCTCAGCTTCGATTTGCGCCAGCAAAACCAGCAGCAGAACTTCAACGGCTATAACGGAAACGGCAGCGGCTCGAACGGCCTCGCCGCCAACGCCAACACGCCCGCCGGCGCGCTTCAGGCGCATCTCGCCATCCAGTCCGCGGGCTACATCACGCAAAGCGGCGTGAACATCATGGTATAGGAGAAAGAAAATGACGACGGCCATATCCTCCAGCACAGCCTTCCCGACGCCGAAAACGCCAAGCGATACGTCCTCTTCGTCGACGGCTTCGTCGGGCAGCGGCGCCAACGGCACCGGCACCATCACGGACGCCGCCTCGCTG
>JAJZTA010000023.1 GCA_021849295.1 Pseudomonadota bacterium | reverse complement strand
CGCTCGGCAAGCGCCGCTATGCTCTCTTCACTATCTTGTATCGCTCGACGCAATGCCTCTGTCGTGCGGGCGCACTTGTGCAGTATCTGTCCCATAGCTTGTCCCTCCGTATGCGGTTATATCTTATACCACCATATCATGGGACTAAATACCTAATATATAATTATGATAGGAATAAACTATGATACCTTCCCCGACCGACCTGAAATATTTCATGGAAGTCGCGCAGACGCAGAATGTGTCGCGCGCGGCGGAGCGACTGGGCATCAGCCAGCCGTCGCTGTCGCTGGCCATTCGCCGCATGGAGCAATCCGTGGGCGCGCCGCTGCTCATCCGCAGCAAGCGCGGCGTGACGATGACGCAGGCGGGAAAGTAGCTTCTGGCGCAGACCAAAAGGTTTTTGCAGGCATGGCATCATTCCGGCGCTCATGGCAGCCCATCCGCGGCTTAATTTGACACTTAGGCATGACCTTTCGCGCAAGATCACGGAAGACGTCATCAGCATGGGGACGGATATCGGTATCGTCGTCAATCCCGTGCAGCATCCGGACCTTGTCATTCTGCCGCTGTGCAAGGACAAATTCACGCTTTGGCGCAGCGCGCGGAAGATGAAAACGGAGGGCGTGCTCATCTGCGATTCCGATCTTGTGCAGACGCAGATCCTGATGAAGAAGCTCGGACGTGCGGGCATCAAGATCGATCGCATTCTGACTTCGGGCAATCTTGAAGTCATTGCCGACCTGACGGCGCATGGCGCGGGCTACGGCTTGCTGCCGGAGCAGGCGGCCATGCGGGCGCGCTGCAAGCTCGTGCGCGTGCCGGAAGCGCCTGTTTTTTACGACGACCACAGCCTGATTTTTCGGGTGGAAAACCGACGCGTAAAATCCATACAAGCCATTCATAAAGCCATAAAGAGCTTCTACGGATAAATGGCAGCCTCTTCTAGCCGGATGTATATTGCGTCTTCTTCAGGCCCTTTTGCTTTTTCCTGCCGTCTTCCGGCTGTCCCAGCCCGCGCGTGCGGGCGACGTTTTCGGCCCGAAAATCCGCGCCGACGGCCTTGCGTATATAGGGCTTGAGATAGGCGTCAAGGCGTCCCGCGCCCGGATCGTCGATTTCCTGCGTCAGCGCAGTCAGGTATGCGGCCTTGTCCGTCTTGTCCCACGCGATGCTGATGCCTGCGCGCTCGGCCAGTTCCGCATGGATGACCATGATGGTGCGCCCGTTGCCGTCGAGGAAAGGGTGGCCGTAGGCGAGATAACCCATGATCTCGCCGGGCCTTTGCGCCATGCGCGATTTGTCGGACCCGAGCTTCAGGGCGTAGTCGACCGCGGCGCCGCTGTCGGCGGGATGCGAAAACATCACGCCGCCTTTGTTCACGGCAAGGTCCGGAGCCGTGCGCGCGCGGTCTTCTCCGGCCCACGGATAAACGTCGCCGAAAAGTATTTTATGCGTGTGCAAAACGTCTTCATAGGACAGATGTTCGACGGACGACAAATATTCGAACGCCGCATCTATTTTTCTGGTGAACGACCTGTGCTCAAGATACTTTACGATGGCAGGGTCTTTTTCCCCCAGCCGGTTGTGGAGATAGCCGCGCGTTTCGAAGTCGTTGAAGGGGTCGAATGTCATTGTTTTTCTTCCCGCAGGTATTCAGCCTGAAGCTTTAAGGCCTCCGGATCGCTGATATGGCCCGCGCGTTGCAGGGCCAGCAGCAGCAGCTCGATCTCGTCAAATTCGATCTCGTCGCCGGACAAGCGCGTCACGTCGTTCGCCCACGCGTCGCGGCGGGTCGGGGTATAGGAGACGTTATGCTTCTTCGCCATATCGAGAATGGCCGCCGCCGTCTTGCCTTGCGGTTTGTGATTTTCTCGCTTGCCCATGTGCCGGACCCCTGCCGTATTGCATCTATAATGATAGCATATATTTCAATATCCCTCCAGACTTGCATCCTCTCGGGCATAAGGCGATGCTTAATAAATATGATGGTAAATCAAATGGATAGAAGCCGCCAAAACACGCGCGCGCCTATTTTTTGCCTTGTTCGACGACAAAGCCCTGCGGCGCTTCTCCCGCCTGATATTTTTCCCACATGGCCGCATAGGCGTTCTCGATGTTGCCGACGAAGCGGTGGATGTCGAACAGGGGCATCTGCATTTTCGTTTTGTCAATCTTTTCGCGGATGGCGGCCAGCTGCGCCGGATTTTGCGCCAGTTGCAAGGCTTTGGCCTCGTAATCCTCCGGAGAATAGGTGATCAGCTCGGGCAGGTTCGCCGCCGTAAGAAGGCTGCCCGCAACGCGGCCCGCGAAAGTCTTGCCCACGCACGTCACTAGCGGCAGCCCCGCCCACAAGGCGTCGCTGGCGGTCGTATGCGCGTTGACCGGCAGCGTGTCCAGGAACAGGTCCGCCAGCCGCAGACGCGCGAGATGTTCGGGCAGCGGCGCGTGTCCGGCGAAAACAAGCCTGTCGGGATCGACGCCGCGTTGCTTCGCCTGCCGGCGCAGGTTTCCCCGCATGGATTTATTCTCCTCGTATAGCCACAGAACGCTGCCGGGCACTTTCTCCAGCAACCGCATCCATATGTCGAATACGGCCGGCGTCAATTTATAGCAGGCGTTGAAACAGCAAAAAACGATCCCCTGTTCCGGAAGGCCGTAGGCTTCACGCGTCGGCATCGCCTCCGAAATTTTCCGCTTTGTGTCGTTCGGCTGGTAGCAATCGGGCAGGCAGACCACGCGCTCGCTGTAAAACTTTTCCTGATCCTCCGGAATGATGAAGCGATCCGCGATGAGATAGTCGAAGAAGCTTGCGCCCGACGACCCCGGGTAGCCGAGATAATTGACCTGCAGGGGCGCGGGACGGAAAGCGGCTATGCCGCGGCGCGCCTTGGAGGTCAGCCCGCCCTGAACGTCGATGAGAATATCGATGCCGTCGTCGTAAATCCGCTGCGCTGCCTCCCGATCGGAAAGGCCTTCCACATCGACAAAGCTGTCGAAAGCTTTTTCAAGCCTTTTGCGCATCGGAGTTTCTTCCTTATTGGCGCCGTAAGAATAGGCATTGACGCTGAAGCGCGCGCGGTCATGACGCTCGAACAGTTCGATCATGAGGTACGCCGTCGCATGCGCGAAAAAATCGGAGGAGAGATAGCCTATTTTTATTTTCCCGCCGGACTTTCTCTTGTCGTGCGAAAACGGCGGCGGGTCTATATCGGAACTGTAAAATTTCGCACTTGTCAGCATATCTTCAGCCGTCGCGCGCGTGCAGATGAGGGCATAGACATACACGCCGGAGCGTTTTTTCCGCGCCATCTTGATCAGCCGCGCCTCATAATCGCCCAGATTTTCCCACGCGCCGGCATTGTAGATCAGGCGGACAAGCTCGGACAATATCGCCGGATGATCGGGATATTGCCGGTAGGCATGCTCATAGAGCGCGAGCGCCTCGTCGACCATGAGGTTTTCTTTAAAGACGTTGGCAAGGTTGAGGTTTGACAGCGCCAGCGGCGATTTGAAGTTGACAGCACTGGCGTAATGCCGCGCGGCCTCCTCGGATTTCTTCCGCCCCTCCAGAATGGCGCCCAGATTGTAATGCGCCGCGGCATGGTCCGGCTTGAGGACGAGGGCCTGCCTGAAGGCGGCTTCGGCTTCGGCGGGTTTTTGCCGGCGTGCAAGAACCGTCCCGAGATTGTTGCAGGCTTCCGCGCTGTCGGGCCGCACGGCGATGGCCTGTTTGTAGGCCTGTTCCGCTTCGTCAAGCTTGTCCTGCTCTTTCAGGATATTCCCGATATTGACAAGCGCGTCCGCATAGTCCGGCTTGAGCGCGAGTGCCTCTTTATACCTGAGGAGTGCATCATCCAGCCGCCCGCACTTTTGCAAGGTGAGGGCGAAGGTGAAGCGCAGCAGGGGATCGTTCTCCCTTAGCTTGACGGCGCGCTCGAACAGGCCGATGGCCTCGCCGTCGCGTCCGGTTTGAGACGCGATGAGGCCGAGCAGCTGCAGGAAATCCACATTGTCCGGCGCGGCCTGCAGAACCTGCCGGCAGACGTTCTCCGCTGCGGGATACTGTGCCGCCCTGAAATGGGAGATGGCGATTTGCAGCGCCTGTTGAACCGTTACCTGATTGTTTTGTCCCTGCTGCATGCTATGTTTTGCCTTGTTCGACCACGAAGCCATGCGCTGCTTCGCCGGCCTGATATTTTTTCCACATGGTTGCATAAGCGCTCTCGATGTTGCCGACGAAGCGGTCGATGTCGAACAGCGGCATATGCATTTTCGTTTCGTCCATTTTCTCGCGGATGGCGGCCAGCTCTTCGGGATGTTGCGCCAGATGCAAGGCTTTGGCCTCGTAATCCGCGAGAGAAGTGGTGATGAGTTCGGGCAGGTTGGCCGCCGTGAGAAGGCTGCCGCCCACGCGGCCGGCGAAAGTCTCGCCCACGCAGGTCAGCACCGGCAGTCCCGCCCACAAGGCGTCGCTGGCCGTCGTGTGTGCGTTGACCGGCAGCGTATCCAGAAACAGATCCGCCAGCTTGATGCGCGCCAGATGCTCGGCGAGGGGTATGCGCTTGGCGAAAACGAGCCTGTCCGGATCGACGGCGCGGTGCTTGGCCTGCTGGCGGAGAACTTCTTTCACCGATTTGTTGTATTCGGGCAGCCACAGGACACTGTCCGGCACTTTTTGCAGGAGCCG
Organism: Pseudomonadota bacterium; assembly: GCA_021849295.1. Lineage (GTDB taxonomy): Bacteria > Pseudomonadota > Alphaproteobacteria > Micavibrionales > UBA2020 > PALSA-926. Next base: position 18,724 of record JAJZTA010000023.1, on the reverse strand, counting down.
CATCCAGACGTCGAAAAACCGTGCCGTTATTTTATAGTTGTCGTTCAGGCAGCAAAAAACGAAGCCCTTTGCGGGCAGGCCGCAGGCCGCGCGCGTCGGCGTATCTTCCGCGATTTTCCGCTTTGTGTCGTTCGGCTGGTAACAATCGGGCAGGCAGACGACTTTCTCGCTGTAGAATTTCTCCTGATCCTCGGGAATGACGAAACGGTCGGCGATGACATAATCGATGAAGCGCGCGCCCGTCGTGCCGGGATAACCGAGATAGCTGACCTGCACCGGCGCGGGGCGGAAGGCGGCTATGCCGCGGCGCGCGTTCTTCGTCAGGCCGCCCTGTATATCGACGAGAATGTCGATGCCGTCGTCGTATATTTTCTGCGCCGCCTCGCGGTCGGAAAGATCGCTCACGTCGACGAAGCTGTCAAAGGCTTTTTTCAGCCTCTGGCGCATCGGACTTTCGTCCGTGTTGTCGCTGTAGGAATAGGCCGTGACGCTGAAACGCGAACGGTCATGCCGCTCGAACAGCTCGGCCATCAGATAGGCCGTCGCATGCTCGAAAAAGTCGGAAGAGAGGTAGCCGAGTTTGATCTTTTCGCCGGACTTTCTCTTGTCGTGCGAAAACGGCGGCGGATCTTCGTCCGGACTTTGAAACTTTGCGCAGGTCAGCAGGTCTTTGGCCGTCGCGTCGCTGCAGCAGAGGAGGGAGTAGATATATATTCCCGACCGTTTCTCCCGCACCATCTCGATCAGCCGCGCCTCATAGCCGGCCGATTTTTCCCACATCGAGGCGTTGTAGACAAGACGGACAAGTTCGGCCAGTATTTTGTGATCGTCCGGATGGTTCTTGTGGGAATACTCGTAGAGCGCGATCGCTTCGCCCAGCATGTCGTTTTCCCTGAAAACGTTGGCAAGGTTGAGATTTGCCATCGCCAGCGGCGATTTGAAGCTGATAGCCTTGGCGTAATATTTGGCCGCCTTTTCGGTTTCCCCCCGCTTCTCCAGCAAAGCGCCGAGATTGTAATGCGCCGCGGCATGGTCGGGCTTGAGGTCGATGGCCTTTTTGAAAGCGGCTTCCGCTTCCTTTGGCTTTTCCTGATGCTCGAGCGCCGTGCCCAGATTGTTGTAAGCCTCCGCGCTGTCGGGGCGGACGGCGATGGCCTGTTGATAGGCCTGCATCGCTTCGCCGAATTTGTCCTGCTCTTTCAGGATATTCCCGATATTCACCAGCGCCTCCGCATAGTCGGGCTTCAGCGTCAGCGCCTCTTTGTACCGGCGCAGCGCGTCGTCCAGCTGTCCGCATTTTTGCAGGGTGAGGGCGAAGGTGAAGCGCAGCAGAGGATCGTTCTCCCTCAGCTTCACGGCGCGTTCGAACAGCCCGACGGCCTCGTCTTCGCGCCCGGTGTGGGAGGTGATGAGCCCGAGCAACTGCAGAAAATCCACATTGTCCGGCGCGACTTGCAGAACCTGACGGCAAACATTCTCCGCTTCGGGAAAGTGGGCCGACCGGAAATGCGAGATGGCGATTTGAAGCGCCTGTTGAACGGTAACCTGGTTGTTTTGCCCCTGCTGCATAAATTTTCCCGAAAACGAGCGGCCTGGCGCCCCATGCCGTTTGCGTATCGTAGACCATCAGGGCAGGTTTTAGAATCCCTTTTTGCGGCGGCCCTGCAAGACGGTTCTTTTAGCCCTTATAAACAAAGGGATTGTGGGCTAACATCAAGTCATGATGGCAAGGGAACCAAAGCAAAACGCGGCTGCAGTCCTTCTTTTCCTCGCGCTGTTCGCTGGCGGATGCAGCTTCACGCCGCGGACGGAGGTTGCGGCGCGGCTGGCGAAAAGCGGCGGGTTGCGGCATGCCGAAATCATCGCCGGTCCCTTTGTTCTGACGGCCTATGTCCGCGTGGCGCAAAAGGGACAGCCCGCCGACGTTTATATCGAGGGCGACGGGCATGCGTGGCTCGGGCGTCATACGCCGTCGCTCGATCCGACGCCCGACAATCCGGTGGGGCTGGAACTCGCCGCTGCCGACGCTGCGCCCAACGTTATTTATATCGCCCGCCCGTGCCAATACAGCCGCATGGCGGCGCCCGTGGCCTGTCCGGTCGAATACTGGACGCATGCGCGCTTTTCGTCCATCGTCATCAAGGCCATGAACGATGAACTGGACATTTTAAAGCGGCGCTACGGCTTCGGCAAAGTCAACCTCGTCGGCTATTCCGGCGGCGGGGCAGTGGCCGTGCTGCTGACGGCGCGGCGGCGGGACGTCGCAAGCTTGCGCACGGTCGCGGGCGACGTAGACAGCGCTGTGATGGGCGAGATACACGGCCTCAGCCCGCTGACCGGCTCTCTCGCGCCGGAGGACGCCGCGCGGCAAATCGCCGGCATTCCGCAGATCCATTTCATCGGCGGGCAGGATACGGTCATCACGCCCGCGATCTATCAGGGGTATAAAGAGATGTCGGGCGCGGGCGCTTGTATCGAGAACCGGATCGTTCCCGACATGAGCCACAACGGCGACTGGGCGCGCGTCTGGCCGCGGCTGCTGAAAGAGCCGTTTCCCGTATGCGGTAAAAAGTGATTTAAGCGTCCATCTCGTCGCCGAGCGCGTTAAGCAGCGGAGCGAGGTGTCTTTCGTAGTTTCTCCAGCGTTCCTTGGAGGATTTGTAAATCGGCTGGCGCACCTGCGTCACGCTGGTGGTGCGGATGTTGCGTTTAGTCTTGTGGAAGTCGAGGCAGACATCGTCCCACGGCAGGTTGCAGTAGGCGAGCAGCTTTTTGGCTTCCGTTTCGGTGTCGTCGACGAGTTTTTCGTAGCTGAGATCGTAGAACGAGCCTGCCGGCAGAATCTCGCGCCAGTGCGCCATCAGCTCGCGGTAGGTGCGGTAGTAATGCCCCAGCTCGGCGAGGTCGTAGCTGAAGTTCTGCCCGTTGGCGAAATTGCGCGTGAAGCAGGAGACGCAGGTGTCCGCCGGATTGCGCATGACGTGGACGATCTTCGCGTTCGGCAGCATCAGCTTGATCAGCCCGATATAGTGGAAATTGGCGGGCATCTTGTCGGTGACGCGCGCTTCGCCGTTTGCGCGCGCTTTGAGGCCTTCCACGTATTTCCGCCCCATCTCCGTCAGCGCGGCATCATCGATCGCTTCCATCTTTGCGGCGAAATCGGCGGCTTGCGGCAGCGCGTCGATTTGCGCGGAAAGGTCGCGCAGTTCGCCCGCGCCGTAAACGTCGGGATGGCTGGACAGGATTTGTTCGGTCAGCGTCGTGCCCGAGCGCGGCATGCCCAGCACGAAGATCGGCACATCGGAATCGTACCCCGCGCCTGCATGGGACTTCATGAAATCTTTCGTGAACACCGCCTTCGTCCGCGCGATTTCCTTCGTGCGGTCGTTGACGCTGTAGTCGAACGACTTTCTCTTCACGCGGCAACCCTCGATAAAGTAGGGGAAGGCGCGGTCGTATTGTTTGAGGTCGTCGTGCATCTTGCCGAGCGCGAAGGTGAGTTGCAGGACTTTGAAATCGATCAGCGGGCCGTCGAGCTTTTTCGCTTCTTCCTCCATGATCGCGATTTCCGGCGCGTCCGGCTTGACTTTTTTGATATGCACGAGCGAGCAGACGGCGGCGAGCCTACTCTCTTCGTCCGCATCAAGGCAGGCGCGGAACAATTTTTCCGCCTCCGGCAAATCGCCGCGCTCCATGAGCGCGCGGCCGAGACCGAGCCTGGCGGGAACATGTTTTTCGTCCAGTTCCAGCGCCCTTTTGAAAGCCCTTTCCGCTTCCTCGTCGCGGCCCTCCGCCAGCAGGACGGTGCCCGACATGGAATGGGAATCCGCTTCTTCCGGCTTCAGCTCCAGCAGGCGTTTCGCCAGTTCGGCGCCCGCGTCGGTATTATTCACCTCCAGCGCGATCATGATCATCCCTGCATAGGCGGGCGCAAATTCGGGATCGGCGCGCAAGGCCAGCCTGTAGGCGATTTCCGCCTCGGTGACGCGGTTCAGCGCTCGCAGGGCCAGTCCGCGGTTGGAATGGGCGCTGACGTAATCCGGATGGTCGGCGATCAGGCTGTCGAGAACTTCCAGCGCCTCCTGCGGGCGGTCGCGGCGGACGAGAATTTCGCCGAGGTTGTTGCGCGCGTCGCGGAAGCGCGGATTGGCCGCGATGGCGGCGCGGAAGTATTCTTCCGCCTTTTCGTCGTCGTGGCGCGCGCGGGCGATGCTGCCCATGTTGTTGATCGACGGCGCGAAGGCGGGGTCGAGCTTCAGCGCTTTGCCGTGACAATATGCCGCCTTGTCGTAATCCTTGAGATCGAAATAGGCGAGGCCGAGATTGGACTGCGCGGCGACCGAGCCCGGCTCCAGTTCCACCGCCTTTTTGCCGTATTTCACGGCATCGTCGAAGCGTTCAAGTATGCGGCACATCTCGCCCATGTTCGCGTAGTAAAGCGACTGTTTGCCGTCGAGGGCGATGGCATGGCCGACGAGGTCTACCGCCACGTCCGTCTTGCCCACGCTATGCGCGAGCACGCCGAGCAGGTGGACAGCGGGCGCGAAGTCCGGTCGGGACTGCAAAATGTTGCGCAAGACCTGTTCCGCTTCCGGCAGCCGTCCGGCCTGCTGCAGCTCTTCCGCCGCACGCATGGCCTGCTCCAGCGTGAGCTGCTGCGGCTGTGGCGGTCTAACGGTGGGTATGATGGCCTCCGCCGGCGGTTGCCATGCCTTTTGCGGATCAGTCCTGTCCTTGCGTGTCATGGTAAGGAGTATAAATAAACGCCCAATCATTCCCAAGGTTTAAAAGCGCAAGAAAAATAAAATATTATTTACATTTAACTACTTGAATTAAATTGATTTTATAAGTTTTTCACCAACGCTATGGGGCGCAACAAATTGACATAACTCTATATCAGGCGTACACCTGATATAAGAGAATTTCAATCGAACGGAGAAGTAACATGAACCTTAAAAGCAAACTTATCCTTAAAGATAAGCTTTTCCTCAGCGCTATTTTTGCGGCAGCTGTTTTCGGCGCCGCGGCAACGGCCATTATCCTGAACCCCTCGACGGTCGCTCCGGATCATACAGTACAGTCCACGCAGGTGCAGCATTCTTCTGCGGCGCAAAAATCCGCTTCTTCCGCGTCTAAAGCGATAGACCTCATCACGATTATTATGGCGGCATCCTAATCCTTTAAAAGTTCCGGAACGCCAGCGTAAAGTCGCAAGGGCGGTCGAGGCTTTCGGTATCAAGCTGCTCTTTCTGCGCCGTCAGATCGCCCAGCACGCGGTCGCCGTTGTTGATGTAGTTCTGCACGTAGTAGGCGCCGCGGTAGCCTTTTTGCGCGAGGTCCGCAGTGATGTCGTCGATCTCGTCCGTGCCGAGCATGCTGCTATGCACAGTAGTGCGCACCTCGAAAGGCACGTCGTCCTGCTGCGTGAGGAGCGTCAGCGTCTTGTCGAACGGCGGGAAGAGGTCGGTCTCGGTCACTTTGCGGAACGCGGACCGCGGCGCCTTGTAGTCCAGCGCGACGTAATCGAGCAGCTTTTTGTCGAGCAGGGCGCGGATGATGTCCGGCCGCGTGCCGTTGGTGTCGAGCTTGACGGCGAAGCCGAGATCCTTGACCGTTTGCGTGAAGGGCACGATGTCCTTGTAAAGCGTGGCCTCGCCGCCCGACAGCACCACGCCGTCAAGGAGTTCCTTGCGCTTTTCAAGGAATGTCAGCGTGTCCTCTATCGTGTATTTGCCTTTGCCGCCCTTGACGATATCCGGATTGTGGCAGTAACCGCAGCGCATGTTGCAGCCCGAGAACCACACGATGCAGGCCGTCCGGTGTGGAAAATCCAGCAAAGTGAAGGGCGTCAAAGCGTAGATGGGCAGTTTCAGCATCCGTCGAACAGGTCGGCGGATTCGATGCGCCGCTCTAGGAAGTGCTCGCGCTCCGCATGTTCGCCCTTCTTGCCGAGGTTGAAGCTGGAGACGGGGCGGAAGTAGCCCATCACCCGCGTCCAGACGTTCGTCTCCGCGCCGCAGTGCGGGCATTCCGGCTGCTCGCCGTTGAGATAGCCGTGCGTCGTGCAGGTGGAGAAGACCGGCGTGACCGTGATGTAGGGCAGCTGGTAGTTCTCGATCACCTTCCTGACAAAGCGCTTGCAGGCCTCGCCGGAGGAAAGCTTCTCGCCCATGTAAAGGTGCAGCACCGTGCCGCCGGTGTATTTGCATTGCAGCTGGTTTTGCAGCTCCAGCGCCTCGAACGGATCGTCCGTATGTCCGGCGGGGATTTGCGACGAGTTGGTGTAGTAGATGTTTTCGTCCATGCCGCCCTGAATGATATCGGGGAAGCGTTTCTTGTCCTCCTTGGCAAAGCGGTAGGTCGTGCCTTCTGCGGGCGTGGCTTCGAGGTTGTAGAGGTTGCCGGTTTCCTGCTGGTACTGGCGGATGCGCGCGCGCATGTGGTCGAGCACGCCGGTGGCGAGCTTGATTCCGGCGGGCGAGGTGATGTCGAGATCGTCGCCGGTGAAGTTGCGGATCATCTCGTTCATGCCGTTGACGCCAATGGTGCTGAAGTGGTTGCGCAGGAAAGGCAGGTACCGCGCGGTGTAGGGATAGAGTCCGCGGTTGTACATTTTCTGCACGAAGACGCGTTTTTTCTCCAGCGTCGATTTGGCGAGATCCATCAGGCGTTCGAGTGCCTCCATCAGGCCTTTGAGGTCGCCTTTGTGCTTGTAGCCGAGCCTTGCGAGGTTGACGGTAACGACGCCGATCGATCCGGTCATCTCCGCCGAGCCGAAGAGACCGTTGCCGCGCTTCAGAAGCTCGCGCAAATCAAGCTGCAAGCGGCAGCACATCGAGCGCACCGCGCCTGGCGAGTAGGCGTCCGGATTGGGCACGCGCTCGCCCTTTTCGTTGCGTTTCCACTGGCTGCCGACGAAGTTCTGGAAGTAGGAGCTGCCGACCTTGGCGGTGTTTTCGAAGATCGCGTGGGCGGTTTTGCTGTCCCAGTCGAAGTCCTCGGTGATATTGACGGTGGGGATGGGGAAGGTGAAGGGCTGGCCGGTCGCATCGCCCTCGGTCATCACCTCGTAATAGGCGATGTTGATCATCTCCATCTCGGGGGCGAAGTGTTCGTAGCGCATGTCCTCGAGCGCGCGGATGCCGAGATCGCGCTTTTGCGCTGCGGCGAGCAGCTTCGCATTTTCCACGCCTTCGAAGAGGTGCAAATCGTTCTTGGTCGGCGCCTGATGTTTCAGGTCTTCCGGCGGCACGATGTCGAGCGTGATGTTGGTGAAGGGCGACTGTCCCCAGCGCGCGGGCACATTCAGGTTGTAGACGAACTGGCGGACGGCCTTTTTGACTTCTTTGAAATTCAACTGGTCAAAGAACACATAAGGCGCAAGGTAGGTATCGAAGCTGCTGAAAGCCTGCGCGCCCGCCCATTCGGACTGCAAAATCCCGAGGAAGTTGGACATCTGCCCCAAAGCCTCGCGGAAATGCTTCGGCGGGCGGCTGGAGACGCGGCCCTGCACGCCGTTGAAGCCCTCGTTGAGCAGAGCGCGCAGCGACCATCCGGCGCAATAGCCGGTGAGGCAGTCGAGATCGTGGATGTGATAGTCGGCTTCGCGGTGGGCGAGGCCTTCCTCCGCCGAATAGACTTCGTCCAGCCAGTAGTTGGCGATCACCTTGCCCGCGACGTTGCCGATCAGCCCCGCGTTGGAATAGCCGACGTTGGCGTTGGCTTTGATGCGCCAGTCGCTCTCCGAGATATATTCGGATACGGACTCGCTGCAATCGACCATGGTGCCTCCGTAAATTTTGACGATATTGTCGTCTGCAGTTTTTTGGGTTTGTGCTTCTTTCGCAAGCTGGACGTGTTGTGGCTCGGACATAGGTTTTGTGCTCCCCGAATCGATGAAATTCGTTGTTTTTTCGTAGTTTTTTTGTGTTTGATGACACAAGATGTTGTGCCTTGAAGCCGAGGATGCCCCATATACGGATTTCTCACTTGATCTGGGTCAAGTCGCGATATACCGTATTCGGGCATTTTTATGGCACAGATAAACAGCCGCATGAAAAGAAACGGGATTTTTTTTCGGCGGCCTTCGCAGTCGCCATAAAACGGTTAAAGTTTTTTTAACGCGATTTGATATAAATCAACCTTGCGCGGGACGGCGGGACCAAAATCGGAGCGGATAAAAAAACTGAGGAAGAATCAGATGCAAAATAACATGCGCGATTTATTGCTGAAATACGACCGTCCGGTGCCGCGCTACACCAGTTATCCGACCGCGCCGCACTTCAGAGATTCGCCGGAGCAGGAGGAAATCAAGTCATGGCTGCATGCGATTCCGCAAGAAAAGAGCGTATCCCTTTATATTCACGTTCCGTTTTGCCGCCACCTTTGCTCCTACTGCGGCTGCCACACCAAAGTGGTGAACGAGGAGAAGCCGATCAGCGCCTATCTCGAGACCGTGAAACAGGAAATCAGACTGGCGGCGAAGGCGATCGGGCGGCAGCAGAAAGTTTCGCATATTCACTTCGGCGGCGGCACGCCCAACTTCGCGCCGACCAAAGACCTCGAGTCTTTGCTCTCTCTGATCGCCGATGAATTCACGCTGGCCGACAAGCCCGTCATCGCCATGGAGATGGACCCGCGCATCCTGCATAAGGACAAGGTGCATTCGCTGGTCAAGCTCGGCGTCAACCGCGCCAGTCTCGGCGTGCAGGATTTCCATCCCGACGTGCAGCAGGCGATCAACCGCGTGCAGCCTTATGAATTCGTGCAGCAGTGCGTCGAATGGCTGCGCGCCGAGGGCATCAACAGCATCAATTTCGACATGATCTACGGCCTGCCGCTGCAAACGCCGGAGAAGATCCGCGCCAACATGGAAAAGCTCAAAACCCTGAAGCCGGAGCGCGTCGCGCTGTTTGGCTACGCCCATGTTCCGTGGTTCAAGCCACACCAGAAGAAACTGGAGGAATTTCCGCTGCCCGGCACGCTGGAGCGCTTCGAAATGGCGGAGCAGGCGCGCGAGGATTTGATCGCTTTGGGATATGTCCCCATCGGCATCGACCACTTCGCCCTGCCGGAGGACGATCTCGCCGTCGCCTATAAAGAACACCGCCTGCACCGCAATTTTCAAGGCTATACGACCGATACGGAAGACACGCTCATCGGCTTCGGCCAGACCGCGATTTCCGATTACGGCGCGGCCTACGTGCAGAACACCGCCATGAACCGCGAATACCGCGAGACCGTGGAGCAGAGCCGGTTCCCCGCCATCAAGGCCTGCCTGCTCACGAAAGAAGACATCTACCGCCGCGCGGTCATCGGGCAGGTGATGTGCTACGGACGGGTAGACCTCTATGACGTCGCCGAAGGCGAAGCGTGGGCGGAAAAAACATGGGGCTCCGCCGAAAAAGCGCTGAAAGGCTACGCCGCCGACGGTCTGGTGACGCTGGGCGACAAAGCGGCGGAAATCACCGAAACCGGCCGCCCGCTGACACGCCTTGTGGCCTCGGCCTTCGACGCCTATCTGCAAACGGCGGAAACCGAGCAAACGCCCCGCCACGCGAGAGCGGTTTAATTCATATCAGTGGGCTTTGTGCCGGGTCCGGTCGCGCCGCGAGCCGCGGCATTCGCCCGGCAGCGCCGTGCAATGCTGGCAGCAGTAATCGATCAGGGATTTGAAGTCGGCGATGGAGACGTCCTGCTCGCGCGGCGCGGAAACGCCGAGCGGCTTGAGTTGCGCGAGCGCGCGCGAAAAGGTTTCCGGACGCATGCCGAGGATTTGCGCGGCCAATGCTTTACTATAAGGCAGGCTGAATGTGCCGCCAGCGCCCGTGACGACGGAGGAGGAGACCTGCAGCAGCAGGCAGCCGATGCGCTGCGGCGCGTTCATCAGCGCCCTGTGCTCGTTTTCGATTTGCAGCCGGTGCATGTCGCGCGAGAGCGCCGCCATGACGCGGATGGGGATTTCGGGATTCTCCCGCGCGCGTTTGCGCAAGATCTCGTCGGGAATTTCCAGCAGGCGCGTATCGTCCGCCGCTTCGGCGGAAAAAGTGTGGCCGGCGCTGCTGAAAACGCCCGTCTCGCCGAGAACGTCGCCGCGCGTGCAGAGCATGACCGAGGTTTCCTCGCCGTCCGCTGTGACGCTGTAGCGCTTGACCTGTCCGCGCAGGATGATGAACAGCCGGTCGGCCTTGTCGCCCTGCCGGAAGATATGCTCGCTCTTGTTGTAGTCCTTGACCTTCGCTGCCTGACAGAGAACATGCGTATCCTGCTCCCCCAGACCGGTGAAAAAGGGAAGGTCGCGTAAAGGCTGGTCGGTATAGTTCCTCTGTTTCATGGCACAACCCACTTTTACATGGATTTTATATCTTCTTGGTACTTTTTAAGTTATACACCCTGCGCCTGCGCCGCGCCAACAAAACTTCCAACGAAAACAGAACGATGCGGGTACCATTTATGCGCTTTACAAGGCGGTTTTTTTCAAAATTTGACCTTCATCAAGAGCAAACGCCGCCGTTCGTTGTCAAATGAAGATAGTTACAATAAGAAAGGTTCACCCATTCATAAAATGTCAAAAATTTCAGTAGTCGCAGTGGACGAAAAGGCGGCGCGGTTGTTTAGCCGCGATAACGGGGGCATTTCCCTCACCGACGAGATTTTCCCCGTGCCGGCGACGGGGGGCGTTGCGCGTGCGCAGCGGCGCCCCGTCGTCAGGTCCGGCGGAGGGCAATCTTTCGCCCATGCGATCGCCCTGTGGCTGGAGGAGAAAACGGATCCGTCGCAATTCGGACGTCTTGTCCTGTTCGGCGCGCCGGAGATATTGAACGCGCTGCGCGAGACGATCCGCAATCCTCTGTACGCGCGCGTCATCGCCGAAATCCATCAGGACCTCGACAAGCTGTCGCCCGAGGAACTGCACGGGGAGCTGGAAAAGATTCTCTGGTTTTAGGCTAAAGTCAGAACGCGAAAATTATTTCTCTTTTTCCGCGAGACCGAGGAAGCTGACGGTCTTGTGAGCGCACGAGGTGCAGTTGGCGTTGCGGCAGGAGCCGCGGCAGTCGTTTTGCGTCGCGGTGCAGTGGCCGCAGCTGTAATCGATCAGGCGGTCGAAATTGTCTATGGTGATTTCCGGCCCGTGGACGGTGACGCCCGCGGTCTTGAGTTGCGCGAGCGCGCGCGAGAAGGTTTCGGACTTCATGCCGAGACGCTGCGCGGCCAGAGATTTGTCGTACGGGAAGAGGAACGTGCCGCCGCTGCCGACCATGTCCGACGACAGCTGTATCAGCAGGCAGCCGACGCGCTGCGGCGCGTCCATCAGCACCTTGTGCTCGTTCTCGATCTGCAGCTTGTACATTTCGCGCGACATCGAGGCCATGATGCGCGAGGTGATGTCGATATTCAGCTTCGCGCGCTCTTTGAGGACTTTGGCGGGAATTTCGATCAGGCTCAGGGCTTCGGCCGCCTGCGCCGAAACAGGGTAGTCCGCATTGTCGAAAATCGCGGCCTCGCCGAAAACGTCTCCGCGGGTGAAGACGGCGACGATGGCTTCTTCGCCTTCCGCCGTGCCGCGGTAAAGCTTGCACCAGCCGCGCAGGATGATGAAGAAGCGGTCGGCGGCGTCGCCCTGATGGAAGAGGTGCTGGCCCTTGGCATAGTCCTTGACCGCCATCGCCGCGCGAAAAGCGGCGACATCCTCTTCCGTCAGGCCGGAAAAGAAGCTCAATCCGCGGATAAACGCATCTGGTGAACTGGCAGGTTTGTTCGGCATCGGAACCGTCTTCCTCACTTTTGATGCGTGAAAAGTTACTCCGTCAAGCCGTTTTTGACAACAGGGGATGTCCTATTTTATTTACATAAACAATAAAATAGTCATAGAGGCCTGACGTACCGTGATCTTCTCTTCCGGCTTCATGAAGTTTTAATGGGGAGGATTTATGATGGGAAAGGCTATGAGACTGTTTTAGTACCATTCATTTTCAGGGATATTTTATCAATGAACCACGCTGAAGAATTACTGAAGAGCCTTTACGTGATGGCCTCGATGGTCGAGGCGCGCGATCCTTATACCGGCGGCCACTTGTGGCGCGTTTCGCAATTCTCCAAAATTCTCGCCACCGCAAAGGGATTGCCGGACAAGGACGTCGCCAGAATTGCTCTGGGCGGCTTTCTGCATGATCTCGGAAAAGTCAGCGTGCCCGACGCCATTCTCGGCAAGACCGGCAAGCTGACGGACGCGGAATACAACGTCATCAAAACCCATCCGGAAATCGGCTATCAGATCATCTCAGGCCATCCTCTTTCCCCGCTGGCGCAGGACGCCATTTTATCCCATCACGAGCGGTCGGACGGAAAGGGCTATCCTCAAGGGTTGAAAGACGACGCCTTTTCCATCGACGCCAGAATAGTGGGCATTACCGACGCGTTCGACGCCATGACGAGCACACGTTCCTACAGGCGCGGCATGCCGGTTGAAAAAGCTTTGGGCATCATAGAGGAATGCGCGGGGAGCCAGTTCGACCGGGAGCTTGCCGGCATTTTCGTGCGGCTGGGGCGCGAGGGCGCGCTGGATCATACCGTGGGCCATTCCGACAAAGGCATCCCACTGCAGAAATGCCCCTCGTGCGGCCCCACGATCGTCATACGCAGGGAGCAGAAAACCGGAGACTATGTTTATTGCCGGCCTTGCGGTTACCGGACGCAGGTGATCCGCGAGAGCGACGGAACCGTCCGCATCGAGAAGCTGACGAAAAACCTGTTCGCCTCATTCCCGCCCAAGCTCCACGCGCCGGCCGACGAGACCAAACCGGAGCTGGATATGCCGCTGATCGAAGAGCTTGTGGCCGAAGCCGTCCGCCTTCTGGCCTAGGCGGAGAGCCGCTGGTAGCCGGCGCCGCCGCCATAATAACCATTTGAAAAACGCGCGTCGGGCAGAAGCGCTTTGAGCTTTTCCGCGACGTTCTCGCCTTTGCCGGCGCGGCGGTAGAGACAGGCGACTTTCACCATGTCGCAATCCTGCGGCGAGAGGCGGAAATGGCGGATGCCCGCCGCCTGCATTTCGCCCATTTTGTCCGAGAGATCGAGATAGGAATCCGACATCGTCTGGATGCCGTTGATGGCAAGGAAACTGCGGTTGTCGAGCGTGTTCAGCGGCAGACCGTCCGGATCCCTGTTGCAGACGAACTGGCAGTTGTCTTTGGTCAGCTTGTGCAGCCGCGCGTGATAACAGCGGGCGGAAACGGCGAGCGGCATGCGGCCGAAAACCTGCGTTTCGATGTTCGTATTGCAGGCTTCGCCCGCTTCGGCGAGGATTTTCGCGGAAGCGAAATGGATCTCCGGTGCAAGGCAGACGCGGCGCGCGCCGTGGGCGGCGAGGTGCTGAAGCGTGTCCTCGTTATAAACGTTGATATAAGGCCCGATGACATGGTCGCGTTTGGCGATGTGCGCCAGCGCGGAAACGTCGTTGACCTCTATCGGCAAATCTTCGTTCGCCGCGAGTTCGCGCATCGTTTTGGCCTCGCGCTTGTTCATCACCATGGCGAGCGAGGAAAGCACGACCTCTTTGCCCGCCTTTTTCAGGCGTTCGACGACCTCGGGCAGCACTTTGTTGTAAAACGGCTGGCGCTTGGAACAGACGACCTCGCCGACGTAGACGATGTCCACCGGCGCTTCGTCCGCTACGTGAAAATAGAAATCGCGCCAGCTTGAAGGCTCCCAGTTGAACAGCACGGGGCCTAATGTCAGTTTCATCTCCATGTTTTCTTGTATGCTCCTTCGGTGGATTGCCCGCCTTCGGCGAGGGCGATCAGCGCGTCGGTCTTGAGCGGCCAGCCGCGCGCATAATCGCTAAGCGCCTTGCGGAAGGCTTTGACCACGGCCTCGGTATAGGCTTTGCCGCGTTGACGGCCTTCGATTTTGAAGGCGGTCACGCCGGATTGCAAAAGCTCCGGCATCATCGAGATCGCATCGAGGCTGGTGGGTTCTTCGAAGATGTATCCCGTATCGCCGCCGCACTTGAAGCGTCCTTTGCAGATGGTCGGGTAGCCGGTCGGCTCGCCCTCGGCGAAGCGGTTGATGGTGAAGACGCCGAGTTTGGAATCCATGCTGCCGTCCTTGCCTTGCGCGTAGCGCACGTCGCCCGCGGGGGAGCAGACGCCGTTCATGTTGGGTGACTTGCCCGTGGCGTAGGAGGACAAAAGGCAGCGGCCCTCCGCCATCACGCAGAGCCCGCCGAAGACGAACACTTCCGTCTCGCAGGGGATCTCGTCATTGAGGGCGGTGATTTCGGGGATGCTCAGCACCCGTGGCAGGACGACGCGCTTGACGTTGAACGTATCGCAATAATATTTGATCGCGTCGGGGTTGGAGGCCGAGGCCTGCACCGAAAGATGCAGCCGTGTTTTCGGGTGGGTTTTTGCGGCATAGGCGGCGATGCCCATGTCGGCGACGATCAGCGCGTCCGCGCCGCAATCGACCGCGTCGTTGACGGCCTTGCGCCACAGATCCGTTTTGCCCGCCTGCGGGAAGGTGTTGACGGTCACGTAGACATGCGCGTTCTTTTTATGCGCATATTCAGTGGCCTCCGACATTTCCTTGCGGCTGAAGTTGAGGCCGGGGAAGTTGCGCGCGTTGGTTTCGTCGCGAAAGCCGCAATAGACGACGTCCGCGCCCGCATCCACGGCGACGCGCAAGGCGGAGGGCGTGCCCGCGGGGCAGACCAGTTCCGGCGTCTTGCGGTGCTGTTTCTTTGTCATGGAGCGAACATGCCCGCGACGATCGGCTGCATGTCCTGAAAAACCCTGTATCCGATGCGCAGGGGCAGGGCGAGAACGCCAAACGCCGCAAGGCTCTCGCGGATAATGTCGATGTCGGAATCATCCAGCGCGTTGCGCAAGGCCACCACGGCCTCGGTGTCGCCGGAAATCTCGATGTCGCGGTTGAAGAAGAGGGAGTCGCCGTCATCGCCGCCTTCCGCCAGTTTCAGCAGCGTCATGAACGAGCCGCTGATTTGCGCGTCGGATTTCACCTTTGCGCCACGGCGGTAAACGCCGATCTCGCGCTTTGCAACTTGCAAAACCATGCAAAAAGGCGCGTCGCGTACGTCGATGCGGATGCGGCTGGCGGCATAATCGCCGAGGCGGTCGGTAATCTCGGGGTGCGCGTCCAGAATGGTGCGGAACACGCGCCGCACGACAGGCTCGAAAAATGTCAAACGCTGCTGGTCTTTTTTCATGGCCATAAAGATAGCGCGGATTTTTTGCCGGCACTTGACGCAGATCAAGTGCCGCGCCGCCGCCTGCGCCATTCTTGCGGACATGACGAAAAACGCGGATCATCAATCGCTGCAGCATTTCCTCAAGATTTTAGAAGACGAGGGACAGCTCAAACGCATCAGCCATCCCGTCTCCACCGTTCTGGAAATAACGGAGATCCACAAGCGCGTGCTGGAAAGCCGCGGCCCTGTTCTTTTGTTCGAAAAACCCGTGATGAAAAATGGCAAAGTCAGCCCGATCCCCGTGGTCTGCAATCTTTTCGGCACGGTGGAGCGCGTCGCCAAGGGGCTGGGCTGCAGCGTCGACGGCTTTCAGGATTACGGCCGCTGGCTCGCGGCGATGAAGCAACCCGACCCGCCCGCTGGCATCCTCTCCACGCTCGGCAAATACGGCGACCTTAAGGCCGTGATGGCGATGAAGCCCGAGGTGCGCCGCGCGCCCGCGCCGGTGCAGGAGCGCGTGCTGCGCGGCAAGGACGTTGATTTGCGCAACCTGCCGATACAGTCTTTCTGGCCGGGCGAGCCCGCGCCGCTGATCACTTTCAACCTTGTGATGACCCGTCCGCCAGACAGCACCGACACGGCGGATTATAACGTCGGCATCTACCGCATGCAGGTGATTGGCAAGAACAAACTCATCGCGCGCTGGCTGCCGCATCGCGGTGGGGCAAGGCATTTCAGGCAGTGGCAGGAGCGCGGCAAAGACATGCCGCTAGCAGTGACGATCGGCGCCGACCCCGCGACGATACTCTCCGGCGTCATGCCGCTGCCTGATACACTCTCCGAATATCATTTTTCCGGTTTGATACGGCGGGAGAAACTCGGCCTCGTACCTTGCAAGACCGTGCCGATGCTGGTGCCCGCGGAAGCGGAAATCGTGCTGGAAGGCCATGTCTCGGCGACCGAAACGGCGATGGAAGGCCCGTATGGCGACCACACGGGCTATTTCAACAGCGTCGAGCCGTTTCCGGTCTTTACCGTTTCGGCGATCACCATGCGCAAGAAACCGGTTTATCTGTCCACCTACCTCGGCAGGCCGCCGGATGAAGCTTCGACCATGGCGATTGCCATGAACGACGTTTTTCTGCCGCTACTGCAACAGCAGTTCCCCGAGATCGTCGATTGCTGGCTGCCGCCGGAAGCCTGTTCCTACCGCATCGCGGTTATCTCGATCAAAAAGCGCTACGCCGGACACGCGCGGCGGATGATGCTGGCCTTCTGGTCGTATCTTTACCAGTTCAGCTACACGAAGATGATCATCGTCGTCGATGAAGACATCGACGTGCGCAAGTGGGATGACGTTCTCTGGGCGCTTTCGACGCGGATGGACGCCTCGCGCGACGTTGTGACACTCGACAATATGCCGATCGACTATCTCGACTTCGCATCGCCCAAGAGCGGCCTCGGCGGGAAAATCGGCTTCGACGCCACCGACAAAACCTTCGGCGAAACGGAGCGCACCTGGGGCAGGCCGCTGCACATGGATGAAGCAACCGTGCAGCGCGTCGATGCGCTGTGGGACGAGCTTTTTGGCGCCGAAACGAAGAAGCCGCGCCGCCGCGCATGAGCCTGTCCGGTTAAATCTATATTAATCAATTTTACCTATAATTTTATTAGGTTTCCAGACCAACAGGGGGACATTCTCATGGGTCCATTCAGTACCATTTTCAACGAGAAAATGGAGAAGGCGCAGAAAAAGGCGTTGATCGACAGCGTCACCGCAACGGTCAAGGAAATCAACGCCAGTCCGGCGGATTTTCAGCAGCCGAAAGACCCGCGCATCTCGGACAACGCCTTCGAGTATCTCGTCGCCAAATACTGCGCGCAAATGTCGAACGGCGCGTCCAATACGGTGAAGCTGGATATCCGCGCCATGCGCGATGACGCGATAAAGTTCAAAGGAAAAATGGAAGACGAGCTGGTGCCGCTGCTCGACGGCCTCATGGAGCGCGGCGGCGTCATACACGGGCAAAAGGTTCTGCTGCATGTGGAACCCAGAGATTTCGAGAACGCGCCCGCCAGTCCGCCGCTTCATCCCAAGAGAAAAATGCACTAGCCGGCAACGCGAAACGCGCTTCACGTCGCGTAACAAAATTTCCGATACGGAAAAAATGAAACCGAGCAAACGCGCGCAAATCGGCCGGATTTGGCGGATTTTAACCTTATATTAATCATTTTTCCCTATAATGGATTTGCGTTTGGGAAGCCACAAAGGGAGATCGTCTCATGGGTCCGTTCAGCAAAGTTTTCAACGAGAAAATGGAGAAGGCGAGAAAGAAAGCGCTTATCGACAGCGTCAAGGCAACCGTGAAGAAAATCAACGCCGCACCATCGAAATTCGCGCAGCCCAAAAACCCGCGAATTCCGGAGCGCGGCCTTAAGCATCTCATGAGCAAATTCTGCCCGCAGATGACGCCGGGCAAGGTGAAACTGGATATCAGGGCCATGAACCGCGGCAGAAGAGAGCGCGGCGAGCTTGTGCTTGAAGAAGTGTTGTTTCCTCTGCTCGACGGCCTCGCCGAACGCGGCGGCGTCGTGGACGGGAAAAAGCTGAAGCTGCATATGGACGTGAGGGATTTCGACGACGCGCACCGCCGGCACTGCCCTATGGCGCCGAAGCCGGACTTCGCTTAACCGACAATAAAAAACGGCCTGGACGAGGTTATCCGCACTTCGCCGGAAGCCACGTTGGATACGCCGCACCCTGAAAGCGGCGGCAGCGAAAAGCCGCGCACCGGATATTTGCATTTTCCCGTGATGGTGACCTTCGCAGGCTCGATGACGAGGACGGAAAACGTGCCGCGCAATTTGACCTTGTGCCGCCCCGCTTGAAAGAATCGGATGGCGGGGCGCATCTTCGCATCATAGAAAACGGCGGAGGAGGGCTTGCGGCGTTTTTTCAACACCGCGTAAATTTCCCCGAAGTTGGCGAGTTCATGATCCTTCCTGCCGTCCAGAAAGCCGAAGATATGCAGCACGCGCCAGTTGCCCTTGCGGATGGTCTCGAGACAGAAGCGCAGGTCGGTCACGTCCTGATCTTTTTTGAAGGCGATGGGCGCGGACTTCGGCGGCTTGCCTGAATCGCCGTCGCCCGTCCACAAAACCGGCTCGACCGCAAACTTCACCCCGCCGTCCACCGCCACTTGCGGCGCGCCGTCCAGCTTCAGCGGCTTCAGCAGCGCGGGGTGCAAAATGCTCTTTTGCACCGGCCCGACGAGAATAAGCCGCTCCGCATCAGTGTTCCATGTGGCATGTTTTCGGGGCAAGTTTTGTCATCCTTGTAAATCCGCGTAAAGGCCATAGTAATCGATTTATTCGCATTAAGCCATATGATTAGGTGTTTAGTCCCACGATATGGTGGCATAAGATATAACCGCATACGGAGGGACAAGCTATGGGACAGATACTGCACAAGTGCGCCCGCACGACAGAGGCATTGCGTCGATAGTGAAGAGAGCA
>JAJZTA010000009.1 GCA_021849295.1 Pseudomonadota bacterium | reverse complement strand
ATAGCAAGATAATTTGTAATATATTGATATTAAATGATTATTTTAGATTAATAGGGGAGGATTATTATAAGACCTATGGATTAGGAAACTGCCGCTCTATCCTGCTGAGCTACGGGGAGAATATAGCCTATTTTGGCCTATAATACTGCCTGAACCGTAATTTTCAAAGGAAATGAGAATCTTTAAAGTAGATTAAGTGAAGTCGGCGAACAGACCGATGACACCGAACATAAAGACAAAGCGCAAAGCAATGGCTTTTGGGTCTGCTCCCGTTAATTTCCGGACGAGTCTCTCCAGTATTTTCCTGCCTATCCCATCTGCGATCTCAGCAGAAGAGCGCATTTTAAGAAGGATATGTTTGTTGTCTGTGTTTTATGTACGGTTGGTATCGGATTTCTTAAATTCTTTACTAAGGGGTGTTATTTGCATTAACAGAGAGGTTTTAGACCGACCCCGAAAACAATTTTTAGGTGCCTTTGTGCAAAGCTTATTATTTTTCTTTTCATTCTGCCGCGCCTACCGCATCATTTTTCTTATCCGCAGGGCCATAGAACATGACATGCGCATACTCCATCATCACCATTCCGTCACCATTCATCATATCTTTCAAAACGGGCAGAAATTCGTCGATTTTCTCCGGCACGTCAACGATCTCTATGACGACCGGCAGGTCATCGGAGAGTTGCAGGATGTTCGTCGTATGCAGCAGGCTTGAATGACCGTAACCCATAGGGCTGCGCAGTACGGTTGCTCCGGCCAGATGCTTTTCCCGCGCCTTAAGAACAATGGCTTCAAAAAGAGAGTGCGTACCGTACCGATGACGTTCCCCGTGACCTGCCCCCCTGCAATCTGTTGACGGGTGGCAGTCGCCCGTCTATAACCCCGGCACGACTCTACTTCCTGACGGGCTAAAATAGGGGCGCAGGTCACAGGGACATGAGCAATTTATTCTGGCTGAACGACGACCAATGGCAAAAGATTGCGCCACATCTGCCGCAGGACGTGCGCGGCAAGGAGCGCGTGGATGACCGGCGTGTCATCAGCGGCATCGTGCATGTTTTGCGCAGCGGCTGCCGCTGGTGCGACTGCCCGAAGGAATACGGCCCCGCAAAGACTGTCTATAACCGTTTTGTGCGGTGGGCGAAGCGCGGCGTGTGGGAGCGGCTGTTTCATGCTTTTGCCGACAGCGCTGGGGTGGCGGAGATGCTGATGATCGACAGCACGCACGTCAAGGCGCACCGCTCGGCATCGGGCGGAAAAGGGGGGAGCAAAAGCAGGCTATCGGCAGGTCACGCGGCGGGCGCAATACGAAGATACACGCACTCGCAGATGATAAAGGCCGTTTTTGCAGCCTTTTCCTGACCTGCCGCAACGTGCATGACTGTCCCGCCGCTCAAAAGCTGATCCGCAGAAAAGCGCCACCGAAACAGCTTCTCGGTGACAAGGCTTACGATAGCGCGCCCTTGCGTGCGTGGATGACCCGTCGCGGCACGAAGGCCGTCATTCCAAATAAATGCAACAGAGTGCAGCCCTTTTCGTTCAATAAAACCGCCTACAAATCCAGAAACAAAATCGAACGCGCTTTCAACAGGCTCAAGGACTTCCGGCGTATCTTCACCCGTTACGACAGGCTGGCGCGGGTCTTTCTCGCTTCCATCTGCCTCGTTGCTGCTATTGTATGGTGGATTTAATGAGTCTGAACCTAGTCTGGGCCCTAATGGGTTTTGACCACAGAAATATCGCTTTTTTGTTTGACGGGAATAATGAAATGGGTATAGAAAGAACCCGTATGTGTTGCCAACAAAGGAGAAGCCAGTGCCCGATGAGCCTAGTAGTCACTTGCGTTTGTGTATAAAGGACTGAGTGAGGTCTCCCGGCAAGCTACAGGACGTATTGGTCAGGCTTCCCCCCCGGGGCTCCGCTCCTACATAAAAAGCCGGTTTTAACAGGACTTCTTGACATTTTCTGTTGTACATAGCCATAGTTTCTTCTCTGCCCCCCCCGTAAGCACTGTTCTCACTGAGTTGCCCAGAGCTAAAGGAACGGAGGATGGATGATGAACAAGGAAGATTTTTCCTCGCGTAAGGCCAGTAGCGCGCTGAAAGGTTCTGCGCATATGTCGGAGCAACTACTGGCGATCGCCCGCATGGACAATACCCGGGTCCTTAGCTTCCTGCAAACCGACATGGAGGGGCTGGCGGCAGAAGCGGTTGAAAGCACCCGTGAGCGTTACGGCCTCAATGAAGTGGCGCACGAGAAACCGCCGACATGGTATATGCAGCTGGGCGAGGCCTTTATCAATCCGTTTATCGGGGTATTGGTGTTTCTGGGCTGCGTTTCCCTTGTGACGGACGTTATCATGGCGGCTCCCGGCGACCGCTCCTACAAGACGATCATCGTCCTCTCCGCAATGGTCGGCATCAGCGTCATTTTGCGGTTCTGGCAGGAATTCCGCTCCGCGCAGGCGGCAGAGCAATTGAAGACCATGGTGCGGACGACAGCCGCCGTTCTTCGCAAGGGGCGGCCCATAGAGGAAATTCCCGTCGCCGAACTGGTGCCTGGGGATATCGTCCAGCTTGCCGCGGGCGACATGATCCCTGCCGATTTGCGCTGCCTTGGGTCAAAAGACCTTTTCATTAGTCAAGCCGTTCTGACGGGGGAATCCGTTCCTGTAGAAAAGTATGACACCCTTCCTGACCATGCCAATGCTCTGGACGCTCAGACCGCTTCCCCTCTCGAAATGAGGAACCTTTGCTTGATGGGCACAAACGTCGTCAGCGGCACAGGGATGGCGGTCGTCGTCGCCACGGGTAACAACACCTATTTCGGCACGATGGCCAGAAATCTTGTCGGCAAGCGGCCCCTGACGAGTTTCGACAGGGGGATTAACAAAGTCAGCTGGGTCTTGATCCGTTTCATGGCCGTCATGGTGCCCGTCGTTTTTCTGATCAACGGGTTTACCAAGCATAACTGGCTCGACGCCCTGCTGTTTTCGGTGTCCGTCGCTGTGGGCCTGACGCCGGAAATGCTGCCCATGATCGTGAGCACCAACCTTGCCAAGGGCGCTGTCGTGATGGCGAAACGAAAAACCATCGTGAAACGCCTCAACTCCATTCAGAACTTTGGTGCGATGGATATCCTTTGCACCGACAAGACAGGCACTCTGACGCAGGACAAGATCATCCTCGAGCGCCACCTCGATATTTACGGCAATGAGGATTCCCAGGTGCTGAAGTTCGCTTATCTTAACAGCTTTTATCAAACGGGGCTGCGCAATCTGCTGGACAAGGCCGTCATCCAGTACGGCGAAGAAAATGGCCTGAAGACCTTTGGTAAAGACTATCACAAGATCGACGAAATCCCTTTTGATTTCATACGTCGGCGCATGTCTGTTATCGTCAGGACGGAAGACGGGCGCAATCTTCTCATCTGCAAGGGCGCGCCCGGGGAAATCAGTGCCATTTGCAGCCAGGTTGACGAAAACGGCATGGCGGGTGGCGGCATCGTTCCCTATTCGGATATCCTGCACGACCGTGTGAGCAAGACCGTGCGGGATTTGAACGAAGATGGGTTGCGCGTTCTCGCCGTCGCCTACAAATGGCTCCCCGCCGAAAACAGGACGTATACCGTGAACGACGAAACGGACATGACTCTGGCCGGGTATATGGCTTTCCTTGATCCGCCGAAAGAATCCGCCAAAAGAGCCATTCCCGCGCTGTGGCAACATGGTGTCGCCGTGAAAGTCATCACGGGCGACAATGAAATTGTCACCCAGAAAATCTGCAAGGAAGTCGGTCTTAAAATCGAAGGTCTACTCCTCGGTAGTGATGTAGATGGCATGACGGACGAGGTTTTGGCGGGCAGGGCGGAAAACACCACCATTTTCGCCAGAATGGCGCCACTTCAAAAGGCCCGCGTGATCCGCGCCCTGCAAAGCCGCGGTCATACGGTCGGTTATCTGGGGGATGGCATCAACGACGCGCCCTCGCTGCGCGACGCCGATGTCGGCATTTCCGTGGATACGGCGGTAGATATCGCCAAGGAGTCTGCGGACATCATCCTGCTGGAAAAAAGCCTAATGGTGCTGGAAGATGGTGTCGTAGAAGGTCGCCGCACATTCGGGAACATCATTAAGTACATAAACATGACGGCAAGTTCCAACTTCGGAAATGTCTTCAGCGTCTTGATCGCAAGCGCCTTCCTGCCGTTCCTGCCGATGATGGCGATCCAGCTTCTGATTCAGAACCTGCTTTACGATATTTCGCAGATTTCGATCCCTTGGGACTCCGTTGATCCTGAATATCTCGAAAAACCGCGCAAGTGGGAAGCGGGGCATATCGCCCGCTTCATGATCTTTCTTGGCCCCACCAGTTCCATCTTTGATGTCACCACGTTCTGCCTGATGTGGTTTGTTTTCAAAGCCAATAATCCTGACGTGCAGTCTCTGTTCCAGTCCGGCTGGTTTATCGAAGGCCTTTTGTCCCAAACGCTGATCGTGCATATGATCCGTACGCAGAAGATACCGTTTTTTCAAAGCATGCCGTCCATGCCCGTCCTGCTGCTCACGCTGGTTATTATGGCGATCGGCATCGCCCTTCCGTTCGTGCCCCTGGGCGCACGCGTCGGGCTTGTGCCGCTACCTATGAGCTATTTTTCTTACCTCGCGCTGACGTTATTCGGATATTGCACATTGACACAACTCGTCAAGTTCTGGTACATCCGTCGCTTTGGCCAGTGGCTGTAAAAAGGTCTGCCATTTTTATAGCCGCAGCCTTTTTGGCTGTCCTGTTACCGATCTGTCCTACATTTGCTGAGGAAACTGCTGACATCCCAGCGAATGGAAACACATAGGCACAGGATAACCTTGCTATTCAGGCGCAATCGACATTGACAGATCAATACGTCCCGCCGATTATCATCTTGCCATCGATCCTGCATACAATACGCGGCGTGGGCAGGTTTCTATCTTTGGCATGAAGAGGCAACCACGATGGCTTCTGCCGTCAGCACCATCGAGCGAGGGTTCTTCGGGCCCATCGCAACGTCGTGCGTGAACTTGCGCCGTTTTCACTTGTGAACGTCTTCGGGTTCAGATCGTACCGCTCGGCAAGCGCCGCTATGCTCTCTTCACTATCTTGTATCGCTCGACGCAATGCCTCTGTCGTGCGGGCGCACTTGTGCAGTATCTGTCCCATAGCTTGTCCCTCCGTATGCGGTTATATCTTATGCCACCATATCGTGGGACTAAACACCTAGCTTCATCACTGAAAGCTGATGGTTACGCCGCCTCGTATTGCTCAGGCGCTTTGCCTTTGACATTTGAAATCATCGGATATCCATGCTTGAGCTGCTTCGCCTTTTGATCGACCAGTTCAACGACAAACAGGTGTTCGTCGCCATAATCGAACAGAAACAGCATTTTCTTGCCGACATCATCAAAAACATCCTGAACCTTTGTTTTCTTGACACTGAGAGGCGTTGCGCCGCTGAGATATTCGTCTGTTTCTCCGATGTCGGCGAACAGTTCATAGCGCCCGGTGCTGTCATGGTAGCATTCCAGATCATTAAAAAAGCCAAAGGCGTGGTCGAAGTCCCAGCCGAAAGCATCAATGACAATCGCTTCAGCCAATGCGTACAGGGAAGAAGATGCTCTGACTTCTACATCTCGTGAGACATTACGCCTGCCATCTATACTGACCCGAAGAACTGCGATTTCTTTCTCTGCCTCAGGCGGATTTTTAGATTTTGCCATTTATGCACCATGCTGTTTTGTTATCCATATCGAGAAAGTACCGACTTTCGACAGTGGAAACAACGGGTCTGCTAACGCGCAAATTTGCGTGCTGTGAAACGTGCGAGGATCTGTGAGAGGGTTGTGTGCATATATGTGCTGTTTCCTGCGAAAATCAGCCGAAAAAACCCTTATGAATCAATGGTATTATTCTCATGCAGCGAATTAGGAAACTGCCGCTCTATCCTGCTGAGCTACGGGGACTAAAGCCTTTTCAACGGTTAGCAGCAAATACCGCGATGATCAACCATTTTCCCATATACGAACACATCAGGGCGATGGAAAACCGCCGCGTTTCAGGAGGACTTTCGGCCTTTTCGCGGCGGCGGCGCGCAGTTGCGCCTGTACGCCCGTGATGGTGGCGCGCTCTTTGGCGATCAGGCCCAGCGGCACGACCGGCCGCTTCTCGCGCTGCTGCGGCGCGGCGCGGAGAATGCGCTCGAGTTGGTCGTTGTTGCGGGCGACGGCGATGTCGAGCGCCGTCAGGCCTTCGAAATTCTGCGTGCGCTGGTCGGCGCCGCGCTCCAGCAAAAGTTCGGCGATCTGCGGACGGTCGTTCAAAACCGCCTGCATCAGCGCGGTGTAGCCGCCGTAGGCGCGCTTCGCTTCGAGATCGGCGCCGTTGTCGAGCAGCAGCGTGATCATCTCCGGATCGGGGTTGCGCATCACCGCCTTGATCAGCGGGGTCATGAAGCCGAAGCCGCCGCCTACCTCCGCGTTGACGTCGACGCCTGCGGTCAGCAGTTGTTTAACTTTCCCAATATCGCCGGCTTCGACGGCCTCCATCAAGTCGCGGGGCGTGAAGACTGAATTGCTTGGCATGATCTCTTGTCCTTAAGGTTTACGTATCATAAGGAAGCCCTATCCCGCCGTCAATGTCATATTTAGATATAAAAAGTTTATATAACAATCACTTGACTATTCCCGCGCCAGAAATTCCCGCGTGAGCCGCACGGCTTCGGCAAGACCGGTGCGCACAACCGCCACCCCTTCCGGAAAAGCCGAGAGCAGGCGCGAGGGCAGCGCGCTATCGAGCATCACGAACACGCCGCAGTCGTCGGCGCGGCGGATCAGGCGGCCATAGGCCTGCTTCAATTTGAAACGCGTCAGCATGTCGTCGTAGCCCTTGCCGAACGCGTCGCGCCGCGCCTTGTGCAAGATCGTCGGCTTCGGCCACGGCACGCGGTCATAGACGACAAGCCGCAAAGAGCGCCCCGGCACGTCGATGCCGTCGCGCGTCGCATCGGTGCCGAGCAGGCAGGCATTTTCCTCCTCGCGGAAAATGTCGATCAGCGTGCCGATGTCGAGCGGCTCGACATGCTGGGCATATAAATTGAGTCCTTTGCTTTCCAGCGCGGGCAGCAGTTTTTCATGCACGGCCTTGAGACGCTGCACGGCGGTGAAGATGCCGAGCGCGCCGCCTTGCGCCGCAAGGAACAGTTCGCGGTACGCCGCCGCCGTCGCCGCGGCATCGTTCTTCTTCACGTCGGTGACGACGATGACGCGCGTTTGCGCCGCATAATCGAACGGCGAGGCGACATGAAAGAACTGCGGCGCCCCCTTGCCCGCCAGATGCTGCGCGCCGGTGCGCACCAGCGCGCTCGCCCAGCCTTCCGGATCGTCCGCCGAGACGTCGCGCAAGGTCGCCGAGGTCACGGCCACGCCCTGCGCCTGCTGCTTCAGTTGCGCGGCGAACAAGGCCGCCGGATCGACGAAGTAGCGGTAAAAGCCCACATCGAACTCGCGCCCTTCGATGCGCGTCAGCTCCAGCCAGTCGACCACGCCCTCCGGCGTTACGGCTTTCAAACTTTCCAACATGTCGATCCAGCCGCCGAGAACGGACTTGGCGCGGAAATTGAGACTGCTGACCGCATAATTGATGCGCTCGCGCATGTCGGTGTCCAGCTCCGCCGCTTCGTCGCTCAACCGGCCTTGCAGATGACGGATCAGAATGTCGATCGGCCGCTTGATCTCCCGCAAGCGTACCGCCAGATCGCCAGCCGCGTCGATCAAGCCCTCCGCCGCCGGACGCACGCCGGTTTCGAGCGAATAGAAATCGTTTTGCCCCGTATTACGCGCCAGCACCTGTTTGCGGCACAGACCCAGAAAAATTTCCGCCGCGCCCTTGGGCGTTTCCTCGCGCAAACGCTGCCGCCAGTTCGGCGCGGGCAGGCCGCGCGCGGCGGTCATCAGCTCGTCGAGCGCCTTTCTGGCCTGCTCGTCGTCCTCGGAGACTATATCTTCCAGCCGCCGTTTCGCGCCGCGCGCGCGGGATTTTGCTTTGGATTCCGTGCCGAGCAGCCAGCGGCGCAAATCCGCCGTCCACTGGCCGTTGAGCTGCAGATCGAACACGCCATCCGCCGCTTCGAACAGATGATGCCCCTCGTCGAACACATAGCGCGCGGGCGCGGAAGAATCCTTGTTCATCGCGACGTTCTGCATCACCAGCGCGTGGTTGGCGATGACGATGTCGGCGCGCCTGGCTTTGCGCACGCTTTTCTCGATGAAGCATTTGTGAAAATGCGCGCAGGCGGAATAGACGCACTCGCCGCGCCGGTCGGCGAAATGCTGGACGCGCCCGCGGCCCAGCAAGCCGTTCAGCCAGCCGGGAAAGTCCTTTCCGGCGAGGTCGCCGTCTTCCGTCGCCGCCGCCCAGCGCAGCATCAGGCCCATAGCTATGGCGGCGGAGCCGCGCGCACCGGCCTGCGGCGCGAGCATCGAAGGGTCGCGCAACGGCTGTGTCAGCTCTTCGAGGTTCAGCAGACACAAATAATTCTCGCGTCCCTTGCGCGTCACCACCTTGCGGCTTTTGGTCACGGGATCGTCGTAGAACCTGTCCAGTTCGGCGTCGACCTGACGCTGCAGATTTCTGGTGAAGGTCGAAATCCACACCGCGCCGTCGTTCTTCTCCGCCCAGACGGTCGCGGGCGCGAGATAGCCGAGCGTCTTGCCGACGCCCGTACCCGCTTCGGCGAGGACGACGTGCGGCTGCTCCGGTTCTTCGTTGGGCGCGAAGGCGCTTGCGAGCGCGGCGGCATATTGCTGCTGTCCCTCGCGGATTTCCTTTTTCTGCTTCTTTAAAAAAGCATCGAGACGCTCTTGCGCCTCTTCTGCCGCGACGCCGTGGTGCGCGGGCAGCGGTTCCGGCCCGTGGATCGACCATTCGGGCAGTTTCTCCCACACCCGCAAGGCGGCGCGGATGTCGCCTTGCGTCGGCAGGTTATCCATGCGGCCCAAGGCGGTCAGCACGGTTTCGCTCCACGCCCAGCCGCTTTGCCCGTTGCCGCCCATCATCGCGGCGAGCGCGGCGGGGTCGCTTTTTTCCACGCGCCCCGCGGCGGTCAGATCGACCAGCAGATGGCGGATGCAATCGCGCAGGGCCATGCACTGGTCCT
Source organism: Pseudomonadota bacterium (assembly GCA_021849295.1). Classification (GTDB taxonomy): domain Bacteria; phylum Pseudomonadota; class Alphaproteobacteria; order Micavibrionales; family UBA2020; genus PALSA-926. The sequence continues at coordinate 85,238 of JAJZTA010000009.1, read as the reverse complement.
CCGCGCTTTCGGGCGCGAACAAATTCAGCGCGCGGGCAAGCCCCTTCGGCGTCGGCGCGGCGAATTTTCCGGGATGGATGAAGGCAAACAGTTCGAGCACGTCGTAGGCCTGAAACGGCGGCATTGAAAGCCGCGCCGCCATGCGCGGCGCATCGCAGACGATCGGCATATGTCCCTGCACCAGCAGCTGCGCTTCGGCGGCGGTCATATTTTTCAGCTCGCCCTCCGCCGTCAGGCAAAAGAGCCTGTGCCCGTCGAGCGCCAGCACCGGCGCGGCGGGAATCAGAAGGCGCGGCCGAGGCGCGGCCTGTTCTTGCAGAGCTTGCGAGGTCATTCTCTTTTTATAGCAGTTTTGCCGCGCAAAGACATAAGGAATAAAATGACATAACGGCAGCGCCGTTCATTCTTTGCGTGATTTATCAGCGGGTTATGCTTATGATATCCGGTGCGGCGGTTTTTGCCGCCGCAAGGAAGAGATGACTTTGAAAAAGCTGTCCATCGCCAAAAAGAACCTGATCGCGCTGGCCATCCTCGCGCTACCCATGCTGCTGATGACCCATTACCTCGTCGGCGCGCGCGTCGGACGTCGGGTTCGCCCGCACCGAGCTGGCGGGGGTCGGCGACATCCGCCCGCTGCAAAAGGTGCTGGAACTGCTCGCCGCCGACATGCCCGCCAGGGTCGACATCGCGCCCGCCGCCAAAACTTTAAAAAGGACCCTCGCCGCCGATCCGCAAAATCTCGCCGAACCCGCGCAAACGCAGGCGCTGCTGCAGGCGCTCTCCGGCATCGGCGCGACGACCGCGCCGGCGGACGCCATCGCTGAAGCCAACACCATGACCGCCGCGCTGGCCGAAAACGCCAACATCACCCGCGACCCCGATCCCGACGCGCACCTTCTCGGCGGCATCATCGCGCACAAGCTGCCGACCCTGCTCAAGCAGGCAAAAGCGCTGACCGACGCGCTCACCGCCGCAGAAACCGACCACCAGACGAAGGCCGATTACGCGACGGCCGAAACCCACCGCGTCGCCTTCCACGAAGCGCAGGACGCTCTCGCCGCCGCCGCAGCGGCCATCACCACCGACATCAACAAGGCCATCGTCGCCAACGCCGACGGCACGGTCAAACCGGCGCTCGCCAAGCCCGCCGCCGCGCTCGACGGCGCGGCCGCCGCCGTCAACACCGCCATCATGGACAAAAGCGCGAAGGGCGTGCGCGACGGCGTCGCCGCGCTGATCGCCGCCAGCCGCGCCCTCGCCCGCCCGCTCGACGATGAAATGGCCCATCTGCTACAAACGCGCATCGCGGGCTTTCAGGCCGCCATGCTGCTGCATCTCGGCACGGGACTTGCGCTGCTGCTGGCAGGGTTGCTGCTCTCGCTGCGCATCGTCTCTTCCGTCACGCGCCCGCTGCTCGAGCTGGAGACTGTCATGCGGCACATGGCGGACGACGGCCTCGACATCGAGGTGCCGGCGACGGAGCGCGCCGACGAGATCGGCTCCATCGCCCGCGCGCCCGAGGTGCTGCGCCAAAACAGCCTCAAGGGCCGCACGCTCGAAGGCAAGCAGACGAAAGACCAGGCGGCGAAGGAAAGACGCGCGCAAAACATCGAGAAGGCGCTCGCCGCCTTCGGCGCCGCGATGAAGGACATTCTCAAAAACCTCGCCACCGCCACGGCGACGCTGGAGGAAACGGCGGCCGGCACGGGCGCGGCCGCGGAGGAAACGGCGGCGCAAGCGAGCAGCGTTTCCGCCGCAGCGGAACAGACCACATCGAACGTGCAGACCGCCGCCGCCGCCGCGGAAGAGCTTTCGTCCTCGATCGCGGAAATCTCGCGGCAGGTGCAGGAGGCCAGCGCCGTCGCCGCGCAGGCGGTCGAGGCCGTCGCCACCGCCACCAGCGGCATGAAGACGCTCTCGCAAAACGCCGGCAAGATCGGCGACGTCGTCGAGCTGATCACTTCGATCGCCGGACAGACCCACCTGCTCGCGCTCAACGCCACCATCGAGGCGGCGCGGGCGGGCGAAACGGGCAAGGGCTTCGCCGTCGTCGCGGGCGAGGTCAAGACCCTCGCCGGACAGACCGCGGACGCGACCGACGACATCGGCAAACGGATCGCCGCCATCCAGAAATCGACCGGCGGCGCCGTCGCCGCCATCAACCGTATCAATGTCATGATGGAAAAGATCAACAGCGCGCAATCCGCCATCGCCGCCGCCGTCGAGCAGCAGGGCGCTGCGACGCGGGAGATCGCCCGCAACGTCGCCGAAGCCTCGGCCGGAACCGCGGAAGTCTCGCGCAACATCGCGGGCGTCGGCACCGCGGCGGCCAGCGGCGGCGCGACGGCCGCGCGGCTGAAAACCGCGGCGCAGGACCTCTCGCGCCAGTCCGGCCTGATCAAAACCGAGGTGGAAAAGTTCATCGCCGCTATGCAGGCGGCCTAAAGGCCGAGCGGCCTTTTTCAGATCATGTCGTGCTTTTTCGCCTGATACGCGACGTATTTGACGGTTTTCTTGATGGCAAAAGGATTGCGGATGCCGAAGGTTTCCAGCTTGTCGCCCTTGCCCTCTTCGGACGTGGTGACGAACTTTATGCCGTTGGTGAAGACATTGACGTGCAGGTGCTTTCTCTCCTTGCCAGGAATATTCGTTTCGATGGAGACCCAGTGACAGTCGAGCGAGCTGCCGAAGGCCTTGCCGAGCACTTTGAACTTGCCGCCGGTTTCCTCTTCCAGCGCTTCCAGCGCCGCGATCACCTTGCCGGCTTTTTTGAAGGCCTTGGTGGCGGTGCGGTTTTCGATTTCTGCCGTATTTTCCTGCTGTGTTTCGCCGAGATAATCCCGGACTCTTTCCTGCATCGATTTCATGATATCGCTCCTTGTTGATTGGGGATTTGGGGGTGAATTTTTTATTCATAGTATTTATACGCCCGATTTCAGGTTATGTCAAATTATTATGTTAATTAATGTATTCCGGAATATATTTTAACTCTCTGAATCCATTGACTATATATTGTTGACAGCGATTCGCCTCTTTGCGAGAATCAGGACGCAGGTTTTGGGGGCCTGCAAAAAGATTTCGAAGAAAAGTTTCCAGGGGGGCTAAACAACATGAAGAGAATTTTCGCTTATTCGGCGGCGCTGGCTGCCGTCACGCTCGCGGCCACGCCCGCGCAGGCGCAGCAGGACTACAACGGCGCCGCGCCTGCGCCGGTGGTGCTCGGCGCGCCCGCGATGGCGGGCACTTTGAGACCGAACCCGCGGCCGTGGTCGTTCCAGGCGGGGCAGTTCGGCCGCGTCTACGCCGGCGTCGCGCTCAGCGGCATGGGTCTGTCGCAAAACAAATCCAAGGCCGGCGACAAAAACTCCTATCTCGATCTTTCGAACGCGCAGGCCATCGTGCAGAGCACCGGCACGCCGCTGCAATTCTACGCGCAGGTCGGCGTCTATTCCCTGCCCGCGCTCGGCGTGCCTTACTTGCGCGCCACCAAGGAAACGGACGACACCTACGGCCTGCTGCCCGTCGCCTACGGCACCTACGTCGCCAACAACAACCTCTCCGTCAAGGCGGGCAAGCTGCCGACGCTGCTCGGCGACGAGAACACCTTCGACTTCCAGAACATGAACATCGACGCCGGCCTGCTGTGGAGCCAGCACAACCACATCAACCGCGGCGTCGAGGCCGATTACACGCAAGGCCCGTGGACGCTGGGCGCCTCGTGGAACGACGGCTTCTACGCCAACCACTACACCTGGCTGACAGGCCGCGCCACCTATGCGCTCGGCGTCAACGACGTCATCACCTTCTCCGCGGGCGGCAATCTCTCCCATGCCAGCCTCAACCGCCTCTCGACGCCGGTGGCGAAGAACAACAGCGACATCTTCGACCTGATGTATACCCACACCGCGGGCCAGTGGACGTTCAACCCCTACCTGCAATTCACCCACGTCGGCACCTACGCCTCCGCGGGCATCGACCATTCCGGCTCGAGCTACGGCGCCGCGCTGCTCGCCAACTACCAGTTCGACGGGCTGCTCAACATCTCCGGCCGCGCCGAATATCTTTCCACCACCGGCAACACCGCGGAAAAAGCGCCCAACCTGCTCTACGGCGCGGGCAGCAAGGCCTGGTCGCTCTCCATCACGCCGACCTATCAGATCGACCGCGTCTTCGCCCGCGCGGAAGCCTCCTACGTGCACGCCAGCAGCACCACCGCGGGCGATGCCTTCGGGGCTGCCGGCAACGACCACTCGCAGGCAAGGATGATCTTCGAAACCGGCGTCTTGTTCTAACAACGTCATGCCCTCCGACATCGAAATCGCCCAGCAAGCCCGCATGCAGCGCATCCTGGCGCTGGCGGAGGAAAAACTCGGCATCGCCGAGGAGCATCTCGAGCCTTACGGACGCACCAAGGCCAAGCTCTCGCTCGACTATATCGCGCATCTGAAAGACAGGCCGGACGGCAAGCTGGTCCTCGTCACCGCGGTCAGCCCGACGCCGCCGGGCGAAGGCAAGACCACCACCACCGTCGGTCTCGGCGACGCGCTGCGGCACATCGGCAAAAAATCCATGGTCTGTTTGCGCGAACCGTCGCTCGGCCCCGTGTTCGGCCTCAAGGGCGGCGCTGCAGGCGGCGGGCACGCGCAGATCGTCCCCATGGAAGACATCAACCTCCACTTCACCGGCGACATGGCGGCGATCGCGCTCGCCAACAACCTTCTCGCCGCGCTGATCGACAACCACATCCACCACGGCAACGCGCTCGACATCGACGTGCGCCGCGTCACATGGAAGCGCGCCATGGACATGAACGACCGCAGCTTGCGCGACATCACCGTCGGCCTCGGCGGCACCGCCAACGGATTCCCGCGGCAGGACGGCTTCGACATCGCCGTCGCCTCGGAGGTCATGGCGATCTTCTGCCTCGCCGCCTCGCTGGAGGATCTGCAAAAGCGCCTCGGCAACATCGTCGTCGGCTATACCCGCGCGCAAAAGCCGGTCACCGCCAGCGACCTCGGCGCGGCGGGGGCGATGACGGTTCTCTTACGCAACGCGCTCGCGCCCAACCTCGTGCAAACGCTGGAAAACACCCCCGCCTTCGTCCACGGCGGCCCCTTCGCCAACATCGCCCACGGCTGCAACAGCGTGATCGCCACCAGAGCCGCGCTGAAGCTTGCCGACTATGTGGTGACGGAGGCCGGTTTCGGCGCGGATCTCGGCGCGGAAAAATTCGTCGACATCAAATGCCGCAAAAGCGGACTCAGGCCCGACGCGGTCGTGGTCGTCGCCACCGTGCGCGCGCTGAAATATCACGGCGGGGCGGATTTGAAATCGCTCACGCAGGAAGATCTCGGCGCATTGGAATGCGGCATGGTCAACCTCGAGCGGCACGTCGACAATATCAAAAACGTTTTCGGACTGCCCTGCGTCGTCGCCATCAACCATTTCACCGCCGACACGGACGCGGAAATAAAACTGGTTGTCGCGCGCATGGCCAAGCTCGGCGTCAGGGCCGTGACGGCGAAACACTGGGCGGACGGCGGCAAGGGCGCAAAAGACCTCGCCGAAGCCGTAGTCGCGCTGTGCGCGGAAAAATCCGCATTCTCTTTCACTTATGAAGACGACGCGCCCCTGTGGGACAAAATCCGCGCCGTAGCGCACAAGATCTACCGCGCCAAAGACATCGCCGCGCCGGCCAAGGTGCAAAAGCAGATCGAGAAGCTGCAGGAGAGCGGCTACGGGCGTTACCCCGTCTGCATCGCCAAGACGCAGTATTCCTTTTCGACCGACGCGAGCTTGCGCGGCGCGCCGGAGGGGCATGTGATCGACATTCGCGAGGTGCGGCTGGCGGCAGGGGCGGAATTTATCGTCGTCATCTGCGGCGACATCATGACCATGCCGGGGCTGCCCAAATCCCCTGCCGCCGAGCAGATCGGCCTCAAGGACGGCAAGGTGACCGGCCTCTTTTAAAGCAGGACCGGAACAGACGCTCTTTTCACGACATGGCGTTTTTTGAGATCGCGGTAGAGGCCGGAGACGAGCCAGAACTCGCCTGTGATGCCGCGGTTGAAATTCGCCTCGAGAAAGTCGTTCACCGCCGTCTTGAAGGCCTGATTGTGCAGGCCGAACGACGCGTAGCTCACGAAGATCTGCCTCGGTTTCGCTTTCCGCTCAGCCTTCACGCCGCCGAAAAAGCGCTCGGCGATGCCGGCGAGACCGGACTTCTCCTCGCTGAACGGCTTGATGAGGATGCGCGCCAGCGGGCTGACGATGTCGGGATCTTTTTCCGAGACGAGATAGGCGATCATCGAGCCTTTTTTGACGTCGCGCGGCACGAAGCGCCAGTTGATGCCGCCCGAGCCCATGCAGGACGCCCAAGGGTGTCCCGTCGACATGCGCGCGATGTCCATCGGGTTGCGCGAGAGAACGACCAACAGATTGTCGAGGCCGCGGCTGGAATCTTCGGTGAAGGACTTGTAAAGCGCCTCTTCGTCCTTCAGAAGCTTGCCGATCTTGAACTGCTGCTTTCCGGCGGCGTCGGTGGCATAGCCCTTGTTGTAGTCGGTGATGCTGTAGCCCTTGGTTTCAAGCCAGGAGGCGATGTTCTTCTGCGTCTCGGTCACGTCCGTCGCTCCGTTGAGGTGCAGGTAAATCCTGTCTTTTCCGGCGAAAACCCGCTCGACCAGCGCGTCGTCATGCCGCTCCGCCGCGGCTTCGGCGATCTGCCGTTCCTGCCGCGCGGACAGGCGCGGCGAGCGGTAGCGGCTCCATTTGGGGTCGCGGACATGCAGGCTGGCCTCGACTTTCTCCCGCTTCAGGTCGACGGCCTCGACGCCTTGCGCCGCGAGTTCGGACAGTTCCTCCGCCTTGAACGTCATGCCCTTGCGCGTCGCCTCTATCAGCAGCGCTTTCAGCGAGTCGACAAGCCCTTCCGGATCGACGGCGTCTTGCGGCAGCGCCTTGCGCGCCTTCGCCTCCAGCCCTTTTTGAAATTTCTGGTGCATCTCTTGCACAGTCTCCTGCGATACCGCCGTGTAGGCGGCCTGCTTGCCTGCGGTCATTTTCCGTCTCCCTCTTTCTCCAGCGGCGCGACGGCGCACGTGACCGGCGTGTCCTCGCCATGATCGTCTGCCAGCAAATCGAGGCAACGCGCCATGTCGCTGAACGCGTCGTCCAGCGATTGGGCGTCTCCCTGCAAAAGCTTGTCGTAGTCGGTGAGCATGACGCTCCAGTGGACGCCGCCTTCGCAAAGCCGCGTCGCGCCCGCTGCCTGCAGCCGCGCCATTTCGTCGCATTTGGCGCGCAGGAGCCCCGGTTCGAACACGGCTTGCACGCCGGTCAGGGAGTCGCGCATTGCTTTTTCTGCTTTGGTCATAAAATCACACGGGGCGTTTGGGTCTTTATTGCAAGTAACCTACTATATTATATACATAATATCAAATGGAATATTTAATCTGTTGATTTTATATAGAAAAATATAACAGGTTTGTGTAAATCCGGTCCGTTATTCCCACTAATCCCGATTTTTCACATCGTTTGCCCCCTGCAGAAACCCTCCGGAAAAAAAACGGATCTTTCGCTTGACGAAATTATATAAATTGATTACGGTAACCGCGAAACAAAAATATTTAACATAGATATCGAAAAACGAACCGCAATTTTACCCCCCCCCAAGGAGCACTCATCATGGCAGCCAGAAAAGCGAAAGCAGCACAACAAAACGAGGTCCTTCTCACCGTCGGCAAGGACGCGAGCGTCCTGACCCTCGGCAAAAACAAGGTCGAAGTCAGCGCCGACGGCAAAACCGTCACCGCCTACACGAATTTCGGCGTCGAAGTGAAGGCGGCCGATCCCGTCGCCGCCTTCTCCTCCCTGGCGCCCGCGCAGCAGGACGCCGCCAGCTTCAACCTCGCCAAGAACTTCAACGGCGCGGTTCTGAACGGCGTGCGCATCGAACAGGCCAAGGACGGCCACCTGATCATCACCGCCAAGGACAGCAAGGTCATCAACCTGCCGCTGGCCGGCGGCAACGAAAGCCTTGAAAACTGGGTCTGCATCGGCGCCTCGGTCGAAACCGGCAAGCCGCTCTACGTCGCGCCGGAAGATTCGGGCACGATGAGCTGGCGCAAAGCCCAGAAATACGCCTACGGCCTGCGTTGCAAGGGTCAGGACGGCGTGCGTCTGCCGACGGAGCGCGAACTCCAGCAGATGTTCAACAACCGCGCCAAGATCCCCAACCTCAATACCGAAAAATGGCACCACGAACACTGGTCCGCGACCAGCAGCAACTTCGGCACCTGCGCGCAGTCCAAGTGCCTGAAGGACGGCACGGGCGGCGCAGTCGGCAAAGGCGCATACCTTTCCGTCCGCCTTGTCCGCAGCTGATTTTAGCCGACGTTTCAAAAAGCACGCGTTTCTCCTAAGGGGACGCGTGCTTTTTTATGCTTTTCGAGCCTGTACTTTCGGGGCTGAAGACATATACTTGAGCCATGACACCCGCCATTTCCATCAAAGGCCTCAGCAAGACCTACGCCGGCGGCTTCGCGGCGCTGAAGGACGTCAACCTCGACATCCGGCGGGGCGAGATCTTCGCCCTGCTCGGCCCCAACGGGGCGGGGAAGACGACGCTGATCAGCATCATCTGCGGCATCGTCAAGCGCAGCGGCGGCAGCGTGACCGTCTGCGGGCACGATACCGTGCAGGATTACCAGGCGGCGCGCAAGGCCATCGGCCTCGTGCCGCAGGAGCTGACCATCGAGCATTTCGAAACGCCGTGGGACACGGCCTCCTTCAGCCGCGGCCTGTTCGGCAAGGCGCCCGACCCGAAGCTGATCGAGGATCTGCTGAAGCGCTTTTCGCTGTGGGACAAAAAAGACTCGCAGATCCGCCGCCTCTCGGGCGGGATGAAGCGCCGCGTGATGATCTGCAAGGCGCTGGCGCACGAGCCGCAAGTCCTGTTCCTTGACGAGCCGACCGCGGGCGTGGACGTCGAGCTGCGCAAATCGATGTGGGATCAGGTGCGGCTGCTCCGCGAATCCGGCGTGACGATCATCCTCACCACCCACTACCTCGAGGAAGCGGAGGAGATCGCCGACCGCGTCGGCGTGATCAGCCACGGCAACCTCATCCTCACCGAGGACAAGGATGCCCTGATGAAAAAACTCGGCAAGAAGGAGCTGGTGATCGATCTGGTGGAAGCGCACAGCGCCATTCCGCCCGCGCTTTCCGGCTTCGACCTCACCCTCTCCGAAAGCGGGCGGCGCATCACCCTGACTTACGAAACCGGCGGCGGGGACACGGGAGAAGGCGTGGGGGGCATCTCGCGCCTGCTCGAGAAAATGAAGGCCGACGGCATCGCCTATCACGACCTCAGCACGCGCCAGAGCACATTGGAGGAAATCTTCATCCGTCTGGTGGGGCGGTCGTGAGCGCGACCTTGAACATCCGCGCCGTCCGCGCCATCCTGCGCTACGAAATGGCCCGCGCGCGCCGCGCGCTGGTGCAGAGCATCGTCTCGCCGGTCCTCTCGACCGTTTTGTACTTCATCGTCTTCGGCGCCGCCATCGGCACGCGCATCTCGCACGTCGGCGGGATCAGCTACGCCGCCTTTATCGTGCCGGGGCTGATCATGCAGACGGTCTTGTCGCAGAGCATTTCCTTCGCCTCCTTCGCGATCTACTTTCCGCGCTTTACCGGCACGATCTACGAAATCCTTTCCGCGCCAGTCTCCTTCGTCGAGGTGATCTGCGGCTATGTCGGTGCGGCGGCGATGAAGTCGATCACCACGGGGCTGATCATCCTTTTCATCTCGTTCTTCTTCGTGCCGCTGCATATTTTGCACCCGCTGTGGATGGTCGGCTTCCTGACGCTCACCTGCGCGGCCTTCAGCCTGCTCGGCTTCATCATCGGCATCTGGGCGGACGACTTCGAGCAGTTGCAGCTGGTGCCGCTGCTGGTCGTCACGCCCCTGTCGTTCCTCGGCGGCAGTTTCTATTCCATCAAGATGCTGCCGCCGCTGTGGCAGAAGATCTCGCTCGCCAACCCCGTGGTCTATCTGATCAGCTGCTTTCGCTGGAGCTTCTACGGCCACGCCGACGTGCCCGTGGGCATCAGCCTCGCCGTGATCGGCACGTTTTTCATCGTCTGCCTGAGTATCACGGCATGGATTTTCAAGACGGGGTACAGGCTCAGGAACTAGCTCTGCCGCACGCGGACGACGACTTTGCCGGCGGGCACCTCGCGCCTTTTCAGCCGGCCGAGCGCCTGCGGCAGGGCGGCGAACTCCGCGATCTCGCCCACCATCGGATTCAACGTCTTGTCTGCGACCATGCCGATGACTTCGTCGCCGATGCGCCCCAGGGCGCGGATGGAATAATCGTCCTCCGAGGCGTGCGCCGCGCCGAGAGCGATTTCATGCACCGACGCCGCGAGACGGAACGGCGGCCAGGCGGAAAAATCGGGCAGGCCGACGATGCACACAAGGTCGCCGCCGAAGGCCAGCATGTCGAAACCGTCGGCGGCGCTCACGGAACCGACCATAGAACCGCGCGGGAGTAAAAAGCCACAGCACCAACATCTTCTGCGGGGCCTTATATTTAATAAACACGGCATCCTCTATAGTCCGGTTTTCACCAACAAGAATGGACAGCGGTATAGGTACTATGTCAGCCAAGATAAAATTCAGCAGCGGAAAGAGTTGGGATCAGCTCTATTGCGTATCCCGGCAGAGGAAATAGAAACTCTCCTTGAAGATAAACTGCGATCATTATTTGCGGATACACATATGCTTGCGAAAATCACGGGCAAAGATCACGCGAAGGATCACGAGGTGCTTCAACGCCTCGCCGCCAGTATTGAAAAACTACCGACTGAGCATGTTTTTAAAACCCTAACCAAAATCGTGATAGGGCATGATGTGCTCAATGTTAAAGTCAGTGTCTCCCATCTGAAGAAGGTATTACATGAGGCTCATGAGCTAATACTGAAAACGGCTCCACAACTTGACGATATATATTCCTTTGAAATTCTGTTTATGGTTGGGAAGTCCTGGCATGGTGCGGTTGTCATACGGCCGCCTTCAAAAGGAACGCCTGAGGATATGTTTGATCTGCCACCCCACGACCTACGTGATTTGATTCGTGGTTTTATATGGCGAGATGAGCACTTTAAGGGTATGACCATTCGGGAGATAGCTAAGCGCGACAAAAGGTCGGACGCCTTTGTCGGCGGCATGATTCGAAAGACTTTTGAAATCGCTTGAATTTGCTGTAGGCGTTGGCTTTATGATATAATAGGCATGAAGGAAAACATTCATGCCGTATCGCGTTGACTTTATAGATCCTAAAAATGGAAAAGTTATAACCTCAAACCCCATCATTACCAATCTTGGGGAAGACGAAATTATTAAAATGGCCAAAGAAGCGCTTATCGAAGATCGCTTAGCCACTGGAGAGGCCCTTAAATCTATGCAGGCTCGAATTAGGGTCGAAGATATCTGATCCTCTAAAGAAGAATCATGTAAGGTTTTGAAAAGGCGCCAAACCTGTTTTTACCGTTTGGAGAGAAACGGGCTATTCCACCCCAGATCCAGGAGTCTCTGTACTTTGGCGCCTCGGCCTATCACGAAGTATGCGCCAACAGCGCGCATTTCTGCGCGTCTGTCGGGAATAGTCTCCGGATAGTGGAAGGTTTGGTGGACCTGATCGGGATCGAACCGACGACCTCCTGCATGCCATGCAGGCGCTCTCCCAGCTGAGCTACAGGCCCGTTTTTTAAAAAAACAGGAGTAGACCATAATCCGGAAACATCAATCTTTCAAGGATTTTCTAACGTATTGAAATATCTTCATTATCGCCGCCCAAAAACAGGACGGCCCCGCCTTTCAGCGGGGCCGTCACCCTGTTTTGACATTCTGCCGGCCGTGGATCTCAGCGGCGGTTGCCCGTCAACTGCAACAACAGGACGAACAGGTTGACGAAGTTGAGGTAAAGGCTGATTGCGCCCGAGATCGCCATTTTGGCGTTCGCCTCGGTCGCGCCCGTGCGGTAGGTGACTTTCAGGTTTTGCGTCTCCCACGCCATCAGGCCGGTGAAGACGACCACGCCGATGACCGAAACGACGAACTGCACCGTCGCCGAATGCATGAACATGTTGACGATCATCGCGAAGATGATGCCGATCAGCCCCATGGCCATGAAGGAGCCCATGGCCGTGAGGTCGCGCTTGGTCGTGTAGCCGTAGAGGCTGGTGGCGCCGAAGGTCGCGGCGGTGATGAAGAACACGCGGGCGATGCTCGCGCCGGAATAGCTGAGGAAGATCGACGCCAGCGATATGCCCATCAATATGGAGAAGATCGAGAACATCGTCATCAGCTTCTCGACCGGCATGCTCTGTATGCGGGCCGGCGTGAAGACGACGAACAAAAACAGCAGCGGCGCGAACGACACCGCCATGCCGACGAACATATTGCCGAAAAACAGGTGGAGCAGCGCCGGCACGTTGGCGACGGCGTAAGCGGAAAACCCCGTCAGAACGAGGCCGAGGCCCATCGTGTGGTAGACGCTGCGCATGTAGGACTGCAGCCCCGCGTCGATCACCTGCCCCGCGTAAGCGCCGCGGGAGGACGGATTGTTGTACGGATCGGACATCGTATGTTTCCTTTCTTGGACGTTCTATTTAGTCAAAGTCTCTACTCTTTTAATTATACGCCTATACTCTATGCATTTCAAAATTTGTATAGGGGATTTTTTTAAATTTTATCGGCTCAACCTTACAGGTTCCTGAGGTAGGGCGCCGGTTTTTGCCGCAAAGCCCGCCAAGTGCCTAAAAAACCTGCAATTAATGTGATGGACAGGCACAAAATCGTCACGCCCGCCAGCGCCGCCGCGTCGAATTTCCACGGCAGATTCATAACGTAGGTCTGCATGGCCCAGGCGGAAAACGTGCCCAGATAGCAGGCGATGACGACCGTCAAAACGCCGAGCAGGCCGTATTCGAGCAGGAAGGTTTCCAAAATCCGCCTGCGCGTCGCACCAAGGACTTTCAAAATCACCGCGTCATAGAGGTGGCGGCGGCGCGCGGCGGCGATCCCGCCCGCCAGCACCAGCGTGCCGGCCAGCAGCGTCACGGCGGCGCTGATGCTGACCGCCTGCGCCACGGCGCGGATGAAGACCCGCGCCTCGGCCAACGCGTCGCCGACCTTGACCGAAGTGACGTTGGGGAAGGCATCGGCGATTTTCCGTTGCAGGGCGTCGGCGCGTGATTTGTCGACGATCACGGTGGAAAGATAGGTCGCGGGCGCCTTTTCCAGCACGCCGGGGGCGAAGGTGATGGCGAAGTTCATGGTGAAGCTCGCCCAGTCCACTTTACGCACGTTGGCGACCTTCGCGGTGATGCTCTGCCCGAAGATATTGACGGTGATATGCGCGCCGACGCCGATGTCGAAGGCCTTGGCGACTTCCGTGGAGATCGAGATGACCGGCGGGCCGTGATAGGTCTTCGGCCACCATTTTCCCGCGATGATATGGCTGTGCGCCGGCAGCGTGGCCGTGTAGCTGAAGCCGCGGTCGGAATTGACGACCCAGCTTTCGTTTTTGTCCTTCAAGGCCTTGGCGGCATCCTGGCCATTGACGGCGATCACGCGGCCGCGGAACGAGGGGAGCATTTTGAGGTCATGCGTCGTCGGGAAGCCGTTTATCAGCTTGGCGAAGGCCGCCCGCTGGTCCTGCTGCACGTCGAGGAAGAAGAACGTCGGCGCGGCGGCGGAAATGTCGTCGGTGATCAGGCGGATGAAATTGAACCGCACCAGCGCCACCGCCACCAGCACCGTCAGCCCCAGTCCCAGCGACAAAATCACGCTGCTGGAAATATTGCCGGGACGGTGCAGATTGGCGAGCGCCATGCGCAGCTCCGGCACGGCGGCAAGGCGGATGCGCTTCGCAAGCGCCTTCATCAGCGCGGCATAGCCGTAGAAGATCGCGAACACGCCGCCCGCGCCCGCGACGAACCACACCACCAGACGCGGATCGGACGAGGTGACGATGGCGAGCAGCGCCAGCGACTGGGCGAAAATGATCGTCAGCAGAATGACATTGAGGGACGGGTTCTTCTCCTGCGGCGCGATCATGTCGCGGAACAGGTCGGTCGGCGCGACGCGCACTGCGCGCCCGACCGGCCACAGCGAAAAGCAGAAGGTGACGAGATAACCGAACGCCGCGGCCAGCGCCAGCGCGGCGGGATAGACATGCACCTGATCGGTGAGGTTGAGCCTGGCGGTCAGAAAAGCGCCCGCAAGCTTGGAAACAAAGACGCCCGCGGCCAGCCCCAGCGCAATGCCCGCCGTCGCCAGAAAAAAGACCTGCAGCATGTAGACGCGAAAAACGAACGTCTCGCTCGCGCCGAGGCATTTCATCGTCGCGATGTTGGGCAGCTTGGTTTCGAGAAAGCTCCTGACCGCGTTCGAGATGCCGACGCCGCCGACCAGCAGCGTGGAGAGGCCGATCAGCGTCAGAAACAGCGTCAGCAGATCGACGAGATGCTTGAGCCGCGGCGCGGCGGTGAGAAAGTCGCGCTGCCGCCACATGGCGTCGGGGAATTTCTCCGCGATGCGCCGCTCGACACTGCGCAGGTCGTCGAAAGTATGGATGTTGGGCACGATGACTTTGTAATCGTAATAGACCTGGCTGCCGAGCGTATCGAGGCCGGTGGAGGGAAACGCCGCCTTCGCGATGATGATGCCGGGCCCCAGCGCAAGATGGAAATCCCCCGCCCGGTCCGGCGCGCGGGCGATGATGCCGTTGACGCGAAACCGCTGCTGGCCGATGGCGATCCGGTCGCCGAGACGGATATGCAGCCGCGTCAGGACCTCCTTCTCCACCAGCGCGCCCCATTGGCCGTCCTGCTTGCCGTTCACGACCTTTTGCAGGATGAGGTCCTGCATGGATTTCGTTTTTACCGGGTCGCCCTTTTCATCGACGATGGTCAGCTTCCCGTAGAGCGGATAAAAGACGCCGACGGCCTTGAGCGCGACCAGGGTGGAGTTTTTGCCGTCGGTCGTTCTTGCCATGGCGCGGGTTTCGATCACCGTCGTCATCGGCCCGACGTGGTCGTTGAGATAGCGCAGCTGTTTTTCCGGCGCGGGCGTGTAAACGGTGCGGTAGGCGATGTCGCCGCCGAGGATAAAGCGCCCGTCGTGGTGCAGGCTTTGCACCAGCCCGCGCGACAAAGACTGGACCCCCGCGATCGCGCCCACGCCGAGCACGAGACAGGCGAGGAAGATATAGAACCCCTTCAGCCCCGCGCGCATGTCGCGGCGCGCGTAGATCAGCGGCAGGATTTTATGCTTTAACAAATGGATCAATGCAGCACCTTGCCATCGATGATGCGCACATGCATGTCGCAACTGTCGGCGAGGTTCTCGTCGTGCGTGACGAGGATCAGCGTCGTGCCGTGCTCCCTGGTCATGGCGAACATCAGGTCCATCACCTTCTTGCCGGTCGCGGCGTCGAGGTTGCCGGTCGGCTCGTCGGCTAGGATCAGCCGCGGTTTGGCGACGAAGGCGCGGGCGATGGCGACGCGCTGCTGCTCGCCGCCGGAGAGCTGCCCCGGATAATGCTTCACGCGCTCTTTCAGCCCCACGGCGTCGAGCGCCTCTTCGGCTTTTTGAAAGGCGCCCCTGACGCCCGCGAATTCCAGCGGGATGGCGACGTTCTCGAGCGCGGTCATGGTCGGGATGAGGTGAAAATTCTGAAAGACGATGCCGATGTTGTCGCGCCGGAAGGTGGCGAGCGCGTCCTCGTCCAGTCCGCCCAGCACCGTGCCGGCGACCTCGACCGTGCCGGCGGTCGGCCTCTCGAGGCCTCCCAGCACCATCAGCAGCGTCGTCTTGCCCGAGCCCGACGGCCCCATGATGCCGACGGTTTTCGCCGCCGGCAGGTCGAGAGAGATGTCCTTGAGGATATGGACGAGGCCCGCCTCACTTTTCAGGTGCAAATCGACGTGGTCCAGTTTTAGAATGGGCGGCATGAAGTCCGTTCCTCATAAGGTGATTGTCCTGCTGACGCTGGTTTCCCTGTTCGTCATGTCGGTGCATACACTCTACGCCGCCGCCACGCAAAAGAAAATCCTCGCCTACGGCGACAGCCTGACCGCGGGCTACGGCCTCCCTTATGACCAGTCGTTCGCGGCGCAGCTGGAAAGGAGGCTGCGGGCGGAAGGCTACGCCGTCACCGTCGTCAACGCGGGCGTTTCGGGCGAAACGAGCTCCGGCGGCCTCGCGCGGATCAACTGGACGCTGCAGGAAAAGCCGGATTGCGTCATTCTCGAGCTCGGCGCCAACGACATGATGCGCGGCATCGACCCCGCCCTCACCCGCAAAAACCTCGACAAAATGCTGGCGATTTTACAAAAGAGGAAAATCCCCGTGCTGCTCGCGGGCATGAAGGCGACCAGCGGACTCGGTAAAAAATACGGCGCTGAATTCGATGCGATCTATCCCGCGCTCGCCCAAAAGTATCATGTTCTTTATTATCCGTTTTTTCTCAAAGGCGTGTGGGACAAGACCGCGCTCCGCCTGCCCGGCAACATCCACCCCAACGTCAGGGGCGTCGGCGTGATCGTCGACAACATCCTGCCCGCCGTCAAAGAGCTGCTGAAACAATAAAAAAAAACACCGTCCCCTGAAGGACGGCGTTTTTTCTCAGAGAGAGAGTTCTTTCGAGCTTAAGCGGCTTTCTTGTCGAGAGCGGCTTTTGCCTGCGCGCAGATCTGGGCGAAGGCTTTTTCGTCTTTCACCGCGATGTCGGCGAGGACCTTGCGGTCGAGCGCGATGTCGGCGGCTTTGAGCCCGCCCATCAGCTTCGAGTAGGTCAGTCCGTTGACGCGCGCGCCGGCGTTGATGCGCTGGATCCACAGACCACGAAAATCGCGCTTCTTGTTGCGGCGGTCGCGGTAGGCGTAGCGCAGCGCCTTTTCGACGCGCTCGATGGCGACGCGATAGCATTTGCTGCTGCGGCCCCAGTAGCCTTTCGCGAGTTTGAGAACTTTCTTGTGACGATTGATGGAGGCGGTTCCGCCTTTTACACGTGCCATGTTATGCGGACTCCTTGTTTGAAGCTGCTTTCGCAGCGGGCTTCGAAGCTTCTGCCGCCGCTTTCTTCGCGGCGAATTTCGCGGCCTTGCGCTTGCGGGCGTTGGACAGCTTGCCCGCCTGATACGGCAGCGCGTAGGTCAGGATGTTGTAGCCGTCCTGTTCGCGCAGGACCAGGGTCGAGCGGCCTTCGCGTTTCATGCGTTTGGATTTGCTGGTGAGGCGGTGGCGTTTCGCCGCCGCGCGGGCCTGCACCTTGCCGGTGCGGGTCACACTGAAGCGCTTCTTCGCGCCCGAGTGGGTTTTCATCTTTGGCATTTTGTTTTCCTTTCAATAAGGGCGGTCGAGGCAGCCAATATGAGCCAGAGCGCCGTTGCAAGTGACAGTTTTTATAGGAAATATGGTGAAAGAGTCAAGAAAAATAGCCCGCGCGCGGAAAAACGGATAGGAAATATATTTTCATAATATGATGACGATACAGGAGTGATTCTACTGCGGTGCAGCAAAAAATATGTATCTATATTAGATATTTACGTATAGTTTTTAATTTAATAATTCTATGTAAAAAAAGACCTCTGAAAAGCGCCTCCGGAGGGGCAAAAATAGCTTTATATTTCAAAGCGGCTTGCCTTGGCGCACTTTTTTGGCCATTTAACGACGAATATCATCATATTATCCTTTGCTTTATTATATACTATCCACAGGTTCGATTTTTGCCGGGGGGCAACGAAAGCCAAGGGATAAAAGCACATGTTAGGTCGTTTAATGCACAACATACTGTCTTTTCTGCACATCGGCAGGGGTAACTGGAACGCACCGGTCGATCTTCGCCGCAAACATATCCGCCATCAGGGCATCCACGCCGAGGTGGTGGTCGGCAACAGGTCCTACAGCATCCGCGACTGGAGCCTCGGCGGCATATCGTTCGAGACCGCGCCCGACGCGCGCCTCGCCGTCGGCGACCAGCTGCAGCTCACCCTGAAATTCCGCTTTTTGCACGATACGGTCACCATCCTGCAGCCGGCGCAAATCGTCCGCGCCGCGCGCCGCGGCATCGCGGTAAAATTCGCCCCGCTCGACAAGGCCGGACGCCGCGCGTTCGACCGCGTGCTCGACAGCATGAACACAGAAAGCTTCTTCTCCTCGCAGGCGGCATAACATGGGCGCACTGATCGTTTTTCTCATGATCGTCGGGTTTCTCGTTCTCGTCGCTTACCTGAAGTTTCAGCCGTCTCACGCCCCGAAGAAGGCGTTGCACATCTTCGACGCGACCGTGGTCGGCGTCTGCTTTTTTCTTTGCCTGGTCTGGATCCTGAGCATCCGCGGCAACCTGCTGGGCACGGAAGACGACATATGGTGGATCCCGCTCGCCGCCACCGGCGCGTGCGGCATCGAGGTCATCTTTCTCGGCGCCTGCTTCCTGATGCGCAACTTCTGGATTTTCAAGCCGCCCGACCGTCCCGGCGGCGGCTACTTCCGCTAGAATGCGCCCCGTCAGTGCGCGATGCGCCCTCTTTTGACCGGACGGTCGTGATCGATCTTGATTGAAATGGTGAGGAAGCTGGCGATGTCGCGGAAGGTGATGACGCCGGAGAGTCTGCCCTTCTCCGCCACCAGCAGCATTTCGCGCCCGTGGCGCTGCATGGTCTCGAGCGCGTCCGCGGCGGACGCCTCCGGCGCGATGACGATGGTGGGCGACAACGGCTCCATGACGCTCGCCACGTGCAGCCAGTTCCACTTGCCGCGATCGAGCGACAGAACGGACGACAGGCTCACCACCCCCACCAGCAGGCCGTTGTCGACGACGGGAAACACCCGCTGGTAATGGCGGTTGATGTAGTTTTCGACGAGATCGCTGACGCTCAGGTCCGGCGACACGGTCACCGCGTTGTTGTGCATGAAGCGCGTCACCGGCTCGACGCCGAGCAGCGCGCGCGTCTCCATCTGCTGCACGGCGGAGGTGCCGGAGGCATGCACCAGAAAGCCCAGAATCCCCCACCAGATGCCCGCAACCGTGTCGTTGAGCACGACGAAGTTGTAGCAGGAATAGCCGAGCAGCAGGTAGGCGAACACCGCGCCGCCCGCCGAGGCGATGCGCGTCGCCGTTACCAGATTGTTCTTGGTGTGCCAGATGATCGCCCGCAAGGCCCGCCCGCCGTCGAGCGGAAAGGCCGGCACGAGGTTGAACACCGCGATCTCGAGATTGAGCGTGCCGAGCGTTTTCAGGACCACCGACAGTCCGTCGGCGGCGATATATTGCACATAAAGGTTGGCCGCCGCCCAGAAAAACAGTCCCAGCAACGCGCTCATCACCGGTCCCGCGATCGCCATCATGAATTCGCCCTTGGGGTGGCTGAGCTCGCCCTCCATCTCGGCGACGCCGCCGAAGATGAACAGGGTGATGCTGGTGATGCGCATCTGGTAATATCCGGCGATGACGGCGTGCGCCACCTCGTGCATGATGATCGAAAAGAGGATACCCGCCACCGTCAGCACGCCCATCCACTGGTAGACGTGGGGCGACTGGCCGTGCAGGGCCTGCGGATAGATCTTGGACGACATCGTCCAGCTGATCAGCACGGCGATAAAGAACCAGCTGGCGTCCGCCCTGATCTTGTAGCCGAAAAACCGAAACAGCGTCACGCGCCTGAAAGCCACTTTTATCCCCTTATTGAAGCCCTTTGACTTTATTGCCGAAAGCAATAATAATAGCGAAACGCCGTAAAAAACAGGGATAGTTTATCAGGATGCCGCTGAAAATACGAAAACTGGCGACCGTCTGCGCCGCGCTCGCCGCGTGCGTCTCCCTGTCCGGCTGTTCGTCATACAATATGCATTTGCCCAGTATGCACCTTTCGTCGCTCAACCCGTTCCATCACGGGGAGGACGCCCCGCAAATGCCGAGCGAGCCAGAGCCGCCAGTGCCGGGCACGCCGGTCGTCCAGCCCGACACGCCGCCGCTCTATTGCCGCGCGGGCCACGGCTCGGCGCATTTCAAGGACAGATGGTATGATTACCGCGACACGACCTTCACCCTTTACGACGGCGTGCCCGCCGACATCACGCTCACCGCGGTGCACAGCGCGCACACCATGACGCTGCAGGGCCTGTTCGACAAAAAGGGCCAGCGGCTGCTCTTCTGCCCGATGCCCGACGGCGCGCACGGCCACGTCACCTGCGACAGCATCTACGCGCTGCAGGCCGACCTTTACGCCGGCATCAAGCGCACCTTCGACGTGCCCGCCGTCGAGCGCGACGGCGACATCACCTGCGCCTACGCGCTCGACCATTTGCGCAGCTTCAAGCTGCCGCCGGAATAACATGGGCAAGACGACGCTTTCCAGCAAAGACATGCTGCGCCGCCTCGTCGGCTTCGACACGGTGAGCGCGCGCTCCAACCTCGAACTCATCCACTGGGTACGCGATTATCTCGCGGAATACGGCATAGAATCGACGCTGATCCACGACGCGCAAAAGAACAAGGCCAACCTCCACGCCGTGATCGGCCCAGCCGACACCGCGGGCGTCGTCCTCTCCGGCCACACCGACGTCGTGCCCGTCGAAGGGCAGGACTGGGAGAGCGACCCCTTCACCCTGCACGAGCACGACGGGCTGCTGCACGGCCGCGGCACCTGCGACATGAAAGGCTTCATCGCCACCGCGCTCTCCAAGGTGCCGGAGATGGTGAAGCAACCGCTTAAAACGCCGCTGCACCTCGCCCTCTCCTATGACGAGGAAGTCGGCTGCCTCGGTGCGCGCGACATCGTCGAGCATCTCGGCACGCTGGCGGTGAAGCCGAAGCTCTGTATCGTCGGCGAGCCGACGGACATGAAGGCCATCACCGGCCACAAGGGCATCTGCGATTTCGAATGCACCGTCCGCGGCAAGGAAGCGCACTCGTCGCTCGCGCCCTACGCCGTCAACGCGGTCGAGAACGCGGCGGAGCTGATCGCCTATATCAAGTCCGTCGCCAAGCGCATGCAGACCGAAGGGCCGTTCAACAAGCAGTTCGACCCGCCCTTCACCACCGTCCATACCGGCGTCATCCGCGGCGGCACGGCGGTCAACATCGTGCCCAACACCTGCGAGTTCGCCTTCGAGATCCGCAACATCCCCGAGATCAACGCCGAAGACCTCGCCAACGAAATCCGCCAGTACGCCTTCAAGACCATCGAGCCGCGCATGAAGGAGATCGACCCCAAGGCCGGATTCGAAATCCGCTCCGCCGCCTCCGTCAGCGCCTTCGACATCGACAACGCCGATCCGGCGGTGGACTTCGTTATGACACTCTCCGGCGCGAATACGGCGGAAAAGGTCAGCTTCGCCACCGAGGCCGGTCTTTTTCAGAATGGCGGCATCCCCACCGTGGTTTGCGGGCCCGGCAGCATCACGCAGGCGCATAAACCCAATGAATATGTGTCTCTTGACCAGATTACGAAATGTGAAAATTTTATGGATAGGCTCATCACAAAGATGCGCGCCGCCTCATAATAGTCTTTCCGGTGCAGGAAGGCTTGCATTATGCTGCGATGCGTGACAACATCCTGAAAATATAAAGGAACTTCCGCGAGGGTATTATTGATGTTCGACCACTATAAATGGCAAAACGTAAACGGGGCGCAAGCCGAGCCTTTTCTCAAACTGATCAACCCCATTCAAGGCAAATTCACCGCGGGGGCGAATACCGCCACCGTGGAATGGGCTCAAATTCCGTTCTATAACTCCATCGCGCTGGTGCGCATCAACGACAGCACGTGGCCGGACAACACCGGTCCCTTCTGGTTTCTCGCCAAGCAGGGCCGCATGTTCCTGCTCGACGGCTCGAGCGCGCCGATCCACGACGCCAACGAGGCAGATCCCATCACCATCACGGAGCCGAAAGTCCTCGAATACCTCAAGTTCTTCTGCTACTTCGTCCACGGCGACGAAGGCCCGTTCCTCATCGTCGAGGACATCAACCATCCCGCGCTCGACACGTCGAAGATCGACGACGCCACGCGCAAAGTGATCGAGGACGCGCTGCGCCCCGCCGCCTTCGAAGGCAAGACCGACGACGGCCACTTCGAGGCTTCGGCGATGGTGCTCTACGGCAACGCGCTCTTCTCGGCGCGCTTCTCGCTCTCGCCCAACGGCATGATCGAGATGATAGACGACGAGCCGATCGCCGCCGACCTGCCGGTCAAGAAGATCAAGCCGAACTACTAATCCATCCCGCATCTGCCTCCGCCTTGCGGCAGCCGCCGCAAGTGGCTCTGCGCGTCCGTCGCTGGCGGATACGCCATTTTCTGCATATATTATTGTAATAAAAGGATTCTTTATCCTCAAAGCGCCGTCTTTTATTGACATAATATATAAAGCCGCATTATAATGCTATATAACGGGTTCGTTTGCACCACAAGGGGAACTGGCGTGGGGATTGCCGATACGCAGAAGAATTCTCTCTCAGAAAAATTTTCCAAAGCCGTCGCCGCCGGCATAACCGCGGCCACACTCGCCCTCTCCGCCGGTACGGCTTTGGCGACCGCGCCGGGTGAACGCCCGCAGGCGCCGGAACAGCAAACCGCATGGGCGCCGCGCGCGGTCCCGGGCGAAAACCACTGGACGCCGGAACAGCGCAAGGTTTACGAAGACGTGCAGCGGGATTTGCACAACGCCGGCATCAAATCCGCGACGTTTCTGGCTCCCTTTCCGGTGCCAAACTACCGAGCCATCCCCGCCGAGTTCGTCAGATGGCCCGACAAAAAAACCGGAAAGACGGATACCCTCGTAATCGGCGCGGGCGCGAGCGTCACAGAATGGTTTCAAAGAGCCCACGCCGATGATTGCTCCACAAGCGTCTTCGTCAACAATTCCCTGTTTGAACGCGCGCGCACATTCGTCTATCTGCATGAAACGGGACACAAGCTGGATTACGCCCTCGGCCTGACAAAGCCCGTCCGCGAAGCCATGGACGTCGCCATCAAAGGCGCAGGCATGAAAAACGTGCCGGACAAAGACCTGCCCGAAAACCTGAAAAACCTGAACACCAACATACAGGAGCGCTATGCCGACACGACGGCCACGCTCTACGCGCTCTCCAACATGAAAGACCCCAAACCGCTGGTGAACGCGTGGTACAATCTGCGGGAGGCGAGCGTGCTGGAGACAATAGACCCGACACATAATACCGCGAGCTCCATCAAATACGCGATGGACGCCTATGAAAAGAATCCGCGGCCGGGCCTGAGCATCGTCGATGCCGCCAAATGGAGCGCCAAGCTTATCGGTCAGGAACAGGACATGATTATCCGCGACCAGAACAGATGGCTGCCGACACGGGTGCTGGAAGGCAGCATCGGCAGGCTCCTGACGGGCGCGCCCACCTCTTTCGACGTCAAGGCAAACACGTTCATGAACGGCGGAGATTACCAGTCTGCGCAAAAAAACTGGTATAGCGTCAAAAAAAGCGAGGAAGGCCTCTGCGCCGCGCCGCAGGAGCAGAAAACTTCCGCCGGAAAGCCGTCCGCCCGGACACCGCATCCGGGCTGACGCGGCAGAGAAAATAACGTTTGCTTTCGCAGCGTCCGCTCTTTAGCCTACGGGACATGGCCAAGGCAAAATACATCCATACCAACGTCCTGATTGTCGGCGGCGGACTGTCCGGCCTCGCGCTCGCGGGCACGCTCGGCGAAGCGGGGATCGATTGCGTCTGCATCGACCGCGCGCCGCCGGTGACGCAGCTCGCCGAAGCCTACGACGGCCGCACCACCGCGATCTCCTACGCCTCGCACCTCGTGCTGCGGACGGCGGGCGTGTGGGACACGCTGCTGCCCGACTGCGCGCCGATCCTCGATATCCGCGTCGCCGACGGAAACTCGCCGCTCTATCTGCACTTCGACAGCGAGACGGACGGCGACAAAAATCCCTTCGGCTGGATCATCGAAAACCGCATCCTGCGCCACCGGCTGTTCAACAACATCAAGCGCCTCAAAAAACACGTGCGCCACATCGCGCCAGCCGAGATCAAAAAATTCATCCGCGGCAAATCCGCCGCCGGCGTCGTGCTGAAAGACGGCACGGAGATCACCGCGCCCCTGATGATCGGCGCGGACGGGCGCAGCTCCGCCGTCCGCGCGTGGCTCGGCATCGATGTGAAAACCTTAGACTACCAACAGTCCGCCATCGTCTGCAACGTCGCGCACGAGCTGGATCACGAGAGCGCGGCGGTCGAGCATTTCCGCCCCGCGGGGCCGTTTGCTGTTCTGCCGATGACAGATATCGCGAACGGCGGGCACCGCTCTTCCATCGTCTGGACGGAGCACGGCGGAGATGTGAAAGACATTCTCTCTTTAAGCGCGGAAGATTTCGACGCGCGCCTGCAGGATCTTTTCGGCCCGCATCTCGGGGAAGTGCATCACATCTCCAAACCAATGAGCTATCCTCTCGGCCTGCTGCATGCGGAACGCTACACCGGCGACCGCGTCGCGCTGATGGCGGAAGCGGCGCACGCCATCCACCCCATCGCGGGGCAAGGGCTCAACCTCAGCCTGCGCGACGTCGCCGCGCTGACGGAGCTGATCGTTGCGCACCTGCGCTGCGGCCTCGACATCGGCGGCGGCGCGCTTTTGCGGCAATACGAGGCGGCGCGGCGCGGCGACACGCTTTTGATGGCGGGCGTCACCGACGTCCTCAACCGGCTTTTCTCCAACAACCTGAAAACGATTCGCGTTTTCCGCGACTTAGGCCTTGGGATGGTTCAAAAAATCCCCCCGCTGAAGCGTTATTTCGCCCGCCAGGCTATGGGACTTTCCGGAATCATGCCAAACATGCTGCGCAAAGAGCAAATTTAGCCCAAATCAGCCTATATTCTGTTGATTAACAAAGATTTTTTCTTGACGGCTGATTTTAAAATTGGCACGCTTAGCCATTATTAGAGCAATTTTCAAGGGACGTGCGCACGCCATGACAAAATCCGAACTGATTCTCCGCCTGGCAGAATTGAATCCGCACCTCTATCAAAGCCACTCCGAACAGATCGTCGATACGATTTTCGAGGAAATCACCAAGGCGCTTGCCGCGGGTCAGCGCGTCGAGTTGCGCGGCTTCGGCGCTTTTTCCGTCAAACAGCGCAAGGCCCGCACCGGCCGCAACCCGCGCACCGGCGAAACCGTCCACGTCGACGACAAGCGCGTGCCGTTCTTCAAGATCGGCAAGAAGATGCACGAGCGCCTCAACGGCATCGAATCTTCCGGCGACGACGAAGACTAGTCTTTTCCCGTTTTTAAAATGAAATCCTGTCCGGCTCCGGTTGCCGGAACCGCCTGCAGTTTTTAGCTGCCGGAACCGCCAAGCCCCGCCTTGTAGCTTTCGAGGAAATCCTTGAACATATCGACCTCGCCCGCGTTTTTCAGCATCTGTTCGCGGTCGCCGAGCGCGCTGCCCCCGCCGTTGCGCGTCACGACGTCGAACGTCGCCGCAAGTCTGGTCTTGGCCATGGCGGCCTGATATTTCTCTTTCAACGCCTCAAGGGCGCCCACGTTGCCCGCGAGCTTCCACGCCACGGCATCGTTCAGGACATAGCGCGCTTCCTTGTCGTCCAGCTGCGTCAGCGGATCGGGGAGCAGCGGCTCCAGCGCGGCGGCGGCGGCGGACCAGCGCTGCGCGCGCCACAGCACGTCCGCCTTCAGCCTCTCGGCATCGGGAGAGCGCATGCCCTGCAACGCCTTGATCGCGTCGTCGGTCTTGTCCATCTGCGACAGCGCGCGGGCTTTCAGCAAGGTGCGCTCATCGAGGATATGCTGCGGCAGCCACGGCCGCGCGGTCTCCGCGAGCGCGAGCAGCGCCTCTTGGGGCTTTGAATCGAGAAGGTAGACGGCCGTCAGCTTCGTGCCGACCGCCGCATAGAGGCTCTTGGGCAAATCGCCGTTCTGCAGCAGGTATTGCATCTGCCCCGCCGCCTGATCGAGCAGGTCGATGCGGATGAGGTCGTCGATGTAATTGAGCGTGATCGTGTTGCCTTCCGGCCCCTCGGGCGTGAGCGCGCTGAACTCGTTGTAAATCGCGACCAGCTGCAGCGGCGCGACCTTGCCAGTGTCGTTCGAGGTGAAGAGATCGACGAAAACGCGCTGCAAATCGTTCTGGATCGGCGAGGGATCGTCATTCAGGCTCACCGACAGCTGCATCGCCTGCTTCATGTCTTCCATGCCGGAGAGGATCTGCCCGTTTTGCACCTTCAAAGCGCCGAGCGTGTGGAGAATATTCACCTCGAGGCCGTCGCCGCGCCACGCGAAGCGCAGGCTGTCCACGCGGTTGATGGCGTCCTTCAGCGTGATCTTCTTTTGCTGCAGCAGCAGGCGTGCCAGCGACAGGCTGGCCTTGGTGTGGTAAAGGCGGTCGAGCCCGTTCGCGACCGGCACCCACAGCGTTTCGGCCTTTTCCGGCTCGCCCTGCTGCGCGTAGGAGACGCCGCGCAGGTAATTGATCGCGGCTCGGTAGTGCGGGTTGAGCGCGGCGGAGGTCTTGTTGATCGAGGCGAGCAGACGGTTCGCCTGCGCGGTGTGGCCGAGGTGCAGCGCCGCCTCCGCCATGTAGATGGTGAAGGGGATGGCGAGATTGTCGGGATACTGCAGCAGCAGGCGGTTGCTGCGCGGGAAGGTGCGCTCGGCCTCCTTCCACTGTTCCGTCGCCGCCGCGGCATAGCCGATCCACAAATTCACCTCCGGAGACGGGCGCACCAGCGGGCTGGAAAGATCGTTCAGCGCCGCGTTGTAATGGCCCGCCTCGGCGTTGGCCGCGCCGCTGATGGCGAGATAGTCGGGGTTTTCGACGATATGCGGGTTCTCGCGTCTGGCGAGGTCGAGAACCGCCAGCGCCTCCTGCCCGAAATTGTTCGCGAAATAGAGTTTGGCGAGGTCCATCATCCGTCCGACGCGCTCTTCCGGCGTCCCTGCAGCGGCGATGCGCGCGGTCATGGCGGATTCTTTTTTCTGCAGATATTTCAGCCCGCCGTGCCGCCAGTTGGGGAAATCGAACAGACGGTTGCTGTCGTCGTTCTCCGCCGCGGTGGGCGTGCCGACCAGCCGCAGCACCGCGCCGTTGGGCGTGACGGCCAGACCGTGCGGCGCGGTGATCACCACGACGTGATTGAAGGGGCCGGCGGCGGCGCTGGCGAGCGTGTCCGGCCCCGCCTGTACCTTCTCCTGCTTTTTCTCTTTATCTTTATCTTTGCCTTTGTTTTTGCCTTTGTCGTTCGCGGCGGCTGGCGCCGCTTCGTCCGTGAGACTGAGAATCCGGACGCTGAGCTTGTCATTCCGCGGATCGACGACCATGCCCGTCACGGCGGGAATGATGTCGAGATCGGGCATATGGCGGGCATCGGAGACGGCCTCTCCGGCCAGATTGGTCGGCACGACGAAAAGCCGGTCGCCGACTTCCGGATCGACGACGGTCAGGGGAGTGCCCGCGCCGCGGAGGTAAACCGCGAGAATGTTCCGAAGGGTTTTCGGCTCCGTTTCGATGCGCACGTCGGCCGACAACGGCGCGCGCGCGGCGGAGGGCGGATAGGGCAGCAGCTCCACCTTCCACGAAAGATCCCGCTTGGTCACGACGGGATAATAAGCCCTTTTCGGCAGAACGTAGCGGAAGGCCGTGCCGCCCTGCAACGGCAGCACTTGCGGGCCGGAAACCATGCTCGCCATCGGCCCCGCCACGACCGGCGTCTGCACGTTGACGCCCGTCGCGTCCGTCACGATCCACAGCGCGCGGGCGCGGACGAACACGGCGAGGCGCAGCGGCGTCAGAGAGGAGATGCTGACCGTCGCCGTCTGGTCGGCTTCGCCGGGCGGCACCGGCGGCGGCGTCACGATTTTGGCATTGGGCACGGCCGCGGGCAACACGCCGCCGTCGGGCATGGTGATGGGGAGATTCCAGATCGGCAGCAGAGATTCAGTACCGCCCGGCAAACCCGCCGCGGCGATCGCCTCCGGATCGGACAGCACCCGCGCCTCGTCGACCGACGTCACCGGCGTCACGGGCGCAGCGCGCACGGCGGGACCGGTCTTCGTTTTGGCGGGTTCCTGATGCCCTGTCAGACTGGAGATCAGCGCATTGACCTTGTCTTCCGCTTTTTCGGCGAGGCTTTTTTTCGGCGCGAGGGCTATGGGCTGGGGCGCCGCTGGACTTGCCGCCGCCGCGCCCGCAGGACCGAAGGGCATGCCTAAAGCTTGCGTTGTTTTGGGCGCTGGCGTTTTTGCGGACGCCGCCGTTTTGTTTTTCACCGCGCCGTAAACATCGACGACGATTTTGTTGTCCCAGCGGAAATCCTTGTAGGTCGCGCCTCCGGCCGTAAAGATATCGACGTTCAGCGTTCCGTTCGCGCCCTGCTTGGCCGTGACGCTTTTAACCCTGTCCGTATCGGCGGTGACGATTTTCGGCACAGCGGTCGTGGAGAGCGTGACGCGCAGAAGGTTGCCTTGTTGCGTTACGCGGTAGCCCGTCAGCTCCGGACAATCGAAAACCACGCGCGCGAAATTTTTGTGCCCGCCGGTCTTGATGACGAGTTGCGGCTCGGCAGCGCGCGCGGCGGCGAACGACGCCACGGCCAGCAGCAGCCCCAGCGCGACCAGCCGCCATTTCACCGGCGCGGCAAAGTTCTTTTCGAGCTTTGTTCCCAAAGACATCTAAACAAAATCCCCCACTTTGAGAATACACCAAAAGAGCGGTTATTTCATTGAATAACCATGCCGTTTTTATCTTTTCGCCCTGCCGGCGATTTCTTTCTGGTAAAAAGCCGCCTATTTTTCTTTTCTCCTGTGCCCGCTCTTTATCTCGCGCGCAAATCCGTGGATAATGGGCGCGACGCTGCCTGCCTTTTCACATCCTTCAAGGAATGAGATTATGTCCATCAAAAAATCGCTCCTGCCCGCCGCCCTCGCCGCCGCACTTACTGTAACGCTCGTCAGCGCCGTCTTTGCCCAAACATCGAATGCCCCCGCAGCCTCGGTACAAAAGCCCGTGCCGCCGACAGCCCCTGCCGTCGCGCCGGTCGCGCCCCCTGCCGTCGCCGTGCCGCTGGCGGGACATGCCGCAGAGACGCATGTCCGGAGCATGGCTTTCAAGGCGCTTACCCCCGCCGAGCAGGCGCATATCGCCATCACCCATGAACGCGCGGCGCGCGCGCGCTACGAGCAGGATACGCACAATATCGACAACATGCCGTCCCGGCAGAACGCCGAGCTGAAGCAGGAGCTGACCGCCTGGTTCAGCGCCCTGCCGCTGAGCCGTGAAATCGAGCTGAAGCGGCGCGATGAAATTCTCTTCGGCAGCGGCACGGCCTCTCAAAAGCAGAAAAAGCCTACGATGCCGTTCACGCAAACCGCCGCGCCACCGCCGCAAACCGCCGCGCCCGCCGCGCCGTGACACTTTGCCTATGAGCCACCGCACCGTTCCTTTTTCCTTCAGCAACGACCGCGGGCAGACGCTGGCCGGACTCCTGGAACTGCCCGCCGCGCCGCCCCTGTTCTACGGCGTTTACGCGCCCTGCTTCACCTGCACCAGGGAATCACACGCCGCGCACAAGGTCTGCCGCGCGCTGACCAACTGCAACGTCGCCATGCTGCGCTTCGACCTCACCGGCCTCGGCGCCAGCGAAGGAAATTTCGCCGAAACCAGCTTCTCGACGCGCATTCTCGACATCGTCGCCGCCTGCAGGGCGGTTGAAAAGGAATATGCCGCGCCGAAGCTGCTTATCGGCCACAGCATCAGCGGCACGGCCGCGCTCGCCGCCGCGTCGCAGGTGCCGTCGCTGCAAGCCGTCGCCACGCTCGGCGCGCCCGCCGACCCGCGGCACGTCGTCAACGGCCTGCGCCGCCACGACCTCGTTAAAATCTCCGGCGACATGGCGGAGATGACCGTGACGGGACGCAAATACACCGTCAAAA
This sequence comes from Pseudomonadota bacterium, assembly GCA_021849295.1. GTDB lineage: Bacteria > Pseudomonadota > Alphaproteobacteria > Micavibrionales > UBA2020 > PALSA-926. Next base: position 55,235 of record JAJZTA010000009.1, on the reverse strand, counting down.
AAGCCATGGTCGACGACATGGAAACCTACGACATGGCCGGCGCGATGGCCGCGCTGAAGAAGCGGCTTTTCATCTTCCACGCGCCGCACGACGACATCGTCCCGTTTCACAACGCGGCGGACATCCGCAGCCGCGCCGTGTGCGACGCCGAGATCCTTCCTTTGAGCGAGGGCGCGACCCACCTGCTCGAACGCGGCGACGAGGATGCGGCCTTTATCGCCGAAACGCTCGCCTGCTGGTTCGGCCAGCATCTGGAATAATATTTTATTTTCAGTGAATTACTTGAATTTGGACATCGTCTCGCGGTAGCGGGCGAGAATCTGCTCCTCGCGCTTGTGATGGCGGTCGCGGATGGCCCAGCGCCCGCCCGCCATCACGTCCTTCACCGGATTTTCGTTCACGGCGAAGATGGCGGTGTCGAGGATATGATCGCGCAGCTTGCCCGTCATGCAGGGCAGGCTCTGGTCGAGCACCAGAAAATCCGCGCGGTGGCCGATCTCGATTTTTCCCGTGCGGCGGCCGAGCGCCCGCGCGCCGCCGGCGAGCGCCTGCTCGAATAGCACCGCGCCGACCGAGGGATTGTCCGGCTCCTTGATGACCGTGCGCTCGCGCAACACCAGACGCTGCACGTATTCCAGCCAGCGCAGCTCTTCCGTCACGCTGATAGAGATGTGGCTGTCGGAGCCGATGCCGAAACTGCCGCCCGCCTGAAAGAACGGCACCAGCGGAAAGACGCCGTCGCCGAGGTTGGCCTCCGTCGTCGGGCAGAGGCCGACGACGACGCCCGAAGACGCCAGCGCCTCCATCTCGGCTTCGGCGAGATGCGTGCAGTGGATGAAGGACCAGCGCTCGTCGACGTTACCGTTCTCCAGCAGCCATTCGACCGGGCGCTTGCCCGACCATTCGAGACAGCCCTCCACCTCGGTGGTCTGCTCGGCGGCGTGGATGTGGATCGGCGCCTGCGGCAGAAGATCGCGCGCGGCGCGCGTGCCTTCGCGCATCATCTCCGGCGACACGGCGCGCAAACTGTGGTGCGCGAAGCCCAGCGTCACCTGCGGCACGGTGGCGTAATCCTTCTCCAGCGCCGCGACGATCTTCATCATCTCCGGCACGGTGTTGACGAAGCGCTTTTGCGCCTCGGCCGGCGGCTGCGCGCCGAAGCCGCTGTATGCGTAAAGCACCGGCATGTGCGTAATGGCGATGCCCGCCTCGAGCGCGGCCTTGATCACCTGCCGCGACATCAGCGCGCGGTCTTCATACGGCTTGCCCTCGCGGCTGTGGTGGATGTAATGGAATTCGCCGACCGAGGTATAGCCGCCCTTCAGCATCTCGACGTAAGTTTGCGCCGCGATGGCCTCCATGTCCTCGGGCGTGAGGTCGATCAAAAAGCGGTACATCGTCTCGCGCCACGACCAGAAATTGTCCTTCTTGCCGCCGGCGCGCTCGGTCAGCCCCGCCATGGCGCGCTGGAAAGCGTGGCTGTGCACGTTGGGCATGCCGGGCACCAGCGCGCCCGCGACGGTTTCGACATCCTTGCCGTCCGCCGGCGCGGCCTTGAAGGCGTCGACGCCGACGATCCAGCCGTCCCTGTCGATCTCGATGAGGACGTTGTCCGCCCAGCCGTCGGGCAGCAGCGCCGTGGGCGCGAAAAGCGTTGTCATGGATAAAACCTCTCTCTATAAATAGTAAGACACCATTTCAAAAAGGCAATATAAATGATCTTCGACAGGCTGCTGGTCAACGTGAACGCCGCGACGATGGTCCCGAAAGAGGGTAACGGTTTAGGCATAATCGAAAACGCCGCCATCGGCATCAAGGACAGGCAAATCGCCTTCGTCGGCGCAGCGGACGCTTTGCCGAAAGATTATCAGGCGGGCGAAACGACCGATTGCGCCGCGAAATGGGTGACGCCCGCGCTTGCAGACTGCCACACGCACCTGATTTACGCTGGCGACCGCGCCGCCGAATTCGAAAAAAGGCTGCAGGGCGTCTCTTACGAGGAGATCTCACGCGCCGGCGGCGGGATTCTCTCGACCGTGCGCGCGACGCGCGCGGCCTCGGAAGAAGAGCTTTACGAGCTCGCCTTGCGCCGCCTGCGCACCATGCTGCTCGAAGGGGTCGCCACCTTCGAGATGAAATCCGGCTACGGCCTCGATCTCGCCACCGAGCGCAAGATGCTGCGCGTCGCGACCATGATGCGCGACGACATGGGCCTGCGCATCCAGCGCACCTTCCTCGGCGCGCACGCTTTGCCGCCGGAATACGCAAACCGCGCCGTCGATTACATCGACCATGTCTGCAACGACATGCTGCCCGCGCTACATGAAGAAAAACTGATCGACGCGGTGGACGGCTTTTGCGAGAACATCGGCTTTTCCCGCGCCCAGATGGAAAAAGTCTTCAAAAAGGCCAAAGAGCTCGGCCTGCCTGTCAAGCTGCACGCCGAGCAGCTTTCCAATCAGGGCGGCGCGGCGCTGGCGGCGGAATTTGGCGCCCTCTCGGCCGACCATATCGAATATCTCGACGAAGCGGGCGTGAAGGCAATGGCGGCGGCGGGAACCGTCGCGGTGCTTTTGCCCGGCGCGTTTTATTATCTGCGCGAAAAACAGACGCCGCCGGTCGACCTCTTGCGCAAACACGGCGTGCCGATGGCGATCGCCACCGACCACAATCCCGGCACCTCGCCGACGCTCTCCCTGCTGCTGATGCTCAACATGAGCTGCACCTTCTTCCGCCTCACGCCCGAAGAGGCGCTGCTCGGCGTCACGCGCAACGCCGCGAAGGCACTCGGCATGGACGATATCTGCGGCACGCTGGAAGCCGGCAAGGTCGCCGACGTCGTGCTGTGGGACATCGATCATCCGCGCGATCTTTGCTATTACTTCCCGCGCCCGCCGGTATAATTTTTATCCGTAGTTTTTTTCGCCCCAGTCGAGCAGCGCCTGCAGAACGGGCTGCAGCGTCTTTTGCAGCCTTTCGGCTTTCGTCGCGTCGTAACGGTAGGGAAATTTCTCGTCCATGTAGTTCACCCACGAAAGCTCCATCTGCAGCGCGTGGATGTTTTCTTCCGGCTTGCCGTAGTGGCGCGTGATATGTCCGCCGACGAAGCGTCCGTCCAGCACCGCGGAATAATCCCCGCTTTGCGCCGCCGCCAGCGCCGCCGCCGCCATCTCCGGCGCGCAGGACGCGCCGCGCGCCGAGCCGAGGTTCAAATCCGGCAATTGTCCTTCAAACAGCAGCGGCACGCGCGAGCAGATGGAATGGGCATCGTACAAAATCGCGTAGCCGAATTCGTCCTTTAGCCTTCTCAGCTCCATCTCCAGCGCTTCGTGGTAGGGCAGCCAGTAGGCGGCGACGCGGTTGATGAGTTCGATATCGTCGGGCTCTTCGCCGTCCTTGTAAATTTTTTCGCCCGCAAAGGTTTTCATCGGGCAAAGGCCGGTTTTCACCTGCCCGGGATAAAGGTCGGCATCGTCCTGCGGGCGATTGAGGTCGACCACGTAGCGCGAATGGGTGGGTGTCAGCACGCCGGCGTCCATCTCGAGCGCGAACCAGTAAAGCTTGTCCACGTGCCAGTCGGTATCTGGGAGCTTCAGGGCTTCGGGCGTCATGCGCGCCTTGATGTCTGCCGGAACGAACGTGCCCATGTGCGGCATGCTGAGGAGCAGCGGCGTCGCGCCCCTGATCAGGCGTTTCAGCTGCACGGCAAGAGCCCTTTCGGCACCCACGGCAGGAACGCGCCTTCCGCGACCATCTCCGTGGCGACGCGGATGTCCGGCGCGAAATAATGGTCTTTGGTATAATGGCCGACGCGGCCGCGCACCGTCTTCAGCGCCTTTTGCAGCGCCGGCGCGGTTTTGAGCGGCGCGTGAAATTCGACGCCCTGACAGGCCGCCAGCAGCTCGACGCCGACGATCGTCGCCGTGTTCGCCGCCATATCGCCCAAACGCCGCGCGGCGAAGGTCGCCATGCTCACGTGGTCCTCCTGATTGGCGGAGGTCGGCAGGCTGTCGACGCTGGCGGGGTGCGCCAGTGACTTGTTTTCGCTAGCCAGAGCCGCCGCCGTGACATGCGCGATCATGAAACCGGAATTGACGCCCGCGTCCTTCACCAGAAACGGCGGCAGGCCGCTGATTTTGTGGTCGATCAGCATGGCGATGCGCCGCTCGCTCATGCCGCCGATTTCGGAGATCGCCAGCGCCAGCGTGTCGGCGGCGAGCGCGACCGGCTCGGCGTGAAAATTGCCGCCGGACTTGGTGGTGTTCATGCTCGGGAAGATCAGCGGATTGTCGGTGACGGCGTTGGCCTCGCGGTGGAAAATATCCGCCGCGAAGCGCATATGGTCGAGGCACGCGCCCATCACCTGCGGCTGGCAGCGCAGGCAGTAAGGGTCCTGCACCTTGGGGTCGTGCGCGTGCGCGTGGGAAGCGCGGATGGCGCTGCCTTTGAGCAGCTTGATGTAGACTTTCGCCGCGTCGATCTGGCCTTTCTGGCGGCGCACGCGATGGATTTCGGGATCGAACGGCGTGGTCGAGCCTTTCGCCGCGTCGACGGAGAGCGCGCCTGCCACCAGCGCGGCGGCATAGCAATCTTCCGCCGCGAACAGGCCGGTCAGCGCCAGCGCGGTCGAGATTTGCGTGCCGTTCAGCAGCGCGAGGCCTTCTTTGGGCGCGAGATCGAGCGGCTTTAATTTATATTTTTTGAGCGCGGCTTGCGAGGACATCACCTTCCCCCTCACGCGCACCTGCCCCGCGCCGATCAAAGGCAAACTCAAATGCGCCAGCGGCGCAAGATCGCCGGACGCGCCGACCGAGCCTTTTTCAGGGATGCAGGGATAAATCTCTTTATTATAAAGCGCGAGCAGGAAATCGACTACCGCGCGGCGCACGCCGGAGTAGCCTTGCGAGAGCGCGTTGATCTTCAGCAGCAGCGCGAGGCGCACCACGTCGTCTTCCAGAAACTTGCCGACGCCCGTTGCGTGGCTCAAGACGATATTGCGCTGCAGGGTTTCCAGCTTGTCTTCGGTGATATTCACCTTGGCGAGCAGGCCGAAGCCGGTGTTGATGCCATAGACCGTCTTGCCCGCTTTGAGAATGCCGTCGATGGTCTTTTTGCTGGCCTCTATTTTTTTATAGGCGGCGGCGGTGAGCGCAAGCGGAATATGGCCGCGCGACACGGCGCGCAAGGTGGAGAGAGAGACTTCGCCCGGTTTCAGCGTCAGCTTTTTCATTTAATCGACCATCGGCAGTTTCAGGCCTTTTTCATGCGCGCAATCGATAGCCTCCTGATAGCCCGCGTCCGCATGGCGCATCACGCCGGTGGCAGGATCGTTGGTCAGCACGCGCGCGATGCGCCGCGCCGCGTCTTCCGTGCCGTCGGCGACGATCACCATGCCCGCGTGCTGCGAAAAGCCCATGCCGACGCCGCCGCCGTGGTGCAGCGAGACCCATGTCGCGCCGCTGGCGGTGTTCAACAGAGCGTTCAGGAGCGGCCAGTCGGAAACGGCGTCAGAGCCGTCCTTCATGTCTTCGGTTTCGCGGTTGGGCGAGGCGACCGAGCCGCTGTCGAGATGGTCGCGGCCGATGACGACGGGGGCTTTGAGCTCGCCCGAGGCCACCATCTCGTTGAAGGCGAGGCCGAGGCGCGCGCGGTCACCAAGGCCCACCCAGCAGATGCGCGAGGGCAGGCCCTGGAATTTGATGCGTTCCCGCGCCATATCGAGCCAGTTGTGCAGGTGCTTGTCGTCCGGCATCAGTTCTTTCACGCGCTTGTCGGTTTTGTAAATGTCTTCCGGATCGCCGGAGAGCGCCGCCCAGCGGAACGGGCCGATGCCGCGGCAGAAGAGCGGACGGATATAGGCCGGCACGAAGCCCGGAAAGTCGAAGGCGTTTTCGACGCCGGTCTCGAAGGCCATCTGGCGGATGTTGTTGCCGTAGTCGAGCACGGGGATGCCCTGGTTCCAAAAATCGAGCATCGCCCTCACCTGCACGGCCATGGATTCCTTCGCTGCCTTGACCACGCCGTCCGGATCTTGCAAGCGTTTCTTCTCGGCTTCGTCCCATGTCCAGCCCGCGGGCAGGTAGCCGTTGAGCGGGTCGTGCGCCGATGTCTGGTCGGTCACGATATCGGGGCGGAACTTTTTGTCTTTTTCGGCGCGGCGGGCGATCTCGGGGAAGATTTCCGCGGCGTTGCCAAGCAGGCCGACGGAAATCGGCTCTTTTGCCGCATGGATCATCTCGATCGCCTCATCCAGCGTTTCGGCTTTTTTATCGAGATATTTGGTTGCGAGGCGGCGCTCGATGCGGCTCGCCTGACATTCGACGCCCAGAAGCGAAGCGCCGGCCATCGTTGCCGCCAGCGGCTGCGCGCCGCCCATGCCGCCGAGGCCGCCGGTCAGAATCCATTTGCCCTTAAGGTCGCCGCCAAAATGCTTGCGGCCGACTTCGGCGAATGTTTCGTAGGTGCCCTGAATGATGCCCTGCGTGCCGATGTAGATCCACGAGCCCGCGGTCATCTGCCCGTACATCATCAGGCCTTTGGCGTCGAGTTCGCGGAACTTCTCCCACGTCGCCCAGTGCGGCACGAGATTGGAGTTGGCGATCAGCACGCGCGGCGCGTCGGCGTGGGTCCTGAACACGCCGACCGGCTTTCCGGATTGCACCAGCATCGTTTCGTCGGCCTCGAGCGTTTGCAGGGCCGCGACGATCTTGTCGAAACATTCCCAGTTGCGCGCCGCCTTGCCGATGCCGCCGTAGACCACCAGCGCGTCGGGGTTCTCCGCCACGTCGGCGTCGAGGTTGTTCATCAGCATGCGCAGCGGCGCTTCGGTGAGCCATGATTTGGCGGAGAGCTTGGTGCCGTGCGGCGCTTTGATTTCACGTTTGTTGGCCAGATTTTTTTGACCGGCGGATTGTGCTGACATGCGCATTTCCCAAAGTTGTTAAAATCGGCTCTCACTATAGCAAAACGGCTTCCTCAATCCAATATTTTACATAATTTTTTATGTAAAGTAAGCGGAGATCTGTCATATTGATATATGGCGCATAAAAACTATAGTTCCCGTGGATCAAAGCAAGACGGAAGAAAAAATATGAGCATACATATCAAAGGCACTTTGTTTGGCATCGAAATTCCAGCCATGACAGACCTTGTGAAAACAATGCGGACAGAAGGCTACACGCAGGAGCGCACGGCGGCCTATCAGAAACTGCTGGAAGACAACCGGCCGCTGTTTCGTCAAGTCAACGAATTTCTGCTGAAAAATGGTGCGCCAACCCCGTTCGGCCCCGTCGCCGTCGCGGAAGGATATATCTCTCACAGTGCAAAAGAGACGGACATTCCCTGCGGCATTACCTTTTACGCCTCAGATGAGCTAGCGCAAAAAGTGGCAAATCAGTTTTCTGGGTATAAAGTGATCAGCGCTGCAGACGGCAAGCTTATTGCGCCTTTGCAAAAGAAAACGCCGCAGCCCCGCAAACCCTCCGGTCCGAAGTTCTAAGGACCGTTTAATCCGCTAAATATGTATCGGCCGACCGGCCACCGCGAGCGCGGCCTCCTTCACCACTTCGTTGAGTGTCGGGTGCGCGTGGCAGGTGCGGGCGATGTCCTCCGCCGAGCCGCCGAATTCGATCACCGAAACGACCTCGGCGATCAGCGTGCCCGCCTCGGGGCCGATGATGTGGCAGCCGAGCACGCGGTCGGTCTTGGCGTCGGCGAGAATTTTCACGAAGCCGTCGGTCGCCGCCATGGCGCGGGCGCGGCCGTTGGCCATGAAGGGGAATTTGCCCGCTTTGTAGGCGACGCCTTTTTCTTTCAGCTGCTCTTCGGTGAAGCCGACGCTGGCGACTTCAGGCGACGTATAGACCACGCCCGGAATGGCGTCGTAATTGATATGTCCCGACTGGCCCGCGATGATTTCCGCCACCACGACGCCCTCGTCTTCCGCCTTGTGCGCCAGCATCGCGCCGCGCACCACGTCGCCGATGGCATAAATGCCCTTGATGTTCGTCTGGAAATGATCGTCGATCTCGACGCAGCCGCGCTTGTCGGTTTTCACGCCGGCTTTATCGAGGCCGAGGCCCTGCGTATAAGGCCGGCGGCCGATGGCGAGCAATACATTTTCAATTTCCAATGTTTCTGAAGCGCCGCCCGCCGCAGGCTCCAGCGTCAGCGTGACTTTGCCCTTGGTGGGTTTCGCAGCCGTGACTTTGGTGGAGAGCTTGAATTCCATGCCTTGCTTGGCGAGGATTTTTTTCGCTTCTTTGGAAAGCTCGCCATCCATCGTCGGCAGAATGCGGTCGAGAAACTCGATGACCGTGACTTTCGCGCCGAGCCGCTGCCACACCGTTCCCATTTCAAGGCCGATCACCCCGCCGCCGATAACCGCCAGCGTCTTTGGCACTTTTTCAAAGCACAAAGCGCCCGTGGAGGTGACGATCTGCTTTTCGTCGACATCGATGCCTTTGAGCGGCGTCGATTCCGAGCCGGTGGCGATGACGATGTTTTTGGCACGGATGGCTTTGCCATCCACTTCAACAACGCCGGCGGATTTGATCGATCCCGTGCCGACGATGTGCGTCACCTTGTTCTTCTTGAACAGAAAGGCGATGCCTTGCGTGTTGGCGGAGACGACCTCGTCTTTATGCGCCATCATTTTGGCGACATCGGCCTTGGGCGATCCCACGTCGATGCCGAGGCCCGCGAACTGGTGCTGTGCCTGCTCGTACTTCTCCGACACGCTGAGGAGCGCCTTGGAGGGGATGCAGCCGACATTGAGGCAGGTGCCGCCGAGGGTCTTGTCCTTCTCGATGCAGGCGGTTTTGAGGCCCAGCTGCGCCGCGCGAATCGCGCAGACATAGCCGCCGGGGCCGGAGCCGATCACCACAAGATCATAAGTTTCGGGGGTTTCCGACATCGTTCAATCCTTCCTGTAAAATGCGGATTTCACTGTACCTGAAAGGCTTTAGGATTTCGAGTTCCTTTGCCCCAAGTTCCTTTTTAACCCAATTTTCCGTATAAAATTTGACAAGAATCCGAATCGCGCATACAAGGGGGCACAGCAAAAATCTTAGCAGCTGTATGTGTCTTTGTTTTTTTCAAAGGGAGCCGTTCCGTAACAAACCGGCTCCTTTTTTTTTGCCTGAAATTAATTAATATTACGTTAACTAGTAATTTACCCTTCCTTAAAGGAAACCCTGAGATAATAGAAGTATAGTGTATGTGCCGGGAGAATCCTTGGCGCGCGATGGGAAATATGTTGAGTCTTCCAGAAAGGGACGCAGCCCATGACCACAGTTTCAGGCGTATCGTCAACAACGAGCAGCTACACCAATATCGTCTCGGCCAACGCGACGATGAATTTGATGCTCACCAGCAACGATCTCGCCAATACCATCACGTCGATGTATCCGGGCAATACGCCGGCCTCGGTGGGGCAGGCCGCCGCCGCGCTCTGGAAGCTCGTCGACGTCAATAACGCCAGCAGCATCACGCTGGCAGATCTTCAAAACGCCGTGCAGGCCCAGGGCGGCCTGGTCAGCAACGCCTACGCGCTCTGGACGCAGATCAACCCCGGCGGCAGCTACACCCTCAATGCCATGCAGTTCGAAACCAGCGCCTACGTGCAAAGCTCCGTCAACACGAACCTCACCGCCATCCAGCAGAACGTGTCAAAAGCGCTGCTGACGCAGAGCACAAGCATCGCCGCCACGGCCAGCAAGACGATCAAGACGCTGCTCACCAGCGACAACATGACGAACATGCTGGCGATGCAGAGCACGACCGATGCGCCGCCCACCGCGCAGCAGACCGCCTCGACACTCTGGACGGTCATCAACCCCAATGATAACCAGACCATCACTCTCGCCGACGTGGCGAAGGCCGTGACATCCGCAGGCGGCAAGACCAGAGATGCCTACGCGCTCTGGACGCAGATCAACCCCGGCGCCGCCTCCACCATGACCGAAAAACAGTTTACCAACAGCGTCTTTCTCAAGGACTCCGTGGGCCAGAACCTCGTCACCGTCAAAAAGAACGTAGCTGACGTGCTGGCCACCAATCCTTTCACCGCCGAAAAAACCGTGCAGATGCTGATGAACAGCACCTCTGTACTCCAAGCGCTCGCGTCGCAATCCACGCGCTGGACGCCGCCGACGGCGGCACAGGTCTTCTCGACACTCTGGGCCGTGTTTAACGTCAACGGCACAAAAACCATCAGCAAATCGGACGTGCTGGCGGGGGTGAACGCGGAAGGCGGCACGCCCCAGCAGGCCGAGGCTCTGTGGGCGAAACTCGACCCCAACAACAACGGCGCCGTCGGCGCCACCCAGTTCGTCAACAACGGTTTTCTGGCGGACGCCATTCAGGTCAGTCTCGCCAAGACGCAGACCAACGTGGGAAACGCGCAGCTCATCAACAGTGGCCAGAGCAACACCGTCCTAGACGCTTTTGCCAAAGGCGGAACGGACGTCCTCTCGCAAGCCGCGACCGGCTACGGCAACAGCGCGATCGGCACCGGAAACAACACCAATTATCTCAATCTTTTCGTCTGAATTTTCTCCGCGCGGATTCCATCCACCGTTTGACAAAGGGCAGGTGCTCGGCGCAAGATTGCGCGTAACTTTCTCGCAACAGGGCGCGCGGCGCCGGAAAGGACGGCACATATGTTCAGACTCATCAAGGGACTTCCCGATCACGTTCTCGGCGTCGAGGCACGCGGCCGCATCACGGATGCGGATTACCGCGAGGTGCTGATCCCCGAAGCCGAAAGGAAGCTTGCCAGACATAAAGCCTTGCGGCTGTTTTATGTCGCCGGAAAAGACTTTTACGGCTACGACGCCCACGCGATGTGGGACGACACCGCCTTCGCCCTGAAGCACTGGACAAGCTTCAGCGGCATCGCCCTCGTCACCGACGTCCCATGGCTCCGCGCCATGGCGCACGCCTTCGCCCCGCTTTTCCCCGGGGTGGTGAAGGTCTTCGACCTCGCCGACCGCCGCGCTGCGGAAAAATGGATCGGCGCCGACGCCAAGCCCGCCAAAAAACCGCGCAAGAAGCCGGCGGTGAAAAAGGCGGCACCTCAAAAAGCGCAGCAGAAGCCCGCCGTTCCCAAGAAAACGAAAAAGAAAAAATCCGCCGCGCCAAAAAGGGCAAAAAAGAAGCCCGCGCCGCGCAAAAAAGCGCGCCGGAAGAAATAATCTCTCCTTTTTCAAACCGCCCCTGAATGCCCGTGGCTGAAAAGCCGCGCCGTGACGGCGCATGCCTGCGCGCCAAAGCCGTCATGAACAATAGGCATAAGGACGCGACATAAACGCGTGCGCATGTTTTTTATACGCGTATTGATGGGCATCAAAGCCGATCTATGACATAACATGCTACCGGAGGATGGACAGGGGAGTTCTGACTGATGCAGAGAAGAGATTTCAACAACTACAGGATTGAAGGGAGAACAGACATGTCATCCACCAATGAAACAATCACCCGCTATAACGAGAAATCGGTTCTGGAAGTGGAAACGATGGGCTTCGTCATCGAGGCCGCGGCCGGAATCGCCGTCGCAGTGCTGGCTATCATCGGCCTCGTGCGCGGCGATACCGGGCTCATCACCTCTATCGCCGGCATTGTCTTCGGCGCGGCGCTGCTCGCGCAAGGCACGGCCATCGCCAGAGAATATTCGAGCCTGCTCCGCATGATGGCTCCAGGCCGCTACAACGCCGCCATCCTCGGCAGCGGCATTACGGTCGAAATCCTTGCCGGATGCAGCGCGGCGGTCCTCGGCATTCTCGCCCTGCTCGGCTTTTATCCCGAGACGCTGATGGCGGTTTCCGTCATCGTCGGCGGCGCAGCGCTGGTGCTGGACGCGGCCGGGCTCGAACGCCTCAACAACCTCAAGGCGCATGTTGCCGGCCTCACCGACCTTGGCGAAAAAATCGCGCACGGGGCGGTGAGCGGCGCCATTGCCGCGCAGGTTCTGGCGGGCGCCGGGGCCGTCGTGCTCGGCATCCTTGCTCTCACCATGCCTTTGCACAGCGAGGTTCTCACCCTGACCGGACTGCTCGTGCTCCGGCGGCGCTATGACGTTCAACGGCGGCGCTTTTACGGGCCGGATGTTCCAGATGTCCCACTCCGCCTGAAGCGGGATGGAGCGGTTCGGCGAAGCGGCACATGGGACGCCATATGCCGCTTCGCTTTTTTAAAAACCAAAAACCGCCGCGGCGGCGGTCCCATGCGCCGTATATCCCTTGCCCCGGTATAGACAGCGCTGCACCAAATATCCTATAGTGACAGCGTATCTTCCGGCATCAAGGGGCGCGCGTGAAAAACATTTTGCATTATCTCGAGCAGGACACCGTCCTCGGGCACAATCCGATGGTCTGGGCGATTTTCCTCGCGGCGGCGGTCGTCTCCTTCGTGGTGCTTTATTTTCTGAAAACCGTCATCACCTGGCGTTTGAAGAAAATGCCGCAAAAGCGCTACCTCAGCTGGCTCAAGCACACGCTGCACACGTTCGAGAACACCAAAGTCGTTTCGCTGATCGCCGTTTCCTTCTGGGTCGGCGGCCTGTTCGCCGACCTGCCGGCGCACATCGAGCAGGACATCCGCCAGATCACCGCCTTCATCCTCTTCCTGCAGGTCGGATTCTGGATCGATACGATCTACCGCGACTGGTACACCTACTATTACAACCGCCAGATGAAGACCAGCCCCTCGACGGTGACGACGCTCGGCGCGCTGCGCGTGGTGATCAGCGCGACCATCTGGATCTGCATTTTCCTGCTGGCGCTCGACAACGCCGGCATCAACATCCGCACGCTGGTCACCGGTCTGGGCATCGGCGGCGTCGCCATCGCCCTCGCGGTGCAAAGCACGCTCGGCGACCTGCTCGCCTCGCTGTCCATCGTACTCGATAAGCCTTTTATCGTCGGGGACTTTCTCATTGTCGATGCGCATATGGGCGCCGTCGAGCACATCGGCCTCAAGACGACGCGCCTGCGCAGCATTTCGGGCGAGGAGCTGGTTTTTTCCAACACCAACCTGCTGCAAAGCCGCATCCACAACTATGGCCGCATGTACCAGCGCCGCGTGGTCGGGTCGATCGGCGTCACCTACCAGACGCCGCCGGAGCTGCTGGAAGCCATCCCGCCGATCATCCGCGCCGCCATCGAGTCGCAGCAGCAGACGCGCTTTGACCGCGCGCACTTCAAAGGCTTCGGCGCCTCGAGCCTCGATTTCGAATACGTCTACTTCGTCACCATAGCGGACTACAACGCCTATATGGACATCCAGCAGGCGATCAACCTCATCCTGCTGCGCAAGTTCAACGAACTGAAGATCGACTTCGCCTACCCGACGCAGACGCTGTTCATCGAAAAACTGGGCAGCAAAGACGCCAACGACAACAAGATAGGCGATGGGGTCGTCGGCAAGACGGAAAGCAGCCTCGCACCCGCGCCCTCTTCCTCGCCTGCGGCCTGAAGCCGATTGAGCGGCCTTGCGGCACAAAATACTAAATTTAGCGGCCTTGCGGCACGCAGGCCATCTCCCCGTCCGCAACGTCGCGGCAGGTGCCCTGCACTTCGTCCCCGCACGGCGTGAAGAAGCCGCACGGCGCGCCGGAGGCCGATCCCGCGCAGGCCTGCACGGCCTCTTGCGGCGGCGGGCGGCGGGGTCTTTGCCTTCCCTGCATCATGGCGGCGGCGACGGGCGTGCCGCGGAAACAGCCGAGGGTGTAGGGATACTCGCGCGTCATGACGTAGTGGTAGATTTTCACGGTCTTCCCGTCCAGCACGACCGGCCCGACGCGTCCGTGGCAAACGTCGAGGTCCTTGTCGGTGATCTCGCGGCCGTGCGCGTCAAACATGCTGGTGATGGGAAAGCCGTCGATCGCGTAGCCGATCACCGTGTTGTTCCGGTCCCAGCCCTTCACGCAAGGGCTCGGCCCGTGATAATGGTACATGCCCAGAGCGTCGGGATGGCCGTTGCACTTGTCTTGCATTTCGTGCGCGACGGCATCATGGCCCGTATCGTCAAGCGCGCTGAAAAGCGCGACGCCATTCGTCATCACGCCGATCATGCCCATCGGCACGCACGACGGCTGGGCCGCGAGGGCGGGATGGCGCGGCACGACCATCTCAATGCGCTGCGCGCTGATGCGGTTTGGGTTGGGGTCGATATTGAAGGCCGGATCGCTCCGCCCGACCGGGAAAATGCCCGTTATTCCGCTCACGGGGACAGCGTTGCCGAAAAGAATCCTCTGGTCGCCTTTGGTCTTGACGGAAAAGAAAGCGCTCGGCCACTCGACGCGCCCTTCGGCGGCGAATTTTTGCTGCAAATCCCATACACCGCCGTGGATCCAGTTTCCGGCGGGCGCCTGCCGGCCGATGTGAAAATGCTTGCGGCAGACATAATGACATAGCCGGACTTGGGAACATGGCTGACATGTCCATCGCCCAGCGGCATCGCGCGCGTATTCAGCACATAAGTCCCTGCGCCCGCAAAGGCCTCCGGAATATTGAAAACGCGCTTAAGGACAGGAGACAGGCGCAAAAGATGGAAAAAAGGGTTGATTTCACGGATGTAAAGCTCCTTGTAGCGGGCAAAAAGGCTTGGAAAAACAGTCTATCGACAAAAGCCTGACATGGCAATATCATCAGCGCCATGAAGCCGGAAAACGCCGTAAATCACGCCCACCTCCTGCAATCTGCCGCCATTCTCGCCGGCGGCGCGGTTTTATGCTGGATTTCGACCGTGCATCCCGCCTTCCAGCCATTCTGGATGCCGTGGGATTTTTCATGGTGCGAATATCTCGCGCCCGCGTTCGCAGCGCTGTGGTTTTTTCGCGGCCAGGCCGCCGCGAGCCCGCAGGAGCTCCTGCCATGGTGGCGCGTCCTTTTCTTCCTGCTCGGCCTCGCGCTGATTTACGCCGTGCTGCAAACGCATTTCGACTACATGGCGCAGCATATGTTCTTTCTCGACCGCATCCAGCACGTCATCATGCATCACGACGGGCCTTTCCTGATCGCGCTCAGCGGCGCAGGCGAAACCTTGCGGCGCGGCATGCCGCGCTGGGCGCGGCGCATCACCGACCACCGTTTTTCCTCCGCCGTGGTGCGCGCACTCCAGCAGCCCGTGCTGGCGGTGTTTTTGTTCTCCGGCCTGTTTTATTTCTGGCTGATCCCAGACGTCAATTTCCGCGCCATGACGGACCCGCGGCTTTATTTCCTGATGAACGCCAGCATGACAATCGACGGCCTCCTCTTCTGGACGCTGGTGCTCGACCGGCGCCCGAAGCCGCCCGCGCGGCTGTCGTTCGTCGCGCGGGGGGTTTTAAGCATCGCCGTCATGTTCCCGCAGATCATCCTCGGCGCCTTCATAGTCTTTTCCAATCGCGACATCTACCCTTATTACAATCTCTGCGGGCGGCTTTACCCCTCCATCAGCGCCATCACCGACCAGCACATCGGCGGCATCGTCAGCTGGGATCCGCCCAGCATGATGAGCGTGATCGGCTTACTTGTGGTATTGAATTTTTATAGATTGTCGGAAGAGAAAAAAGAGAAGAAAACTATTCCTGTTTCCAGTCCACAAGCCGCGTGAGGTCCGCCGCCGTGCCGGTGATGTCCGGCTTGTCGCCGCGCAGCTTCGACAACAGCAGCAGCGCCCGGCCATCGCGGCCGAAAGCGTAAATGACGGAACTGTGCGTCACCGTATAAGGAATGCCGTCGTGCGCCGGTGTCACGGAATAGGAGACACGGTAACGCCGCGCCAGCGCCGCCAGCTGGTCTGGCGTGCCACGCAGCGCGTCGAACTCCGGCCCGAAGAGGGATTCATACTTTTTCAAAATCGCAGGCGTGTCGCGGTGCGGATCGACTGTGACGAACAACACGCGCACGGTCCCGCCCTTTTTGCCCATCTCTTTCACGACATCGGCGATGGACGACAGGGTGCGCGGGCAGGCGTCGGTGCAAAAACTGTAGCCGAAATAGAGCAGCACGACCTTGCCGCGGTAATCCTGCGCCGTGACCTCTTTGCCGTCGCGCGCACGCGTCATGGTGAAGGCGAGCCGCGGCAGGGTTCCCGTCATGTCGGTATTGTTCCATGCGCCGCCGGAATGGCAGGCCGTCAGGAGGAAAACGGCGAGAACCGCGCGGATGGCCCTGCGCTTAAAGGCCGCCGGCGACATGGCGGTGTAGGTCCTGATAATGGATGAAAATCGCGATGGCGAAGGTGAAAACGAATATCCCCGCGACGATCGCGGCCAGCGCGATGCCGAAACGGCGGTTGCGGCGGTGCATCTCGTCCTGCTGCGGGGTCTGTTGCTGGTCCATTGGATTATCTTTCCGCCGCAGCTTCTTTGTAATTCTTCTGCAGCAATTCCTGCGCGTTTTCGAGGACATGATCGACGATCATGCCAACGCAGTCGTCCACGTCGCACGCAGCCGTGTCGACGACCAGCTCCGGCGTCTCCGGCGGCTCGTAGGGCGACGAAATGCCGGTGAAATCATCGATCGCGCCGCTGCGCGCCTTTTTGTAGAGCCCCTTGGGGTCGCGCTTTTCGCAAGTGTCAAGATCGGCTTTGACGTAGACTTCATGAAAGCTGCCGCCCGCGGCCACGCGCGCCGCGCGGCGGTCGACCAGAAACGGCGAGATGAAGGCGGTAATCACGATCAGTCCCGCGTCCGCCATCAGCGCCGCCACTTCGCCGATGCGGCGGATGTTCTCGCTGCGGTCTTTCGTCGAAAAGCTGAGGTCGGCATTGAGGCCGCGGCGGACGTTGTCGCCGTCGAGAACATAGGTCTGCAGGCCCTTGGTATGCAGGGCGTGCTCCACGCGCATGGCGAGAGTCGATTTGCCCGCGCCGGAAAGTCCCGTCAGCCACACCACCATGCCGCGGTGGCCGTTGCGCACCGCGCGGTCGTGCGCGGTCAGCAGGTGGTCGACGGCGGTAAGATTCTCCTGCGTCGCCTGACGCAGGGCGCGCAGATCGGCCAGCCCGTCCATATTGACGATGCCGCCGCCCACGACATCCTGATGTTCGATGATGACGACGCGGCCGGTGTCGCGATTGTCCGCGAACGGATCGAGCGCGACGGTCTCGCGGCTGTGGAAGGTGACGACCGCCATCTCGTTGACGGCGACGAAGTCTTTTTCCGTCCGCGCCAGATCGCCCGTGTCGATTACGCGGTCGACCGACTGCACGGTGACCGTCGCTTCCGCCGTGGCGAGCTTGATCTTGTAGCGCTTTCCGGCTCGCAAGGGCTCCTTGCCGAGCCAGAAGATATTGGCGCGGAAGTCGTGGGTCAGCATCGGCGCCTGTTCGGCATGGCTGGCGACGTCGCCGCGCGCGGCGTAGATCGGCTGGTCGAGCGTGATGCCGATGGATTCACCCGCCTGCGCGGAGAGAATGTCGTGCGGCGCGTTCCATTTTTCGATCGAGGTCACGGTCGCGGAGCGGTTCGACGGCGAAAACAACAGCGTGTCGCCCTTGCGCACAACGCCCGAGGTGATGCGCCCGACGATGATGCGCCGCCCGTCGAAACGGTAAACGTCTTGCACCGGAAAGCGCAGGGGTTTTTCCACCGGTGGCGCTGCGGGCGAGAAGGTGTCGAGCTGTTCGAGCAGCGAAAAGCCCTTGTGCCACGGCATCTTGTCCGATTGCGTCGCAATGTTGACGCCTTCGCGCGCGGCGATGGGGATGATGGCCTGCGGCACGATATTGATGCCGGAGAGGTATTCCGTGACTTCGCCTTTCACTTCATTGAAGCGTTTTTCGGCATAGCCGACGGAATCCATCTTGTTGATCGCGACGACGACCTGCCTCAGACCGAGAAGATGCAGGATGTAGGCGTGGCGCTTGGTCTGTTCGCGCACGCCTTCGGCGGCGTCGACAACGAGAATGGCGGCGTCGGCGAAGGACGCGCCGGAAATCATGTTCTTCAGAAATTCGCGGTGGCCCGGCGCGTCGATGATGACGTAGGGGCGCTTTTTGCTTTTGAACCAGATCTGCGTGGTGTCGATGGTGACGGCCTGATCGCGCTCGGCCTGAAAGGCGTCGAGCAGGAACGACCATTCGAACGGCACGTTGCGGCGCTTGCAGCTCGCCTGCACTTCCTCGAACTTGCCGTCCATCAGGCTGTCGGTGTCGTGCAGCAGGCGGCCGATCAGCGTCGATTTTCCGTGATCGACGTGGCCGACGATGACAACGCCTACTTTTTCCGCGCCGGTTTTTTCTTTCTTGTCCGTCATCACATATACCCGCTTTGCCGCAGACGCTCGAAACTGTCCTCGGTCTCGCTGTCCATGGAGCGTCCGGCGCGCTCGGAGGTTTTGGTCACTTCCAGTTCGGCGATGATTTCCTCGATGGTGGAGGCGTCGCTCTTGATCGGAAAGGTGATGTTCTTCTCGCCGAGCGAACGGAAGCGCATGCCGTTGCGGGAAAGATAAAGCGGCACGATGGGGATGTTCTCGCGCTGCGTGTAGCGCCAGATGTCGATCTCGCGCCAGTGCAAAATCGGGTGGATGCGCACGTGGGTGTCTTCGGGGAAGTCGGTCTTGTACTGGTCCCAGAACTCGGCGGGCTGGTCTTTATAGTTCCACGTGCCGTCGAAACGGCGCGGGCTGAACACGCGCTCCTTGGCGCGCATGCTTTGCTCGTCGCGGCGGATGCCGACGATGATGCCTTTGTATTTTTCGCGGGCGAGCAGGTTTTTCAAGCCTTCGGTCTTGCGGGCGGCCGCCCTTGTGGCAGGCGGTAAAGTCTGGTCCATCTCTTCTTCGGGCGGGCATTGTTCGATTTTCAGCTCGAAGCCCCACTCCTTAACCAGTTGGTCGCGGAATTCATAGACCTCGTCTTCCTCCATGCCGGTGTCGAGCTGGATCATCGGGAACGGCACGCGGCCATAGAACGCCTTGCGGATGCACCACAGGAGCGCGGTCGAATCCTTGCCGATCGACCACAGCATGCCGAGCGGCTTGATGCGGTTGTACGCCTCGCGCAGGATATAGATGGTTTTCGATTCAAGTTCGTCGAGATGGTCTTGCATGTGCAAACGGTATCAAATCATCCGCGCTTATTCAAACGCGTTCTACATAAAAACAGCTATTTTTAGCCCGTCCCGAAAGCCATAAAACCGGGGTTCAGGAACTTTTGCGCCGTTTTACCATATAATAAGGGCTTACCCTCCAGTGTCGCCACCCGTCCGCCCGCCGCGCGCAGGATGGCGTCGCCCGCCGCGGTGTCCCATTCCGAGGTCGGGCCGAGGCGCGGATAAAAGTCCGCCTCGCCCGAGGCGATGCTGCAAAATTTCAGCGAGCTGCTGCGGCTGATCATCTCGGCCACCTTTTTGCCGCGCAGAAATTCCTCCAGCGCGGCGGGATCGCCGTGGCGCTTGCTCGCCACCACGGTCAGCCCTTCCGGCGGCACGGCGCGGACGGCAATCTCTTTCTCCACTCCGTTATCGCCGCGCATGAAAGCCTTGCCTTCCGCGCCGTAATAAAGCGTATCCGTCACGGGAGCGTAAATCACGCCCATGACCGGCGTGAAATCCCGCAGCAGGGCGATATTCACGGTGAAATCGCCGCTGCCGGTGATGAACTCCTTGGTACCGTCGAGCGGATCGACCAGCCAGAAGGTGCCGCCGGAAATATCGGGAATAACGCCCGCCGCGACCGACTCTTCTCCGACCATCGGAATGTCGGGAAACAGTTTGCCAAGCGCGGCCTTGATGATCTCTTCCGCCTCGCGGTCGGCGCGGGTGACGGGCGAGCCGTCCGCCTTGTCGATGACTTCGGTTCCCTCGCGGAAATAAACCAGCTCGCGCGCGCCCGCGGCCAAGGCGCACGGCACCAGCGCCCGCGCCATCTCCAGCAAATCCGTCATGATTTTTCTTCTCCGACTTTGAAGGCCCGCGGCTTCCCGCCCGCTTCCCAGATCTTCCACATGGTCTCGTAGGCGCTTTCAAGATCCGTCACATACTGCTTGATGTCGAACAGCGGCGTCGTCAGCCGGTTTTTCGCCAGTTTTTCGCGAATGGCGCGCAGCCGCGCCGGATCCTGCGCCAGCTGCAGGGCCAGCGCCTCGTATTCCTCCAGAGAGTGCGTCACCAGCTCCGGCAGGCCGATGGCGGTAAGCAGGCTGCCCGCGACGCGCCCCGCGAAGGTTTCGCCCGCGCAGGTCAGAACCGGCAGCCCCGCCCAGAGCGCATCGCTCGCCGTAGTGTGGGCGTTGACCGGCAGCGTATCGAGGAACAGGTCCGCGTGGCAGTGGCGCGCGAGGTGCCATTTTAATTGCAGGCCCGGCGCGAAGACCAGCCGCTCCGGCCCGATGCCGCGCTTTTTAGCCTCGTGGAGCAAGTTCTCCTTCACGCCCTCATTGGCCTTGAACAGCCACAGCACGCTCCCTGGCACGGCCTTCAGCAGACGCGCCCAGATATCGAAGAAGCGCGGGGTTATCTTGTAGGTGTTGTTGAAGCAGCAGAAGACGAACGCGTCCTCCGGCAGGTTGCATTCCGCGCGGCTCGGCGGCGGGCTGAAAATCTCGCGCGTCGTGTCGTTCGGCTGGTAACAGTGCGGCAGCTGGACGATTTTCTCGGCATAAAACGGCTGCTGGTCCATCGGCGTGATGAAGGGATCGCCGATGATGTAATCGATGAAATCCGCGCCCATCGTCGCCGGAAAGCCGAGATAATTGACCTGCACCGGCGCGGGGCGGTGGGCGGCAATGCCGGGGCGTGCGCCTGTGGTATAGCCCTTGAGATCGACCGCGATGTCGATGCCATCGTCATAGAGCCGCTGCGCGGCCTGCGCGTCGGACATCAGGCACAGGTCGACGAAATGGTCCATCCCGTTCAACAGGCGGTCGCGCATGGAGCCCATGTCGTCGCGGCCGTACGAATAGCCGGTGATTTCGAAGCGCGACCGGTCGTGACGCTCGAAAAGCTCGGCAATCAGAAACGTCGTCGCGTGCGGGAAAAAGTCGGCGGAGAGATAGCCGATGCGCAGTTTTTCGCGTTTGCGCGGCGCGGCATGGCTGAACGCGCGCGCCGAAACCGCCTCCGGCTGCGCCCGCAGGTAGCTTTGCGCGTTGAACAGCTGCTCTTTCGCCGTCGACGGCACGGCCATAAAGCCGAAAGGCGGGATATGGGGCGCGCCCTTGCGCGCCAGTTCGAGCACTTTTTGCTGCTGCGCCTCGATGCCCTCCCAGTCGCAAACATGCTGGCGCGAATGGACGAGACTCGCCAGGGCGGCGTCGCTCTCCGGCTTCAGGGCCAGCGCCTCGGCGTAATATTTGGCGCACATATCCGGCCGCCCCTGCCTTTTATGGGCCTCGCCGAGATTGAGGTAGGCGTCGAAAAAGTCGGGATTGAGCGCGACCGCCTTCTCGTACTGCGTCACCGCGTCGTCGTACAGGCGGTCTTCCAGCAGGGAATTGGCGAGATTGAAGTGCGCGAGGGCATAGTCCGGCTTGAGGATGATCGCTTTCATGAACAGCATCGTCGCCTCGTCGCGCAGATCCAGTTTTTTGAGCACCACGCCGAGGTCGCTGCAGGCATGGGCGTTGTTCGGCTGGATCTCGAGCAGGCGCTCGAGCGGCACGCGCGCATCGCGCCACCGCTCCTCGACGATCAGCATGATGCCGAGATTGCTATAGGCCTCCACATAGTCCGGCTGGAGCGCGAGGGTGCGCGCGTATTCCTTTTCGGCGGCGGAAAATTTTCCCTGTTTTTGCAAGGCCAGCGCCAGATGGTAGTGGAAAACGGCGATATCCTCTTTTTCCTTAATGGCTTTTTTGAAAAACCCGACGGCATCGTCGTAACGCTCCTCCTGCGCCGCTATGATGCCGAGAGTGTGATAGGCACCCGGATATTTCGGCGCCATGGCGAGAATTTTTCGGCAGACTTCTTCCGCCTCGGCCGTTTTTCCGGCCTGCACGTGCGCTGCCGCCAGTTGCATCATTTGCGAAACAATATCGGCGGATATCTGGGGACCCGCGTTTGCCATATCCTTCAACCTTCCTGTGCCGCGAAACAATTCAGCGCCTTATCATGCCACAGCGCGCCCGCAGGTGGCAAAAAAGAAAATTCGCGGCGCAAAAAAGAACCGGCGGATTTTAACCCGCCGGCCCTTTTCAGGTTTGTAGGCGTGCTTGTCCTTAAGCGAACAGACGGAGCACCGATTGGTTTGCCTGCGAAGACAGAGACAGGGCTTCGATACCGAGTTGCTGCTGGGTTTGCAGAGCCAGCATGTTGGCACCTTCCTGGTTCTTGTCTGCAATGACCAGCGCAGAAGCGCCGTTTTGCAGGGTGTTGATCAGGTTGGTCGTGAAGTCCTGACGGTTCTGGATCAGGGACAAGCTGTTCGCGAAGCTGGTCGCCTGGGTTTGCAGTGTGGTGATCGCCGCATTGATCTTGTTGATGCTCGTATCAATGTTGGTCGTATTCGTCCACGTACTGGCGTTGGCATCCAGACCGAGGCCGCTCACCGCCGTCAGGTCGACGGACTTGACGACGATCGGGTTGGTGCTCAGCGAGTTCACCTGCACGGTCAGATTGTTCTGCTTACCGTCGATCAGGTTGTTGCCCTGATAGTTCGCGTCGGTAATCGTCTGGTCAATCTGCGCGATGATGTTCGCGTAGGACGCCTGGTCCGTCGTGTCGCTGCCGCCGGTCTTGACCTGCACTGAACTCCCCCCCAAACCGAGGTACTTCAGAACGTTGGCCGTGGATCCCGTCGTGCTGATGGTCTGGCCGTCCGTCGAGACGATATTGAGGTAAGCGCTGCCTACCGCCAATGTCGCACCGTTCGGAGCACCGGCCGTAGTCACCGACGAAGACGACTTCGTCGTGCCGTCGCCGTAGATGATGCTGGCGCTGAAGCCCGTGGTCTGGTTGATCGCATCGACCAGCGTTTGCAGGGTTTCGCCAGTGGCGATGGTGAAAGTCGCCATCGGGTTGCTGCCGTCCGCCAGATTGAGAACGGAACCGCCCGTGATGCTGCCGTAGGATTGCGAAGTGAGGTTGCCCACCAGCTGGGACGAAAGACCGGACGCGCCCGCCGTCTCCAACGTGTTGACCGTGGTGGTCTGGGTCAGGTCGGTTTTGGCGGAGTTGGCGACAGAGGTCAGCTGGTGCACGAGAGCGGTGATGCTCGTGATACCTTGGTTAGTCGCCTGCAGGGTCTGAATCGCCTGACCCATGCCATCCAGAAGGGATGAAAGGGCTGACGCACGCGTGTTCAGAGCTTGCGAAGCGAAGTAGTTGACCGGGTTATCAAGGGCGGAGTTGACCTTGTTACCAGTAGAAAGGGCGAGCTGCGTGGTGCCCAACTGGTTTGCAGTGTTCTGCAAGCTGAGAAGGTTGGCACGCATTGCCGCTGTAAGGGTGATTGTACCTGACATAATGATGTTCCTTTTCTAAGGTTAGCAATAAGACCGGGAATCCTATCCCAGTCATATTTCCATGCTATCACCACAGCGGTTAACGGGCGGTTAACAGGCTTGCACAGAGGTTTAATATATCACTAACTTATTGATTTTTTTGCATAGAATAAGCACGGCCATATGATCAGCTTTCGTTGCCCTGCGGGTTGTCCGTCAACACAACCGTATGCTGGGTACTAATCCGCCCCGTTCCGGTGTACAGACGGTACAACATACTGATATTCAGTAATTACTTTGTATAGCAGCGCGCCTGTGCAAGGATAAGCGTCGATTGGCTTTAAAGCCAATCCCCTTCAAGGTGCGCAGCCCCAAGACAAGGATTTCCATGCCCAAACATCTTCTCTCCATCGGAATGCCTTCCAACAGGGATCTGGCGTCAAGCGCGAAAGCCATTTCCAGCGCCCGCGATTACTGCCGCGCGGAGGGGCACCAGTTCGTCGTCTCAGACAATTCCGGAGATACGGCCAAGGAGAAGGAATACGCCGCGGCGTTTCAGGGCGGCCACCTACATTATATAAAGAGCCCTCCCTGCAACGTGCTCGAAAACTGGCAGCGCGCCTTCGAGGCGACGGACGGCGAGTTCGTCCTGATGATGGGCGACGACGACAGTTTTTTCAGCTTCGCGCCGCCGCCGGATTTAGGCAAGGTGGAAAGCCATGTCGCCGCCATCAAGCCCGCCATTGTCGCTTACACCACGACGCAAGGCCCGCTGAAACTCGACAACAAGTCGGCGCTGTCGCAAAACGCGGCGGAGCGCATCGTCGGGAACCTGAATAGCTCCGGCACGATGAATCTCGGCTTTTTCAGCTTCTGGCGGCGAGACATCTTGAAATCCGTCATGGACCTGTGGATGATCCATCACCCCACCAAGGGCGCCTATGCCGACTGGGCGGCGATGAACGGACTCATTTCCTCCGGTACGGCGATCATGAACCCGTCCGTCTGCTACTTCTATAACCTGCAAAACTGGGCCGGCACGCAGAAAGAAATCAACGCCGAAGTGGACAGGCATTACGTCAACGCCGGCCTGCCCGCGGGGTCGGGAGATTATCAGGCCCTGTTCATCGGCATAGATTCCTTTATCTTCGTCGGCCGGAAAGATTCACCCGTTCCCGCGCAGGAGCGCGAACAGGCCGCGACCACTTGCCTCAGCCTTTACCTGCGGGACTTCCTGCGCCATTTTCCCGACTCCTCGCATCATAAAAACGCGAAAGAGATCACGGCGCTCTCCCAAAAGCTCGTCGGCAACGACTCGGTGGAAAAGATATTCAACGCCATGTCCGACGTTCTCGACGCCATCCGCCCCAACCTCGGCAGGGAATACCGCGACTACTACGCATTCGCCATCGGCAAGCCGTGGGGGACTTTTTAACTAGTCGAGCGCCACGGTTTCCTTCTGCGGCGCATACTGCGGGGGACGCAGCAGCAGCGCCAGCGGGATGACCGCGATCATCAGCACCATCATCAGATGGAAGTCGTCGATATATCCGACCATCGACGCCTGACGGGTGATGATGCCGTTGAGCGCCTCAAGCCCGCGCAAACCGAGCGGATCGACATGCAGCGACGCGAAGGCGGGGCTATGCAGATCATAAGGCGTAATATGCGCCGCCATGCCGGCATGGACGGCCTGCGTGTTGCGCGTCAGCAGAAACTCGACCACAGAAATGCCGATGGCGCTGCCGATATTGCGCAGCAGGTTGAAAAAGGCCGTGCCCTCGTTGCGCAGATGCGATGGCAACGTCGAAAAGGCCATGGTCGACAGCGGCACGTAGGAAAGGCCGATGCCGAAGCCCTGCACCAGCCCCGCGGCGATCACCGTATCCATGCTCATCAGTAAACTGAAGCCCGACATCATCCACAGCGACAGCACGGTCAGCGATAGACCGAACGTCATGATGGCGCGCAGGTCCGCTTTGCCCGACAGCCGCCCGACCAGCATCATGGCCAGCATCGTGCCCGCGCCGCGCGGCGCCGTCACCAGCCCCGTGGTCAGCACAGGATAGCGCAGCTCCGTCTGCAGCATCGTCGGCGTCAGCGCCAGCGTGGCGAACAGCACGACGCCGATCAGGAAAATGAAAAAGGTGGAGGCGAGAAAATTGTGGTCGGCGAACAGCGACGGGCTGACGAACGGCCTGTCGTGCGTCAGCGTATGGACGAGGAAGAGATAAAACGAAACGCCGCCGAGACAGGCGTAAAAGATGATCTCCGGCGAATTGAACCAGTCTTTCAGCTGCCCGCGGTCGAGCAGCAGTTGCAGCGCGCCGAGAAACAGGCTCAAGGTCGTGAAGCCGAAAAAGTCGAAGCGCCGATCGACCGGCTCCGTCTCCGGCATCGAGGCGGTCAGGCCCAGAAAGGCGATAATGCCGACCGGCACGTTGATATAGAAGACCCAGCGCCAGTCGTAGTTCTGCGTCAGCCAGCCGCCGAGCGCGGGGCCCAAAATCGGCCCCGCGGTCACGCCGCCGCCCCAGATGGCCATGGCGCGGGCGTAATCGCGCGGTTCGTTGATGTCGAACATGATCGCCTGCGACAGGGGCACCAGCGCGGCGCCGGAAATCCCCTGTATCAAGCGAAAAAACACGATCTGCCCCAGCGTCGCCGACGCGCCGCAAGCCGCCGAGGACAGAGCGAACCCCGCGATCGAGATGAGGAAGACCTTTTTGCGCCCGAACCGCCCCGCCAGCCAGCCGGTGAGCGGAATCATGATGGCGGCGGCGATGATATAGGACGTCAGCACCCAGCCGATCTCCTCCTGCGTCGCGGAAAACACGCCCTGCATCTTCGGCAGCGCGACGTTGGCGATGGTGGAGTCGATCGACTGCATCAGCGTTGCCGCCATGATCGAGGCGGTGATGAGCTTGCGGTTCAGTGCGGGCGGATGTTCGGGCTCTTGCGGCGGCGCGTCGTGGCTGGCGCCGACGCCCGCCTCCTCCGCCACTTCCTCGAGAATATCTGCGGATGCTTCTTCGGGCATGGCTCAGCCCCCGAACGCCTGCATGAAGGCTTCAAGCGAGCGTTTCAGCGCACGCACGCGGCTGTGGTGCGTATCGACGGAGACGGAAGCGCTCAAGCCAGCCTCCAGCGGCACATGCGGCCCCGACTTCGCAAGTTTGATGCGCACCGGCAGGCGCTGCACCACCTTGACCCAGTTGCCGGTGGCGTTTTCCGGCGGCAGGACGGAGAAGCTTTCGCCCGTGCCGGGGCTGACGCTGGCGACCGTGCCACGAAACGTCCTGTCGGGATAGGCGTCGAAGGTGACCGCCGCCGTCTGGCCCGCGCGCATGTGGGTGAGGTCCGTCTCCTTGAAGTTCGCCTGAATCCAGATGTTCTTGTCCGACACCAGCGCAAAAACCGGCGTCGCCGCCTTTATATAAGTGCCGACCTGCAGAAGATCGACGCGCGTCACGATGCCGTCGGCGGGCGCGCGGATGACGGCGTAGGAAAGATCGAGCTGCGCCTGCCCCAACGCGTCCGCGGCCTGCTCGACGGCGGGATGCGCCCCGACGGGCAGGTCCGGATTGCCGCCGAGGTCGGCGGCGACGTTGGCCAGATGCTGTTCGGCGGCGGCGAGTTTTTGCTCGGCCTGCGCCAGAGCGTTTTGCGCCGCGTCGAGACGCGCCTGCGAGGCGATGCCCTCTTTCGCCAGCTTTTTCTGCCGCTGCAGTTCGCTCTTGGCGTATTGCAGCGCGCTTGTCGCTGCCGAGACGTCCGCCTGCCGCTGCAGATAGGTCGCCTTCAGCGCGGAGACTTTGAGCTTCATGCCGTCGAGGTGCGCGGCGGCGTTGGCGACGGCAAGACTGAGGTCGCGCGTATCGAGCTTGAAGAGTACCTGCCCTTTTTTCACCGGCTGGTTGTCGCGCACGTCCACTTCCGTCACGCGGCCGGAGATGTTGGCGCTGATGTCGGTGCGCGCCGCCGCCACATAGGCGTCGTCGGTCGAGACGTAACGTCCGGTCATCAGGTAAAACGCGCTGGCGACAATGAAAAACAGCAAAGGCCCGCCGATGAGCAGCAGGCTGCGGCGTTTTTTCAAGCGGGGCCTCTTTGCGGGCGCTTTGGCGGCTGGGGCGGTCGTCATGGGGCAAATCCTTTATTCTTTAATTATAGCCCGCCTTGCGTTATATGATAATATCACATAATATAAATAAACTATTTGATAGGATCGAATAATGCGCGGAACCGGATTTGCCGAACTGGAAGCCTTCGTCGCCGTCGCCGAGCGGCTGAACTTCGCGCGCGCCGCCGCCGCGCTTGGCCTTGCGCCCTCGACGTTGAGCCAGACCGTCCGCGCGCTGGAAGACCGGCTCGGCGTGCGCCTGCTCAACCGCACCACCCGCAGCGTCTCGCTAACCGAAGCGGGCGAGCGGTTGCTCGGCCGCATTCGCCCCGCTTTCAGCGAGCTGAGCAGCGCCGTCGCCGCGGTCAACGACTTGCGGCAAAAACCCGCGGGCACGCTGCGCCTCAGCGTCTCGACCATCCCCGCGCACATGATCCTCGCGCCGCTGCTCAAAAAATTCATGGCCGCCTACCCCGCTATCACGCTCGACGTGACGGTGGACGACGCCTCGGGCGACATCGTCGGCGGCAGCTTCGACGCCGGCATCCGCTACGGCAAGCGCATCGCGCGGAACATGCTGCGGGTGAAGGCCAGCCCGCAATCGCGCATCGTCGCCGTCGCGTCTCCGGACTATCTTGTCCGCCGCGGCGCCCCGAAAACGCCGCACGACCTGCAGGAGCACGACTGCATCCGCTTCCGGCTCGGCTCGGGGCAACTGCTGGCGTGGGAATTCGGCACCGGCAAACGCAAGATGGAAGTGGCGGTGAAGGGCCCGCTGATCGTCAACAACCCCGATTTGATCGTCGAAGCCGCGCGCGAAGGCGTCGGCATCGGTTACATGGTGGAGGCATACGTCGCCGAGGACATCCGCAAGGGCCGACTGGTGCCCATGCTCACCGACTGGTCGCCGCTCTACCGCAGCTATTACCTCTACTATGCCAGCCGCCACAACCTGCCCGCGCCGTTACGGGTATTTATTGCCTTTTTGAAAGCGCAGAACGACGGCAAAAAAAAGTTAGGATGAACAGCATAATTACATACGCACGCCGGCAGGGAGTTTCGGTTGGCGCGACGGGCGCTTCAGGCGCGCCTGAACGTCCGCATCCAGTTCGCTCACCGGAAAGAAGGATGTCGTACCGGTGCATTCGTCGTAAATTCTCAGGTTGTCTTTGTCCGCGATGATGCGGATGCGGCTGTTCCCGTTCAGCGGCTGCGCCTCGGCGGCGGGCTGCGCGGCATCCTCTGCACCGAACCGGCTGAACGGGTCGGCGGTGATATAGGCCTAACGCCGGGAATTGGACTGCTTTTGCCCCGTCAGCAAAAAGATCTTGTATTCGGGAGACACGAAAAGCTGCTGGATGCGCTGTTCAATAAATCCGTCCGGTCCTATGGCCATGGCGCAGCCTCCTTGAAAAGCCGTTGTGCATGCCACGGAAACTGTCATATAATTCCATAACCGTCTACTAAAGGTTCATAAATATAGATATATCAGATAAATAGATTTTCCGCCCGAGGATGCGGACTGCTCCTTTGCCTCTTTCTCTTTGGTGAACAGGAACAACAGCATCCCGAAGTATATCGCCGGAATGACAGCCAATACGCCGCATGATAGTTCGACCGCTTCCAGCCATGGTTTGGGGTCGATCAGCACCGTTCCATCAGGCAGTTGCAAGCCAATGGCCCGCACCCATGCGTCTCCGCCCCTCACAGTTTTCGGGAAGGCCAAATACGTCAGCATCACTTTGCCCTGCAGCGTCAGCAGCTTCATCTGATACCGATCGTCTGCGAGATAAAAATGGGTATGCGGTTTATCCTTGAGGGACAGCACCATACTGTGGGTCGCCGTCTGTGTCACAATCATATTGATATGTCCGTGTACCGTTTTCACCATGCTGGAAGAGTTGGCTGCAACCACACCCAAGAGCCCGGCCCCGAGCAGAGCCAATATCAGAATAGAGACAATCCACAGGACAATTTTCTTCATTTTCAAGACTCCCCGCGTCAGGCCGTTCACACCCATCAAGTATAGTGACGGGAGCGCTTTTTATTTTTCAAAAAAATAATTGCATAATCTCAAAACCTTTGCTAGGGTGCGCCAACGCAAAAAGCCCCGCAGTTTCGAAGGAGAAACCTCATGCCCCCCGTTTCCGGTCAAAAGGCTGCCGGCCAGACCCCGCAGCAACATCTCTATACGCAAAAATCCCCCGCCGACGTCGTGCTGACGGCGCACTTCAACGAAAAAGGCCGGCAGTCGACGAAAAGCGTCGGCCATCCGTGGCGCTACTTCGTCGCCGACGGCGAGTCCCTCGAAAAAATCGAGCAGTTCATCAAGGACAGCCGGAACGTCGAAACCATCTATCAGGACTTCGCCGACTCCGTGGGCGCGAAGGCCTACAACGGGCGCAGCTTCGAATTCGATTTCGACATGAAGGACCTCGAGCAGATCGAAGGCCAGTCCAACATGCGCTTCAGGAAAGACCCCGACTTCACGACCCCCTGCATGTCGATGGGCGACTTTTATCCGGACAGGGAGACGGAGCGCGGCAGGGAAATCGGCGAAAAAGCGCAGCAACTGCAGGCGCTGCTCTACCCCGAGCGCCGCTTCGCCGCATGGCTCGGCGCCCTGAACGTCGACACCAACGAACACGGCCATCCGCGCTTCGGCGACCGCGACAGGAAATCGGCGGAGATCGAAAAGATCGGCGATCTCTGGATCATCAAGGCGCCGGTGGTCGGCAAGGGCGTCTACGGTGCCGACGGCAAGGGCAGCATGCTCTCAGGCTTTGAGGACAGCTGGACCGTCCCGCCGGATGCAATGCCGATCAAAATTTCCGACTACTTCAAGCTGCTGGAAGACGCGAACGCCCTGAGCCAGATGCCGAACACCAAAAAGCCCCCGCAACAGCCGAAAATCTGAAAGAAGGAAGAAAACGATGCCGACATCAGTCAATCTCAGAGAAAAATTGACCACCAAATCCGCCAAGGACGCCTTTGACAAGGTCAGCGCCCTCGGCGCGCGCTGGACGGTCATCGAGGACGAGGAAGAGCCAAACAAGGTCTACGCCTCGCCCACGATCGAAACGAAAGAGATCGGCGGCGGTTTTCTGCGCTCGGTCGGCAACGGATGGGCCAGAACGCTCGACGAAGCCGTCATCAATAAAGAAAAAGCGCTGATCGAAGCCGCCTCGAAACCGGGCACCCTCGTTGTCGTGAACGCCTATCAGAAAGACCGCGCGGAGTTCGTATACAACGCGCAGAGCAAAAAGTTCGTCCCCTACAAAAAGCCCGCGCCCAAGATGTGAGACCCCAGGCTGCCGAAACGGCGTTACGAGAAAACCCGCAATCCCGACAAAGCGGTATCTCTGACCTTCTTCCCGCGGAGCCACAGCGAGAGCACCTTCACGAGCCGTTCGTATTGCTCCGGCATGTTATAGGCCTGGGCTGACAGGCGGATGAGGCGCGCCTTGCCGATGAGCTGCGGCATCTGCCCCACCTGCGTCACGAAATTTTTCGCCCGCAGATAATCGCGCAGGCGGTTGTCATCGCCCTGCGGCAGGAGCAGAGTCGCCATTGTGCCCGTCATGTCGTCGGGCGCATGGGGCTTCTGCCCCAGCATATCAAGCATCAGGCGATAGCCGTAGCGGACAAGGCGGGCATTGTCGGCGACCAGTCCCGGCAGCCCCTGCTCGTGCAGGGACGAAAGCGCGTCGAACGCCACCTTCGCCGTAAACATGGATGTATAATCGCGCGTCCCCGTCCATGCAAATGCCTTCTGGAAGGGGGATACGTTCGGGTTCTGGTCGTTCATGCCATGGCTGGTGACCAGCGGGCGGATGCGGTCGTGAAAATCCTTGCGCACATGAAGGAAGGCGCAACCGGGCGCGGCGCAGAGCCATTTATGGCCGTTGCCGGTGTAAAAAGCCGCGCCCAGCTCGTCCAGCATCAGAGGCACCTGCGCCGGCGCATGGGCGCCGTCTACTAGCGTCTCGATCCCCCTCTCCTTCAAACGCGCGACAATGTCCCTGATCGGAAAGATCAGCGCCGTCGCACTGGTGATATGGTCGATCAGGGCAAGACGGGTCTTGCCGGTCACGGCCGCGAGAATGGCCTCTGTCACCTCTTCCGCCGCCGTGAGAGGAAACGGCACTTCGGCGACGACGACCTTCGCGCCGGCCAGTGCGGCGACTTCCGCCACCACGTTGTTGCAGGCGTTATAGCCGTGGCTGGTGATGAGAATTTCGTCGCCGCTGCTGAAATAGCCGCGCATGAGCAGGGATTTCATCACGGTATTCACGCCCTGCGTGGCGCAGTCTCTCAGCACGATGTTTTCGGCATCCGCGCCGACAAAGCCGGACCAGAACAACCGGCTTTGCGTCACATGCGCGGCATTGGCGCCGCAGAGATAGTCCATGGGGTTTCTCAGGAGACGTTCCCGCTCGCGCCGCTGGAACGCCTTCACTTTCCGCGGACACGCGCCGAAAGACCCATGGTTCATATAATCAACGCCGCCAAAATCCCATTCCCGCGCCGCGGCCGTCCGATCCATATCCGAATGAAACATCGCCTACCTTGTGCCTTAATGATTTTAATTTATATTTTCTAGATAACCTTATTCTTGCGTTGAATCCAAGATGTTTTCTCTGCTCTTTCGAGCGCCATTGTGGGAGGAACTTCGTACGTTTTTCCGCATGCGGGCAGTGGCCTGACGCTCTTCAAAAAGTTTTCGGAGAGTGGCGGTGGCGTGCCTTCATGATCTGCCCGCTTCGGAATGACAAAATATGCGCGGAAATAATTTCCGGTCTTAATAAAATATTAAATATGGAAATGCTATAGTTAGACGTCACACCTGTAACGCAGCGGGAAAAATAACAATGGATCAAAAACGCAAGCAGGCCATCGGCAAGGCGGCCAGTCTCTATACCGAATTTCAGCTGGCCGGCGTAAAAAAGCAGGCCTGGAAGGAATATGCGACGCTGGCCGGCCGCGCCCTGAACGATCTCAAAGACGGCAACAGGGACATCGGCGCCAAAGTGCTGCTGATCGATTTGAAAGCGAGCTTCGACGCCAAAGCCGCCTCCAGCAGAATGAGCGGGCGCAAGAAGGCCTTTAAGGGCTACGCGAAGAAGGTGGACGATATTCTGAAGCTGATTTAGCGAGAGGATCTCACACAACGGACACACGGAACGAAAGCATGCAAAAAGATTTCAAAGGCGCATCGGGCAAGACCCTTACAAGCATCGGCAACGAAAAGACGCCGGAAGCGACCGCGGCTTTGCGCGTCAGGTATGCGGAACTGATCACGGGCCTCGCGCCCGCCGAACTGGACCAGTTTGCAACAGTCGTCTGGGCGACGAGCCTGAACGGCATCGGCGAGCAACTCGAGAAAAGCGACGCGCGCTTTTAAAAAGACCAGACGGAAGACCAAAAAGATTACATGAAAGCGTGGAGACAGCTCAACCAGCTGGAGCTCTTTCTCCAGAACGGCGAAACGCAAAAGTCGCGGGAGAAAGGTTTTGACTGGGCGGTGCGCTCGTCTCTGGTGATCCTCGGCGCCAAATTCAAAGACGAGAAAAATCCGCCGCCGGAAGTCGTGCAATTGCTTTTCCGCCTGCCGAAGTTCGACCGGAAGCTCTTCGGGATCAGGATGAAGGGGCTTAAATAGAGCGGGAAGGTGCGTTCGCATTAACTCCGATATGCTGGAAAGTCGCTGATCACACTTTGACATTTAGTCAGTGTGAATGGTGCGCGATGAAAGAATTGAACTTTCTACCCCTGCTATGTCAAAGCAGTGCTCTACCAATGAGCTAATCGCGCTTAATCGCCGCCCTAAGACGGAATGCACGTATTTAGCATAGAACATAAATCCCGTGCAAGCCGTTTTAGGCGACAATCGCGGTCTCGGAGAGGCCGGAGACCTGCATTTCATAGAGCTTCCTGTAGTGAGATTCCGGCACCGCCAGCAGGCTCTGGTGGGTGCCCTGCTCGACGATACGCCCTTGATTAAACACAAGAATCCGATCCGCCTGCTGGATAGTCGAGAGGCGGTGAGCGATGGTGATCGTCGTGCGGCCCTCCATCAGGACGTGCAGCGCCTTCTGGATGTAATGCTCCGAAACCGAGTCGAGGCTCGAGGTCGCCTCGTCGAGAATCAGGATCGGCGCGCCGGCGAGAATGGCTCTAGCGATGGCGACCCGCTGGCGCTCGCCGCCCGAGAGCTTCACGCCCCGCTCGCCGACCAGCGTATCGTAGCCGAGCGGCAGGCCGGTAATAAAATCATGGGCGTAGGCCTTCTTCGCCGCCTCGACGATCTCCTCCTGCGTCGCATGAGGACTACCGTAAGCGATGTTGTCCGACAAGGACCTGTGGAACAGGATCGGGTCCTGCGGGACGAGCGAGATCGTCTGGCGCAAGCTCTCCAGCGTCACGTGGGCGATGTCCTGCCCGTCGATCAGGATGCGGCCGCTGTTGAGGTTATAAAGCCGCTGCAACAGCTTGACGAACGTCGACTTGCCGCTGCCCGAGGGGCCGACCAGCGCCAGACGCTCGCCCGAAGCTATGTCGATGCAAAGATCGTCGTATATCATGTTGCCGTGCGCGGAATAGCGGAACTCCACATGGTCGAAGGAGATCATGTCGCGCCGCGGCTTGCGGTCGACGGTCAGCGGTTTGGCATCCGCCGCGTCCACCACGTCGTCCTCGCGCATCCAGAAGACCACCGCGTCTTCCATGTCGCTCATCGCCCGCTGCAGGTGGTTGATGTGCATGCCGATGTCGCGCAGGTAGCCGCCGATGATGAAGAACGTCGTGATGACGACGACGATGTCGCCCGGCGAGGCCTTGCCCGTATGCCACAGCCAGATCGTCAGCGCCAGCATGATGCCGTTCATCAGAATGCGCAACAACGTGCGCGCGCCGTCGGCGATCAGCGCGACCTGCCAGGCATGGATGGCCTTGTCGCGCCACACGGCGGCGACCTTGGAGAACAGGTTTTCCTCGCGCGTTTCCGCGCCGAACGACTTCACCGTCGGGTTGCTGACGATGATGTCGGCCAGCGTCGCGCCCATTTTGGTGTCCTGCGCGGCGGAGGCGATGAAGCGCGGCTTCAAAATTCTGACCGACGCCCAGATGCTCAAAGCGCAGTAAATCACGATCAGCACGGCCGTCACCGCGCCGACCAAAGGCAGCTTGTAGCTCAGCATGATGGTGATGCTGATGACGATGGTCGCGGCGGGCAAAAGCCCCATCAATATGGTGTCCTCGAACTGGTCGAAGGCCCACATGCCGCGGGTGATCTTTCTGACCGTGCCGCCGGCGAAGGTGTTGGCGTGCCAGTCGGCGCTGAAACGCTGCACCTTGCGCATGCCGTCGGTGACGATGCGGTAAAGATTGTGCACGGCGAAACGGTTCCAGCAGAACATCGAGCCGGTGCGGAACGCCACGTTCAGCAGCGCCAGCACGAAGAATCCCCAGAACGCCGCCAGCGCCTTGTGCAGCGCGACGGCGTCATGCAGGCTGTGCTTGCTCATGGCGTCGACGATCCGGCCGGTGTAGATCGGCACGATCGAATCCATCGTCACGGCGGCCATCATCAGCGCGGCCGAGAGGATGCCGAGACGCAAGCCTTGTCTCCAATAATGCGTGGCGAAGCGCAGGACATCCCTGTACCCCGCCGTGTTTTCTTTCACGGACGTCATTTTCTTAGAACCATTGATGAATTTGGGTTAAACCGGCGCATTGTCACTGTATATTTCCCGGCGCAACCTGTCTATAATATCTGGTAAAATTGCTACACGGTGATGCAAAATTACAACATCCACCGCCTATCGCCCCGCTGCCCTTGAAGCCGAAGCCTCTCCGCGATAAAAAGAAAGACAGGGAAAACATATAGATGACGCCATTCCAGACAATCGCCCTGCTTTTGACCTTCGTCGCTGTCGGCGGCTACCTCAACCACAAATATTTCCGCCTGCCCGCGACGATCGGCCACATGACCTTCGCGCTGATCCTCTCCTTAAGCGCGCTCGTCCTTTATAAACTCGGCCTGTTCGACATCACACCCGTCCAGACCGCCGTCGGGCACATCAATTTCTCGGAAGTCCTGCTGCACGGCATGCTGTCGTTCCTTTTGTTCGCCGGCGCGCTGCAGATTAGCCTCGACGACCTCAAAAGCGTCGGCACGCCCGTCGCGATGCTGGCGACGGCGGGCGTTTTGATGGCCACGCTCATCACCGGCACTCTGGTGTGGCTGGGCGCGCACTGGCTGGGGATCCAGCTGCCTTTCATCTACGCCATGCTGTTCGGCGCGCTGATCTCGCCAACCGACCCGATCGCGGTGCTCGCCATCATGAAGGACGCGGGGTTATCGAAGAAGCTCTACGCCAAAATCGGCAGCGAGAGCCTGTTTAACGACGGCGTCGGCGTCGTCATCTTCCTTACCATCCTCGGCATCGCCAACGGCGAGCAGAAGATCGACCCGCAGACCATCGCCGTGCTGCTGGCGCAGGAATCCCTCGGCGGCCTCGCGCTCGGCTTCTTCCTCGGCTGGATAACGGAATCGCTCCTGCAACACCTCAATGACTATAAAGTCGAAGTGCTACTGACCCTCGCGCTCGTCACCGGCGGCTATACGCTGGCGGAGTTTCTCCACGTCTCCGCGCCGATCTGCATGGTCGCGGCGGGCCTGACCGTTGGCAACGACAAGCCCAAAAACGGCAGCAAGCGCGGGCAGGACCGCGAGCGGGTCGATCTCTTCTGGGAACTGCTCGACGAGATATTCAACGCCGTGCTGTTCATGCTGGTGGGCCTCGAACTTATCGTCATCGACATCACCCGCCAGCATCTGCTGCTCGGCGCCATCGCCATCGCCGCCGTGCTTCTCGCCCGCGCCATCAGCGTCAGCATCCCGATCGGCCTGATGAGCCTGAAACAGCAATTCGAGAAAGGCACCATTCCGCTGCTCGTCTGGGGCGGCCTGCGCGGCGGGCTTTCCATCGCCATGGCGCTCTCCCTGCCCGACGGCCCGGAAAAGGGCATCATTCTGCCCGTCACTTACGTAGTCGTGCTGTTCTCGATCCTCGTGCAAGGATTGAGCTTCAAAAAAATGATGGCTTACTTCACGGAATAAACGCCGCCATATGCGGCGGCACGGGCGCTTCTATGAAGAGCGTTGGCCGGCTTTCGTACAAGGGAACGTCTATCGCGCGGGCGTGGAGATGCAACAGCGGCAGACTTTCGCCCTCTTGCACCGGCGGGCCGTAGACCCAGTCGCCGATCACCGGACAGCCGAGCGACTGGCAGTGGATGCGGATCTGGTGCGTGCGCCCCGTTTGCGGCTTGAGTTCGAGAAAGCTCCAGCTGTCGCCACGCGTCACGACCTGCCACGCCGTGACGGCGCGCTGCGCCTGCTCTTTTTCGCCACACACGCGCATGTACCAGCCCTCGGGCGTTTTCACCTTTTCAAGGAAGCCGTCGATCAGCCCCTCATCCTCCTTTGGGCCGCCGTGGACGATCGCCCAGTAGGTCTTGGAAATGCCGCCCGCCTCGAACAGTTTGCCCAGACGGCGCAGCGCCTTTTTCTGGCGGCCGAGGATGAGGCAGCCGGAGGTGTCGCGGTCGAGCCGGTGGGCGAGCCACGGCGCA
Organism: Pseudomonadota bacterium; assembly: GCA_021849295.1. Lineage (GTDB taxonomy): Bacteria > Pseudomonadota > Alphaproteobacteria > Micavibrionales > UBA2020 > PALSA-926. Next base: position 18,102 of record JAJZTA010000009.1, on the reverse strand, counting down.
TGCGGCAGTTCGTACTTCAGCGCGCCGAAGTAGTCCTCGAGGCTCGGGTACTTGCGCGGGCCCGGATGCACCGGAATGCCCGGCGGCTTGTTGACGACGATGATCAGCTTGTCCCGATAAAGCACGCGGCTTTGCAGATCTTCCGCCGTCAGCGCGTAATGATAGAGGTTTTTGTCTTCCGCCATGGCTTTTAAGCCTTTCTTCACGCCCGAATATAGCATATAAAAAAGCCGTAAAAGGAGAATAAAGTCATGTCCGGCAAGACGACCCTCATCGACCACCCCCTCATCCTGCACAAGCTCGCCATGATGCGCGACAAGGACACCTCGACCAAGAAATTCCGCACGCTCTTGCGCGAAATCTCCATGCTGATGGGCTACGAGCTGATGCGCGACCTGCCGGTCGAGGAGATCGAGATCGAAACGCCGCTCGAAAAGATGAAGGCGAAGGCGCTCTCCGGCAAGAAACTCTGCATCGTCCCGATCCTGCGCGCCGGCCTCGGCTTCGTCGACGGGCTGCTGGAGCTCGTGCCAGCGGCGCGGGTCGGCCACATCGGCCTTTACCGCAACCCCGACACGCTCGAGGCCGTCGACTACTACAAAAAATTCCCCGACGACATGGGCAGCCGCATCGTGCTCGCGGTCGACCCGATGCTGGCGACCGGCCATTCCGCCGTCGCCGCCGTCAACCACATCAAGAAGACGGGCGCGACCGACATCCGCTTTCTCTGCCTGATCGCCGCGCCGGTCGGCATCGAAACGTTCCATGCGGCGCATCCCGACGTGCCCATCTACACCGCCGCCATCGACCGCGAGCTCAACGACCACGGCTATATCCTGCCCGGCATCGGCGACGCGGGCGACCGGATTTTTGGAACCAAGTAATGCCCGATACCGCGCAAGAAATCTGGTTCATCCGCCACGGCGAAAGCACCACCAACGCCGGAGAAATTTCCACGGACAAGTTTTCGACGCCACTCACCGCGCTGGGGCAGGAACAGGCGAAGGCCGCCAGCCTTGCCGTGACGCGCGCGCCGGAGCTGATCGTCGTCACGCCCTATATCCGCACGCACCTGACGGCAAAGCCGTTGCAGGAACGCTTCCCCGAAAGCCCGCGCGAGATTTGGGATTTGCATGAATTCTCCGCCCTGTCGGACGAAAACTATTCCAACCGCACGTGGACGGAGCGCATTCCGCTGATGCAGGACTTTTGGGAACGGAACGACCCCGATTACGTGGACGGCGCGGGCGCGGAATCGTTCTCGGCCATGGCGGGGCGCGTGCGCGCGGCGCTCGGCAGGCTGCAAACGCGCGAAGAGAGCTTCACCGTCGTCTTCGCGCACGGCTATATCATCCAGACGGCGCGGCTGATTTTGGCGCATCCGAAACTGCCGGAAAAAGAGCTGATGCGAAAGCTCGCCCGTTCGACGCGCACGAGCCACATCGAAAACTGCGCCATCACCCGCGTCCTTAAAAACGCAGGCCAGCTCAGCCTTCACGCCGAAGACCTCGCGAACATGGATAAAGAGTTCTTATCCGATCAAGTGGACTAGCGCTTGTTCAGCCACTTGCCGATGGACGGCGGCACTTCGCGCTGCGCGCTTGACGACACGTAAATGCCAATATGCCCGCCGCGGAACGACAGCTCGGTGTAATCCTTCGTGCCGACATACTGCTTCATCGGTTTGGAAGCCGACGGCGGAACGAGGTGGTCGTCCTGCGCGTAGACGTTGAGCACGGGGCATTTGATGTCGCCGAGGTCGACCTTGCGGCCGCCCAGATCCACCGAACCCTTGACCAGCCCGTTTTGCTGGTAGAACTCCTTGACGAACTGGCGGTAGGTTTCTCCGGCCTGATCGGGGGAGTCGAAGATCCACTTCTCCATGTACATGAAGTTGTGCACCTGCTGCGGGTTATCGAGAATATCAACCATGTCGATGTATTTCTGCGCGATCAGGCGGTAGGGCTTGAGGTTGAGGAACGTCCAGTTCATCAGATCGCCCGGGATGTTGCCCATGCTGTCGACCAGCAGATCCACGTCGATGTTGCGGATCCAGTGGGCGAGCATGTTGTCTTCGGTCTGGAAGTCGACCGGCGTGACCATGGTGACGAGGTTGCGCACCTTGTCCGGATGCAGCGCGGTGTAGCACAGGCTGAAAGCGCCGCCCTGGCAGATGCCGAGCAGGTTGACCTTGGAAACGCCGTGACGCTCGCACAGAACGTCCACGCAGCGGTCGATATAGCCGTTGATGTAGTCATTCATGGTGACGAAGCGGTCGGAGCGGTCGGGATAGCCCCAGTCGATGAGGTAGACGTCCTGCCCCGTTTCGAGCAGGCCGCGGATCATCGAGCGGTTTTCCTGCAGGTCGGTCATGTAGGGACGGTTGACCAGCGCATAGGCGATCAGCATCGGCGTCTTGTTGGTCGCCTTTTTGCCGGTCGGGTTTTTGTAGTGGTACAGCGTGAGCTTGTCTTCGCTGTAGACCGCTTCCTTCTCCGTCACGCCGGACGGCAGATCGCCGACCTCGCGCAGGGTCTTGATGCCCTCGGCGAGCTTGGCGTTGAAGTTGGTGACTTCCTTGAAGATTTCTTCAGGGCTGAGCTGAACGGCGAACATTATTTCTTATTCCCTTTCTTGGCGGTTTTCCTGGCCGCAGGTTTATTGGCGGCTTTTTTGGCAACGGGCGCAGCCTTCTTCTTCGGCGCGGCTTTCGCCTTGCCGGACAGGGCGGCCTTGAGCTCCGCCACGTCGCCGCGCAGGGCCTGCACACGCTTGTGCAGGCTGTCCACTTCGGCGCGGGTCGGCATGTTGAACTGGTCGAGCAGCTCGTCAGTGATCACGTTCTGCTGCTTTTTGAACGCCATCAGCGCGTTGACGACTTCGCCGTAAATACGGGTATATTCCTCGGTCATGGCGTAGCGGGCGTAGATGTCCTCGCAGATGTCGACCCACTTGCCGTAGACCTCCTTGAGGGAGGTCAGCGGCGCAGCGCCTTCCGGCGGGTTGGTGACGTAGTCCTGGAACTTGCGCACCGCCTCGAGCCCGACTTTGGACATGCTGGCGGTGTAGTCGCGCGATTTGGCCTGATAGTCTTCCCACATCTGGTAGAGGTGGTTGAACTGCTCCTGCTTTTCGCGGGTGTAGCCGATGCCGGGCATCGAGGCGAAGAAGTTGAGCGGATCGATGGCCGCGAACGGGTCTTTGCCCGCCTGCCCCATCGCCGAAAAGTTGGTCTGCCCCGCAAAGGCCTTCTGCAGGCTTTCCACCCACTCCTGCACCATTTCGGGCAGCGGCTTGGCCTGCCCCGTGCCCTGATAGAACTGCTGCATCATGTTGAGATAGTTTTCGCCCGCGCGGGTGAAATATTGCTGGAACTGGCGCACGTCGCCGAAGCCGTCCAGACCCGGCGTCTGGCCGGAAAGCGTGTTTTGCCACGTCTTCAGAAGCTCCGCCCACTGCGCCTGCGGCCCGCTCTGCGGCGCGGCGGCGCCGAAAAAGTTGCGCTGCTGTTCGAACCAGCTGTCCCAGTATTGCTTTTGCGAACTAAACCAGTCCCCGTTTTGCTGTGCAGATGATGTATTCGTCATGGTGTCCACCCTTTGTTAAAAACCGCTATTGAGAATCCTTGATATATTCCAGTGTAGCATATTTTTGTGCAGTGCAGCAATTCAAAAAAGCGACCGTCGTAAAAGCGTTCCCCGTCCCCGCAAAAACGCCGCATGATACGAAAAAGCTTGCCTAAAGCTAGACCTCTGCCTTATAAAAGACCAGCGAAAAAACGCTTTGTGTCAGGGTTTTTTCAGGATTTATTAATAAATTTACGATTAATTTCTTACACGAGAGGGCCAAGTTATGACGGCGACTTCCAAGCCTGCGAAGACAGGCGAAATCAAGCAATCCACGGCAGACGAAAAGGCCGCGCCGCCGAAGAGCCAGCCGGTTGCGCGCGTCGTATTGGTGACGGGCGGCACGGGCGGTATCGGCACGGCAATCTGCAAAAGGCTCGCGCAGCAAGGCCATGTCGTCGCCACCACCTACCGCAACGAAGAGAAGGCCGGGGCATGGAAGCGCGCCCTGCAAAAAGAGGGCTTCACCTTCCACCTCTACAAGTGCGACGTCGCCGACTTCGAAGACTGCCAGAAGATGGTCAAGGCCATCGTGGCGGAACTCGGCCCGATACAGATACTGGTCAACAACGCCGGCATCACCCGCGACTCGAGCTTGCGCAAGATGACGCACGAACAATGGCAGGCCGTCATCTCCAGCAATCTCGACAGCGTCTTCAACGTCACCCGCCCCGTCATCGACTACATGCTGGAAAGCGGGTTCGGGCGCATCATCAACATTTCCTCGATCAACGGCCAGAAAGGCCAGTTCGGACAGGCCAACTACGCCGCCACCAAGGCCGGCATGCACGGCTTCACCAAGGCGCTGGCGCTCGAAGTCGCCAAAAAAGGCATCACCGTCAACACCATTTCGCCCGGCTACATCGAGACGGAGATGGTCGCCGCCGTGGCAGAGAACATCCGCAACAGCATCGTCGCGCAGATCCCCGTCGGCCGCTTCGGCACGCCGGAGGACGTGGCGCATGCAGTTTCCTTTCTCGTCGCCGACGAATCCGGCTTCATCACCGGCACAAACCTCGCCACCAACGGCGGACACTTTATGGAGTAACGAGATCATGCGCGTCATCAAGAAATATCCCAACCGCCGCCTCTACGACACCGAGAAGAGCGCCTATATCACCATCGCGGACGTGCTCAAGATCATCCGCGCGGGAGAGGATTTTCAGGTCGTCGACGCGGAAAGCGGCAAGGACATCACGCGCACCGTCCTCGTGCAGATCATCACCGAGCAGGAAGGCGGCGCCTCGCCGATCTTCACCACCGACATGCTGACGCGCTTCATCCGCTTCTACGACGACCAGTCGCAGGAGATCTTTGGCGAGTTCCTCGACAAGAACCTCAAGATGTTCGCCGAGCAGCAAAAACGCTTCCAGGACCAGATGGGCAACCTCATCGGCTCGCCCTTGCAGATCATGCAGGACCTGACCGAGCGCAATCTCTCGATGTGGAGCGACATGCAATCGCAGTTCATGAAGATGGCGATGGGCGGCCGCAGTTCGGGCGATAAAAAGGACGGCGCCGAAGAGACGCCGCGCAAAAAGCCGCGCAAATAGCCGTAAACGCGCAAAAGCCCGGCCCCGTATTTACCCCGTATCCGACCCGCATCGGCGTCAGAACTTTCCTTTAGGAACCGGAAGGTTGCTTCTCGTACAAGTATACGTACGCTCCACGTGCTTAAAAGGATCCGCGGTCTTGTAGACTCCCGTCATTCTATTAATGGTGTCGGGCTGGTGGGCTATGTTGCTCCAGTTAAACGCTCCCGCTGTAATCTGAACTGGAAAATTCTCGATGCCTTCTACCTGTCCGTTCTCAATAACAGCAGTCATGATGGTCTTCGATTCGGTATCAATCCAAAAGACGGGGCGCACTATACCGTTAGTGCAAGTAAGATTTATCGTCTCGGCCTTGGCCAGAACTGGTGCGCTGAGCGCAGCAATACAAAGGAACGCTGCGAGAAATGGCGCCATATTGCGCCGTGCTAGGCAAGTCTTCTGGGGCATGGTTTTTCCGTCCCTGCCAAATATCCTATTCTTCCCAAACATTATACGGCTACATACATTTTTCAGAGCATACCTCCGTCCAGCAGTTCCGGCTATATTTTTATCTCTGCGCCAGAAAAATTAACCTTTTATAATAAAATTATATGGAAATAGCTATTGACTAGTCATAAATTTCAAGTCTATATTTGTACCACTTAAAAATTATGTCCAAACCCCCATTAGGAGATTCGTCCATGGCGCCGAAAGATTTTCTCTACAACCACCAGCACAACGATCAGATCCGCAGCGACTACCGCCCCGACGCCTACCGGATTACGGACGCCGACCTTTACATCAACCTCGACGCGACCGAGACCAAGGTGCGCAACCGCATGAAAGTCGAAGGCAACCCCGCCTCCAAGGTGCAGGGCGGCCCGCTGGTGCTGCAGGGCGAGGACATGGATCTTGTCAGCGTCAAGATCAAGGAGAACGGCAAATGGCGCGCGCTCGACCGCGAGGATTTCCTCGTCGACGACAAGCAGCTGATCATCAAGCGCCCGCCGCAGGGCGCGTTCGAACTCGAAATCGTCAACGAGATCAACCCGACCGCCAACACGCAGCTGCAGGGCATCTACGCCTCGGGCGACATCATCGGCTCGCAGTGCGAGTCGACCGGCTTCCGCCGCATCACCTACTTCCTCGACCGTCCGGACAACCTTGCGCGTTTCACCACCACCCTTGAGGCCGACAAGACCAAATATCCCGTGCTGATTTCCAACGGCAACGGCGACCTTTCCAAAACCAAAGACCTCGGCAACGGCCGCCACAGCATCACCTGGAACGATCCCTTCCCGAAACCGAGCTATCTCTTCGCCACCATCGCCGGCGACATGGAAGTCGTCTCCGACACCTTCACCACCATGTCGGGCAAAAAGGTCGCGCTGCACGCCGTCGTGCCGAAAGGCTACGAGGACAAGGTCAACTGGGCGCTGCAATCGGCCAAAAACGCGATGAAATGGGACGAGGAAAAATACGGCCTCGAATACGACCTCGACACGCTGCACCTCATCGGCCTTGAAAAGTTCAACATGGGGGCGATGGAAAACAAAGGCGCGATCGTCTTCAACATCAAGGACCTGTGCGGCAGCCCCGAAAGCTCGTCGGACGCGCAACTGCTGCGCATCGAGACGGTGGTCGGCCACGAATACTTCCACAACTACACCGGCAACCGCGTGACGGTGCGCGACTGGTTCGAAATCTCGCTCAAAGAGAGCCTGACCGAACGCCGCAACGAGCAGTTCTCCGGCGACATGAACTCCAAGGCCATCCAGACGCTCGACGACGCGGTCTATATCCGCAACATCCAGTTCCGCGAGGACGAAGGCCCGACGGCGCACTGCGTCCGCCCCGAGCGCGCGGAGTCCTTCGAGAACATCTATTCCGCCACCGTCTACAACAAGGGCGCGCAGCTCCTGCGCATGATGGAAACGATCATGGGCAGCGACGACTGGTACAAGGGCGTCAAGCACTACCTCGACAAGTTCGACGGTCAGGCGCGCATCGTCGACGACTTCGTCGGCGCGCTCGAGGAATATTCGGGCCGCGACCTCAAGCAGTTCTTCCGCTGGTACACGCAAGCCGGCACGCCGGAAGTCTCTTACGAAGGCAAATACGACGCCAACGCCAAAACCTACACGCTGAAGATGAAGCAGCACCAGCCCGCGACGCCGGGGCAGTCCGCCGCGTCGAAAAAGCCGCTGCACATCCCCGTGCGCTTAGGGTTGATCGCGCAAAGCGGCAAGGACGTGCCGCTGCAACTGAAGGGCGAAACGGCCGCGCAGGGCACCGAGCGCGTGCTGAATTTCACCAAGGCCGAGCAGACCTTCGTCTTCGAAAACGTCTCCGGCCCCGTGGTGCCGTCGCTGTTCCGCGACTTCTCCGCGCCGGTCAAGGTCACGACGCCGGTTTCCGACGACGAGCTGATCTTCCGCATGAGCCACGACTCCGACCCCTTCAACCGCTTCGACGCGGGCCAGCAGATGATGGCCAAGACCATGAGAAACCTTTTGCAGGATTATGAAGCGGGCAAAAAGCTCAGCTTGCCGAAAGAGTTCACCGCCGCCTACGGCCTTAACGTCGCGGACGCGGCCGACGGCGACCAGGCCTTCGCCGCGCGCCTGCTCGGCCTGCCGTCCTTCACGCAGGACCTCAAGCAATACGATCCGCAAGCGGCCAAGGCGGTCTCCGACTTCGTCAAAAAGACGCTGGCGGAAACCTTCGAGACCGAGTTCAAGGACATCTACGCCAAAACAGCGACGCCCGCGGGCGAAACCTTCAGCATCCACGACTCAGGGAGGCGCGACCTGCACAGCACGGCGCTCGGCTTCCTCGCGGCGCTGGAAACGCAGGACGTCAAAAACACCGCGCAAAACCAATACGACACCGCCACGAACATGACGGAACGTCAGGGCGCGCTCGGCGCGCTCGCCCGCATGGGCGGCGCGGAAGCCGAAAAGGCGCTCGACAGCTTCCACACGAAATACCGCAAGGACACCAACGTGATGGACACCTGGCTCAGCCTCTCGGCCGCGACCGCCAAAGGCGACGCCGTCGGGCGCGTGAAGGAGCTAATGAAGAGCGACGTGTTCGACCTTACCAACCCCAACAAGGTGCGCGCGCTGATGGGCGGCTTCATGGGCAACGTCGACGCCTTCCACAACAAGGACGGCTCGGGCTACAAGCTGCTTGCCGACACCATCATCAAGCTCAACGACGTCAACCCGCACACGGCGACCGGCATCATCCGCCCGCTCGCGCAGTTCCAGCGCTATGACGACGCGCGGCAGGAACTGATCGTCAAGGAGCTGAAGCGCATCATGGCGACCCCGCAGCTCGACAGCCAGATCAAGGACATCGTCGGCAAAGCGCTGGAGAGCGCCAAGCCGTCGCTGAAGGGCAAAACGGCGAACTTCAACAAAAAGCCGAAGCCGCAATAAACCTTAAAGAAGGTTTTCGAGGGCCTGCCTCGCATCCGCGTGCCCCTGCTCGGCCGCTTTTCTCAGGCAGCCCAGCCCCTTGTCGCGGTTTTGCGTCACGCCCTCGCCCTGGAGGTATCTCAGCCCCATGCGGTACTGCGCCGCGGCGACCGTCGCCGCCATGCTTGCCGTGCCGTCAAAGGTTCTGTCGTATTGCGCAACGGAATCGGGCGCAGCGGAGCCGCCCGCGGCGAGGAAGATTTGCGCGCAGGCCTCGGCGTCGCTTGCCGGATCGTGGTGGCTGAGCCGGATGCCCAAATGTGCGCACACCGTCGGTAATTTATGATTGGGCAACTGCGGCCACGTCGCGCGCGACAAATTCACCGTGCATTGCCAGCCGAAGCGCGGCAGATCGAGGCCGTAGTGCCCTGTCACGCCGTACAGCACGCTGCGATCGAAGCCCGCATTGTGCGCAATCAGCAAGTCCGCACCGGCAAGGCAGGCCGAAATCTCCGGCCAGACGCCGCGAAAGTCCGGCTTGCCGCGCAAATCCTGCGGGCGGATGCCGTGGATGGCGATGAAATCGGGGCGAATGTAAATGCCACCGTAATTTCCGTTCGCGGGCGGGCGAAACAGCCACGCTTTACGCGCCGTCACCGCCCCCGCCTCGATCACCGACAGCCCGAGCGCGATGGCGCTGTTGCGCGGATAGTTCGCGGTTTCAAAGTCGAGGGCAACGATTTTCGGCATAATTCCATCCCTGATTTTAATGGCGTGCAGCGCTGATCTTGACACCGTTCATATTAACTTTTCCGATTATATTCAAGGTCTTTGCCCCTGTCACCGGAAGGCTAAAAAGCCTCACGCAAAAGCGGCGATATATTGCCGCGCCGTTGCATAACACGCCTTTCAAATCCGCACCCGTGCCATCCGGCGGCACGGTGGTCGTTTTCTGCTGTACCGCTGATGTCATGCCTTCCTCCCTGTCGTTTTTATTGATGCCCGTCTTGAAGCCGGACTGGCCGTCTCGTCCGGACTTAAATACTAGTACGTCAGGTTTTTAAAGAATATTAATTCCCTGGAACTTAAGTGGCACCAATTTGGGCTTAACTCAGAAAAAGAAAAACCGGACTAAGCCGCATGACGGCCTTGTCCGGTCTCCGGTTATGGTGCTTTTTAAAGGGCCGGACGCGGTGCCGCAGGTTGGGCAGCGGGTTTGGCGGACGGAGCCGGTTTCGGCGCGAGAGCGGCGGCGGGATTGAAGGTGCGCTTGAGAAAGGCCTTCAGTTTCGACGATTTTTCCGTTTCCACGGGATGGGCGGCGACGAGCGTGCGCACCGCCTTGTCGAATTTGGCATTCACCCCGTTCCACGCGGATTTCACCGCCTTGTATTTTTCGGTCATGATGCCCGCGCCGGCCATACTGCCAAAGAAAACCGCCAGACTGCCGGCCGCCGCCGGCAACGAGGGCGCCGCGCTGACCGCGCCGCCGATCATAATGGCCGCAAGGCTGGACGCGGCGATGCCCGTAACGGACAGCATCGTCGCCACTGCTGCGACCGTCCCCAGCATCACGAACCCCGCCGCTTTGAAGAGCTGGCGGTCGGCGGCTTTGGAGAAACTTACGGAAACGTCATCACTCCCCTCGACCAGACGTTCGGCGCGGGTTGCGATATCGGGGATGCGCTCTGCAATTGCCAGTTTTTCCTCTGCGGACTGGAGCAGCGGCGAGATGACTTTTTGTTCAAAATTGGCCATGATTATGCACTTTCTATGATGATTTTACGGTATTATACGGTATTATACGGTATTATATGTCAAGCGCAAGGCGCCGTCAAATACAATCGGCGGTCTTGCAGCGGGCCGTCATACGCCATATTCCGCAGTCGATTTATCATTGAACGCCCCCCCGCTTTGCCCTTACCCTTTTATAGGGGCTGTTTTTGCAAGGGGAGTCCTTTGTTTCCATCATTCTTTTAAGCGCTTTCGGCATGACCTACAGGTTCGAAAACACCAGCGTTCTTCTGATAGACAATCATCCGGCCATGATCGATTTGATCAGAAAGGTGTTGCAGACGTTCGGTGTCAAAAGGATCCTGACGCAGATGGACGGGTCGAAGGGGCTAGAAACCTTCATAAGAGAGAGGCCCGATCTGGTCATCCTCGACTACGACCTGCTCAGCATCGACGGCATGGAATTCACGGCGATCGTGCGCAATGGTACGATCAATCCCTACGTGCCCATCATTTTTATGACGTCCCTCAGTTCCGAGGACTGCATCGTCGCGGCGCGTGATTCGGGCATCACCGAATTCCTGAAAAAGCCCTTCACGGCGGAATCTCTCTACCAGAGGATCGTCAGTGTGATCGAGCACCCGCGCTCTTTCATCCACAGCGCCGGTTTCATCGGCCCGGACCGGCGGCGGAGAGAGGATAATGGGGGCTACACGGGCGAGGACAGACGCGAAGAGGATTGAGAGGTCATAGTGGAAGAAACAAAAAAGCCGCGCAAGGCAAGAAAGATAACGCCCCCGAACGCCCTCAAGGAAAAAGTCGGCGCGGGCGGCCTTCCGCCCGAGATCATCGCGCAGGCGGAACGCCTGATAAAATACAATGAAACGGATTATAGACCCATCGCGGAAGAGCTGCTCCAGAAGCTCGACGGCGGCATGGAACATGTCCGGCAGGGAAGCTTGCAGGGCAAGGAGGCCGTCAAGGCCTTACAGGCAACGGCCATGGCGTTCAAGGCGCAGGGCGCGATGTTCAATTACGCCCTCGTCTCGGAGATCGCGGACACGCTGGTGGATTTCCTTGAAACGCTGGAGGGCGTGGATCATAATGCGCTGAAGGTCGTGACCGCCCATCACATGGCGATCACCGGCGTGATGCGCGCCAACCTCTGCGGCCAGGAAGAGGAATTCGGCAAAAAGCTCAAGGCCGAATTGCAGGAGATCTGCGACAAGTATTATAAAGTCGCCGCCACCGGCACGTCCCGTGCCGACGGATAGCATACAAGAGAGGAGCCTTTACCGATGAACCGCAAAGACCGCCGCGCCGCCAAAAGTTCCGGCGCCGCCATACACGGCTCCCCGCAAATCGAGGCCCTCTATAATCAGGCCATCGCGCACCACCGTTCGGGACAGCTGAACGAAGCCCATCAGCTCTACAAAAAGATCCTTGAAGCCGAACCCGGCCATGCGGACAGCCTGCACAAGATCGGCATCATCGCCGCGCAGGTCGGCCAGCCGGCCTCCGCCGTCGAACTGTTCAATCATGCGCTCCGGCTGCGGGACGACATGCCCTATTGCCACAATGATCTGGGGGACGTGCTGCTTTCTCTCGGCCGGCTCGCGGAGGCGGAGAAGAGCTATAACAAGGCGATCCGCCTCAAAAAAGACTATTACGAAGCGCACAACAATCTCGGCAACGTTCTCAGCAGAACGGGGGAAAGCGCCAAAGCCGCCGCGCAATACGAGAAGGCGATCGCCCTGCGCCCCGACATCGACGCCGCCTATAACAATCTGGGGGCACTGTTGCGCGATCAGGGCAAACTCGCGGAAGCGGCGGCGCAACTCGAAACGGCCATCGCGCTGGCCCCGAACTCCATGCACGCCCGCAACAATCTCGGCCTCGTCCTGCGCGATCAGGGCAGGCCGGCAGAAGCGGCGGCGCAGTTCGAAAAAGCCATCGCGCTTCATCCCGATTTTGCCGAAGCCTACAACAACCTCGGTCTTGCGCTCGTCGATCAGGGCAAGCTGGCGGAGGCGGCGGAACAATACCGGCATGCGCTCCGCATCGCGCCCCATGCGGTCGTCTACGGCAATCTCGGCAACGTCCTGCAGGATCTCGGCGACAGCGACGGCGCTCTGGCGGCCCATCAGAAGGCGCTGGAACTCGATCCGCAAAACGTGGCCGCCTGCGTCAACATGGGCAATATTTTCGTCAGCGGCGACCGCCCCGCGGAAGCCCTGCTCTGGTACGGCAAGGCGATCGGGATGGACCCGCGGAATATCGTGGCGCTGAAAAACCGTGCAGCTGTCCTGAAGGACCTCGGGCGCATCGACGAGGCGCTGGCCAGCTACGATCTCGCCTATCGGATTGCCCCCGATTACGAGGAGCTGGCCGGTTTGCGCGCGCACTTCAAAATGTCGGTCTGCGACTGGAGCGAATATGCCGCGGCGGAAAAAATCGCCGCGGGGATCAGGGGTGGAAAACTGGTCTCCCCGCCGTTCGCGCTTGTGGGCCTGCCCGCCACGGCGGCAGACCAGCTGGCCTGCGCGAAGCTGTTCGTCGCCCGCAAATGCCCGCCAGCTCCCGTTCCGCTTTATGCGGAGCCGCGCACCGCGCACGACAAAATCCGTCTGGCCTACCTTTCGGCGGATTTGCGCGACCATGCCCTTGCCTATCTGGCGGCGGGGTTGTTTGAAGCGCATGACAGGTCGAAGTTCGAAACGACCGCCGTCTCGTTCGGCGCGGACGACAAGAGCCCGATGCGGGCAAGAATCGCCGCCGCTTTCGACCACTTCGTCGATGCCCGCCTCATGGGCAACGATCAGGTGGCGCAGACGCTCCTGGAGCGGAAAATAGACATCGCGGTCGACCTGACGGGATTCACGCAAAACAACCGCGCGGGCATTTTCGCAAAGCGCGTCGCGCCGCTGCAGGTCGGCTATCTCGGTTTTCCGGGAACCATGGGCGCGCCCTACATGGATTACATCATCGCCGACGAAACGGTCATCCCCGAAGATCTTCAGGCCTGTTTTTCCGAGAAGATCGTCTATATGCCCGACACTTATCAGGTCAACGACCGCAAACGCGCCGCCTCTCCGCAAACGCCGTCGCGGGCGGAACTGGGGCTGCCAGAGAAGGCTTTCGTTTTCTGCGCCTTCAACGCGCACTATAAAATCACGCCGGAGGTTTTCGACGTCTGGATGCGCCTGTTGAAGACCGTCGACGGCAGCGTCCTCTGGCTGCTCGAGGGCAACGAGACCGCCCTTACCAACCTCAGCCGCGAAACGCAACAGCGCGGCGTCGATCCGCAGCGTCTGGTCTTCGCCCCGAGGATGAAAAACGCGGCGCATATCGCGCGCCACCGGCAGGCCGATCTTTTCCTCGACAATCTGCCCTGCAACGCGCATACGACGGCATCGGACGCGCTCTATGCGGGCCTGCCGGTTTTGACCTGTCTCGGCCAAACCTTCGCGGGCCGCGTGGCCGCAAGCCTGCTGCGCGCCGCCGGATTGCCGGAACTGGTGACGTCTTCCCTGAAAGAATACGAGGCGCTTGCTGCCCAGCTGGCGCAAGAACCGCAAAAGCTCGACGCCTTTAAAGCCAGACTGTCCCAAAACAGGGATACATGCCCGTTGTTTGACACAGAAAAATTCACGCGGCATCTGGAAGCGGCTTACCGGACCATGTGGCAGCGCCACCTAGAGGGCAAAGCTCCGGAAACGTTCAGGGCCAGCGAGAAGGAATGATGCCATGACAAAGTTTTTCACCGTAATGACCGCCGTTTTTCTTCTGGCGCCGCCGCAGGCCGCCCGCGCCATGGGTCCGCCCGTTCTGTCCTTCGGCTGCGCCCCGTGGGACGGGCGGACGCTGGAGATGAACATCGCGGCGCCCGACGCTCTCTATCAGGTGCAAATCTGGGGCAAGGGCATGGAGGCTCTCCGCAAAGGCAAGCGGACCATCGTCATCGACGCCAAAAGCGACGATCCAAAGGGAACCGGCAGAGCCTCCTTCAACTGGGCAGATTCAGAGCGCAGCTCCTTCACCTCGTCGGATCCGGCCTCGCGCACCGTGTCCCCGTTCAGCCGCTTCTTGCCAGCCTCCAGAAAGTCCTTGCTCCACCGGTAATACAAGTTCTGGTGCAATCCCTCGCGGCGGCAGATCTCCGCGATGCTCTCTTCACCCCTAAGCCCCTGCAACACAATGCGGATTTTGTCCTCCGCGCTGAAATGGCGGCGCGTCTTGCGCTTGATGTCACGCACGGTTTTTTCCACCGCGCTCCGGTTCTCGTCTTTCTGTCTCATCTTCGTTCCTTTCGGTCCTCTAACGAGCCAGATTTATCACCTTATGAAATTGCCCTCAACTGTCTAACAAGACCTGACGGGGTACACTGGTGAAGTTTCTCGGCTATTGTTGCCGTACGGCCATAGGGAGAGTGGCGGAACTTCTCTATCTGTGTTGCCAGCGTGCTGGCGCCGCCATGCGAAGGATGCCCGTCCAATTTTCCGACCAGCACACGCATCGCGGCGATGATAAAACGGTGCCAGTTTACAGCCGGATTACGGTAGGGGTGGCTCTTGTCAAGGATCCCCCGATCTTCAATGAAACTCAGCGTATGAACGAGAACCGGCGGAATTTCTTTAAAGTCGTGATATACCATGGACGGATAACGCACCCGCTCAAGCTGCGCTTCCGATTGCCCGCGTAAGTCCAATCCTGCCTGAAGCTTCTCGTGGTCGACCGCATAACCGCTTGTTTTCATGAACCATCTCAATGCGCGTGACTGGCGCACCTGCTGCCGTATAACGAAGTGCTGGCCTTTCAGCCTCCGTATAAAATGCGGCAGTTCGACATATCCGAGACGCCGGTCGTATGGCCCCCTTGCGGAAACAAGATTGCTGGGCTAGCGCCGGCGGCGATTTTGAAGTGCATAGCCGCTGCAAGCTGCGAATAGACCAGCGCGCGCAAATACGACTCGTCCGCTTCCAACAGAACCAAAAACCCGAGTGCAAAGACAGCGCATAATCGGATCCAAAATAATGCCGGTTTCGACGCGAATTTCTTCCGAAGCCGCTTGGTCAGTCGGGCTTTAATTGTTTTCGCTCTGACAAGTATGCTGGAAGGATCGGGTTTCAGTTTCGGTGTAGTCGATGCGCTCATGACAAGCTCAAAAGGGTGAAGTCTGTTTCCAGACTCGCAGTACAATTATATAGCGCACTTTTCGCATTCTGTCCTATTCCATTCAGACATCAGGACAAAGATTCCAACTTATGATGTCAGTACGGCATCGGATTTTCTGGCATTACATAATAATGGAACTATCCACCTGTTTCAGCGGCATCATCGACAAAATTTCAAAAACACACTCAAACTAGACACCATTATCGGGTTTCGGGTATACACGGGATGTGTGTGGCATCAAATTCGCTGCACCGGATCTTGTTTTAGGTAGTTCTGGTTCATGCATTTATTAAAATCGCTCCCCTCATATGTAAGCTATCTGATGCTGCCCGTTATGGTTTCAGCCGGTTTCCTGTTCGCTATGCAAGGCACCGCCTTGGCGGCGAGGCAGCAAGTGCACCATCAGACTTCGGACAGTCGCGATGCCGTCCTCAAAAAAGGGGATTGCCTTGATGCGCTGCTGTCGCGCAACGGCGTTGGGGCCAATCAGCAAAAGGCGGCGACGCGTGCGCTCGAGAAAGATAATCTTCACCCCCGTGCCCTGCGCGCGGGCAGCCGCATCCTTTTGACCTTTGCACGAGGAATGGACGGCGGGAAAAAACTACTGACCTTGAGAGTTTCATTGAACGGGCACCGCACAGTACTACTCGCATCGCGCGCTGATGGCAGTTTCTCAGTGGTAAAGGGCGTACAGACCGCAAAAGCACAAATCCCGCAAATGGCTTTTCGCACAGTCACTGGCCATATAGGACGGAATTTCCAGTCTTCCCTGAATGCTATGGGTGTACCCGTGAAAGTCGTCGCGGAAGCACACCGGGCGCTGGTCTATGCACCTGATCTCCCGGCTCATCCACCGGCTGGTTCCTGGATTCATATCGTGTATGAAACAACATCCCGTTCCAGCTACTGGTCGAGAACGTCAGCAATGCTTCGCAGCATAACACTTGGCTTCAAAGGACGGCGTCGCAGCATTTATCGTTACCCTGTGAACAAAGGCATGACCGCCTTCGTGGAACCGGACGGTCTCGGCGTATTGTTGGCGCATCTGGCCGATCCCGCTCCGCAAGCGCACATCACGTCGCCATGGGGGTGGCGCATCCATCCAATCCTCGACCGTCCGGAGTTTCACAAGGGAATAGATATGGCAGCCCCCATGGGCACGCCCATACGCGCGCCTGCAAATGGCAAGGTTGTTTTTGCAGGCTGGCACGGCAACTATGGCCTTCTTCTTAAAATCGAACACATTCGCCATCTCGTGACCGCCTACGGACATCTCGAAAAAATAGCCCGCGGTCTGCATGACGGATCTCAAGTCAGGAAAGGGCAGGTCATAGGCTATATAGGATCGACCGGCCTCTCGACAGGTCCGCATCTTTACTATGAAGTGTGGGTGGATGGCCGCCGCGTCAACCCCGCGCAGAAGGCCATCGCTGTTCCCGTTCATTTGAACGGCATAAAATTCAGAAATTTTCTGAGAGCGTGACTACTGACCTAGGCTAATTAACGGATTTTTACCATGACCCCATTGCAAGCGCTTGTGATCGCCGCCATACAGGGCTTGACGGATGTGCTTGCTGAAATATAGTCATCAAGCAATATAACCAGATAAAATCTCTCTATACATATTCTTTTACCCTCTTGACAGGTCATATTGGCGTCATAGAGTTGTCTTGTCCGCGGCGGTCTGCGGCACACAAACCTTTTACCAAGGAGAAAATCCATGAATAAGCTGACTGGCGCGGCGATTGCAGCCGTTTTTGCGCTCGGCCTGCTCGCGGCACCGTGCGCACATGCAAAAATGCATCGCGAAAGACATCCTGAGATCTATGGCGCGATTCACAAACTGGAGCATGCCAAACAAGATCTGAACAAGGGCGCGCACGACTTTGGCGGCCACCGGATGGCGGCGATACAGCACATCGATGCCGCTCTATCCGAACTACATCAGGCTCTTGAATATGACGAGCATCACGACGACCATCATCACTAAACGCGCGCGAATGACTGTACCCCGTCAGGTCTTGTTAGACAGTTGAGGGCAATTTCATAAGGTGATAAATCTGGCTCGTTAGAGGACCGAAAGGAACGAAGATGAGACAGAAAGACGAGAACCGGAGCGCGGTGGAAAAAACCGTGCGTGACATCAAGCGCAAGACGCGCCGCCATTTCAGCGCGGAGGACAAAATCCGCATTGTGTTGCAGGGGCTTAGAGGAGAAGAGAGCATCGCGGAGATCTGCCGCCGCGAGGGGCTGCACCAGAACCTGTATTACCGGTGGAGCAAGGACTTTCTGGAGGCTGGCAAGAAGCGGCTGAACGGGGACACAGTACGCGAGGCCGGATCCGATGAGGTGAAGGAGCTGCGCTCTGAATCCGCCGAGTTGAAGGAGGCTCTGGCCGAAGCCCTGCTGGAGAACCGGCTGCTAAAAAAAGCGTGATCGCGGATGGGGAGAGCGATACATGAGGTACGGCGCATCCGAGAAGCTGGAGATTGACCTGCCCCCTGAAATTTAGTCCAAAAGTAGGTAGAGTCTGCTATACATAACAGCCCTTAAAGGACAGGGCAGAAAGAGCCGACGATGAAGAAACGATTTACTGAAGAACAGATCATTCGC
>JAJZTA010000034.1 GCA_021849295.1 Pseudomonadota bacterium | reverse complement strand
ACACGCGAATGATCTGTTCTTCAGTAAATCGTTTCTTCATCGTCGGCTCTTTCTGCCCTGTCCTTTAAGGGCTGTTATGTATAGCAGACTCTACCTACTTTTGGACTAAATTTCAGGGGGCAGGTCAATCTGACGGGCGACAATCTGGTCAGTCTGGACGTATCCGATACCGAACTCACCAAAGCGCTGGTCGCCAACAACGGCACCATCAGGGCGAACGGCGGCAGCGTACGATGTCGGCGCGCTTGGCTGAGGACGTGGTCAACAATGTCGTGAATATGAAAGGCGTCATCGTTGCCGATGGCATCGACGCCGACCACAACGGCACGATCACGCTCTCCGCCGGCACCGCGGGCGTTTACGTTTCCGGCAAGCTGCAGGCTCAAAACACGAACAAAGATGCGGACGGGAGCGAAAGCGCGGGCGCAGGTAAAACCAGAGTTCCGGACACCGACACGGGCAATAATGTGGATAAGAGCAGCGCTATCAACATCAGCGGCAACACCGTGAATATCACCGGCGACGCAACGCTTGACGCGAGCGGTGCCCGCAAAGGCGATGCGGGCGGTACGATCGGCGTCAGCGCCGTCAAAGCTCTCGCTTTTAGAGGCAATGCCGTGGCCAAAAGCGGCGGCGGCGACGGCAAGGGTGGCGTCATCAGCCTGATCAGCGACGGCTGGCTATGGATCAATTCGCGGATCGCCGCCGGCGCGGCGGCACGCATTGGCTCGGAGAGCAGCGACGCGGGTGCCGGAAAAGGGTTGAGGTCGGACGGCGGCACCGTCACGCTCTCCGCCTTGCGTATGTTGCTGGGCACATCGACGGACGTGACGGACGGCATCAGCTCTGCCACGCTGACGAAGTTGCTGACCAATAACGGCAACGTCAATATTACAGGCACTGACGGTCTGACCGTCAAAGACGGCACAGATGTCAGCACCTATACGCACACAACCGGTAACCTGACACTCGGTGGCAGTCTCGTCAGATTCAACGGCAGCTTCACCACCGGTGCCGGCAACGTCACCATCAACGCGCCGACGCTGACTTTGAACGGCACGGTGAACTACTCTCTGGAAGAAGATCCGCTGCTTCCCCCCAGCTGCTTCCTCGCGACGTCGGCGCTGCAAACGGTCAACCTGACCACGCACGCGCGGGTCGATCAGGCGCTGGCCATCGCCCGCGACGGCAACACGGTCAACTTCTATCCCGGCCTTTATGACGTGCCGACGCTCGAGATCAGCAAATCCCTGATCCTCAACGGTGCGTACGGCAAATACGGCCACGCCACCATCATGGTGGACGGCGTCGGCTTCGACGTAAACGCCGACAACGTGACGGTCAACGGCTTCCGCATCTGGAGCACCAACGACGGCATCGACGTTTCCTCTGATAGCGCCACGATTACGAACAACACCATCGTTGCCGGTGATCCGCGCAACGCCAGCACCGGCATTGCCGACATCAGCGGCAATACCGTCAGCAACTTCATGATGAGCATCGGCGTCGATAATGCCCATAAAACCCATATCGACAACAACACCGTCACCGGCAGCACGGCAAACATGGCTGGCTTCTTTGAAGGTGGCGGCCTCAATGCCGGCATCGCCGTCAATGACACCGGCTCTGCCGACATCAGCGGCAATGCCGTCAAGAACTACTTTATGGGTATCTCGCTGACCGGAACGGACGAGGCGCAAATCGACAACAACGCCGCGACAAGATCCTTCATGGGCATCGCCGCCAGCAATAACGGTTCTGTCGAAATGAAGGGCAACACGCTCCCGGACAACCTGATAGACGCGTTCCTGTTTGATAATGAAGATGTCCGTTTCAGTGACAACACCCTCGAAAGCTCCAGACTGAGACGCTATGGCATGATCGGCCTGCTCGACTTCGCACCGAGCGGCGGCACCCTTGCGCTGACCGGCAATACCTTCTCCGGCAACATCCTCGGCGCGGCATTGATGGGCGGCACGGTCGACCTGCGCGGCGCGCCCAATACTTTCCTCGGCGGCGTGACGGGGCTGATGGCCACCAATTCCGGCTTTCCCTCGCTGAACACCACTTTTGCCGGAGACACGCTCGGCAGAACGGTCTTTAAAGAAGGCCAGAGCGACTACTACGTCTATCTGGCCGACAATATGTTCCTACCGTTGCGCGAGCTTCATTTTCCGTTTGGGGATTTAGGCCTGCTCGGCGATCTGCCCGACGAGGCAGGTAAGTTCAAACCGGTGACCATCGACGCTTCGCATGCCACCTTCGACGGTGTCTCGGCCAACGACGGTCTTTTGCCGCTGAGCCGGCTGGTTGTGATTGAACGCAAGATTCATGATTATCATGACGCGCCGGGGCTGAATCTCATAGACGTCAACGGCACCTCTGGCATCGATGCCAACAGGCTGCACGGCGATATCGGTCTCTTCCGCTTCGGGCCGGATCTCGATGGTGCGACCGTGACTATTTTCGGTCACACGTTCCATCACTCACAAGGCGGTCTCGGCATTGATGATCTCGTAAATATAACGCCTGCGGCCGGTGGGGACCCATCACCACCATCGCCATGATTGCAGCTATTTCAGCCTCGCGGGCGGTCTGAACAGCCTCCTTGGGAGTGGCGCCTGCGGCCTCTGATTTAAGCCCGTCGCAAGGTCATGAGGGTTATTTCGCAAGGCCTTCCGGTGCGGAACGGCGGACCCCAGTAGCCCGTGCCGCGGTTGACGTAGATCCACATGTTTTCGTATTTTTCCAGCCCCTTGTAGTAATGCTGGAAAAACCGCACAAGGAACGTGAACGGGAAATATTGCCCGCCGTGCGCATGGCCGGAAAGCTGCACGTCGAAACCCGCCTCCGCCGCCTTGCGGTAGCTGAAGGGCTGGTGCGCCAGCAGGATGCTGACCAGCCCTGCTGGCGCGCCCGCCATGGCCTTGGCGGGGTCGGTGGCATGGGCGGGCACGATGTCGGCGGCCTTGTAGTCCGTCACGCCCGCGAGCACAAAAGCGCCGTTTTCGCGCGTGATAACGGTATGCGTATTGAGTAGGATGCGGGCGCCGTGTTCTTCAAATATCCCGAGCCACTGGTGCACGCCTGAATAATATTCGTGGTTTCCGGTCACGAAAAAGACGCCCTCGGATGCCCGTAAGCCCGATAGAGGCGCGATGTCCTCCAGCAGATCGTCGACGTCGCCATCGACAAAATCGCCCGTCAGCGCGATGAGGTCTGGTTTCAGGTCGTTGGCCATATCGACTACCTTTTGCACGTATCTCTTGCGGATCGCCGCGCCGACATGCAGGTCGGAAATCTGCACGATCCTGAAGCCGTCCAGCGCCTCCGGCAGATGGGCGAGGGGAACGGTCACCTCCACGACCTGTGGCCCGCGTAGCACATAGGCGATGCCGATTACGGTCGTGGCCAGCGTCGTGGCGAAAATCGCGTAGAGGGCGTAGCGGTCGAAGACGAAAATATTGAAATAAGGATCGGCCAGCTCTAGTACAATGCGCACGATGTCGATCGCGATCCCGTAGACGACCAGCAGCGACATGACCCCGAAAGCTGTGTAGGACACCCGGTCCAGCGCCGAAACGACCGCCGCCATGCGCGGGCGCTTCCTCAGCTTTTTAAAAACCAGCCTGTCTCCGAAGGGGGCCAGCATTTGCAGCACGAAAAAGGCCAGCACGGCCAGCCACGCGCCGGTGGCGTGCTGTTCCGCCCACGGCCAGCGGCCGATGATGCGGGCCGCCGCATAAAAGTTGATCAGGCCGAAAAAGACGAGAATGAGACCCGCGCGCAACATGCTATTTCAGGTTTGGAAGATAAAAGCCCATCCCGGTATGATAGTGCTTTCTCATGATAAATTTAGTCCTTTATGCGTGCCGATGGCTGGTCTTATAGCCTTGTTCTTGAAGAATAAGATTATTTTCTTGACATTTTGTAAAACGGCCCTATATTCGGCGGCAAGTTACATGGCCTCTTGCCTTACGCATCAGGGCTCCGCATATAAACGATAAACAATAAGGCGGGCCTATTTCTACCCAGCATTTGTCAAGGAGTTTGGACTGAGTCCCGCGTCAATCAAGGCGCGGGCGACAAATGCTTTAGAAAGGCAAAAATAATGACCACCACATTCGACGCGCTGGGTCTCCCGGCGCCTGTCCTCGCGGCTATTGCGCGCGCGGGCTTCAAAACCCCGACCCCCGTTCAGGCGGCGGCCATCCCCCTTGCGCTGCAAGGGCTGGACGTTCTCGGCTCCGCGCAGACAGGCACGGGCAAAACGGCGGCTTTCGGGCTGCCGATGATCGCAAAGCTGCTGACCGAACCGCAGAGCGCGGGGCTGATCATGACCCCGACTCGCGAGTTGGCGGCGCAGGTTCTGGCGGCGCTGGAGCCTCTGCTGGCGGGATCGCAAATCCGCACCGCGCTTTTGATCGGCGGGGATTCCATGCACAAGCAATTGCAGCAGCTGCGCCGCCGCCCGCGCATCATCGTCGGCACGCCGGGGCGCATCAACGACCATCTCGAGCAGCGTACACTCAACCTTTCTGCCACGAACTTTCTGGTCCTCGACGAGACCGACCGGATGCTCGACATGGGTTTCGGCGTGCAGATCGACCGCGTGCTCAAGCATATGCCGCAGCAGCGCCAGACGCTGCTTTTCTCCGCCACCATTCCGGCGGAAATCGAAAAGCTCGCGAACCGCTACCAGAACAACCCGCAGCGCGTTTCCATCGGCTCGACCGTGCAGCCCGTCGCGGCGATCAAGCAGGAAGTGATGCACATCAAGGAAGGCGACAAATACGACGAACTGATCCGTCAACTGTACGACCGCAAGGGCTCTGTCCTCGTCTTCATGAAGACGAAGTTCGGCGCCAAGCGCATGGCGGAAAAGCTCGGCAAGATGGATTTCAAGACCGACGCCATTCACGGCAACCTCAACCAGAACAAGCGCGATCGCGTCATCCGCGCGTTCCGCGAGAAAAAGTACCGCGTTCTTGTGGCGACCGACGTCGCCGCGCGCGGTCTGGACATTCCGCATATCGAGCACGTCATCAACTACGACCTGCCGCAGTGTCCGGAGGATTACATCCACCGCATCGGACGCACCGCGCGCAACGGGGCCGAGGGCAGCGCCATCGCCTTCATCACGCCGTCCGACGGACGTACGTGGCACGCCATTCACAAGCTGATGAATCCGGATGCGGAGGTCAAGCCGTCATCGAGCAATCGCCCGCAAGGCCAGAAAAAGCGCAAAAATTTCAGCCGCAAAAAATTCGGATATAAGAAAGACGGAACGAAACTCGGCACAAGGCCGGAAAGAAAGTTTGCGGGCGGGCAGGCGCGCGCGGCAGGCTAGGTGTTTAGTCCCACGATATGGTGGCATAAGATATAACCGCATACGGAGGGACAAGCTATGGGACAGATACTGCACAAGTGCGCCCGCACGACAGAGGCATTGCGTCGAGCGATACAAGATAG
>JAJZTA010000008.1 GCA_021849295.1 Pseudomonadota bacterium | reverse complement strand
CGCCACGAAACACGAAAAGCGCCTTGCCCGCGAGTTTGGCCGCAAACGCTGGGGAGATGAAGCTTACGCCGCCGAGGAACTGGTGGCGGAACTCGGCAGCGCCTTCCTTTGTGCCGACCTCGCTCTGACTCCGGAACCCCGCGCGGATCATGCCAGCTACGTTGAAAACTGGTTGCGCGTGCTGAAGAACGACAAGCGGGCGGTCTTCACCGCCGCCGCCCATGCTGAACGCGCCGCCGCCTTCTTGCACAGCTTGCAGCCGAAGGCGGAGACCGCAGAATCCCAAGCCGAGGAGAGGGCCGCCGCTTAAGGCGGCCTTTCCTTTGCGACGGCCCTCTGCTCTTGGGGGCCGGCGTCCCCCGCCGCAGGGCATCCACCGCCTTGCGGTTAAGTGGCCAATCGTCTCAAGAGACTGGCGGACAATGGAGTCCTGCGTCCGACGTTGGTCGATTGGGAGAAAAGGTGCGGCTTGTCGGCAACGCCAGAGATCATTTCGATCCGATAGACGAAAAATGCCGAACAGTTCAATACCTTCGCGCTATTGCGGTATCTCTACGAACTTCCCGCGGAACTGGCGTGCCGGCTCTACGATGGATTTTCTACAGAGAAAACGCGCTACAGCCGCGATTACGATCAAGCCAAACACCTCGCCGAGGACTGAGGGGCGCTAGAGAAAAAATATTCAGCATATCGATCCTAAAATAATCCGATGCGCGCGCCACTCCGTGATGTAGTCGCGCGGAATCACAGTTCCGCCTCCACATCGGCATTGACGACCACCTTCCACGCCGCATCGCGCGGCGCATCTTTGGCAGGCGCTCCCGGCAGCAGCGCGGTGCTCTGCCGTGCATGCCGTCTGACGTAATCTTTCAATGCGGCAGCTTTGTCCGCGGCGCCGATCTTTTGCAGGAGGTAGCCGAGCCTTTGTGCCCACGGCAGCGGCGCCGTATGCGCCGCCGCCGCCAGTTTTTCCGGATCGATCTTTTCGGCAAGCTCAGCAACCACGGTCGCGACCACATCAAGTCCGCCCGCTTGTTCATGATAGCCGACAAGGTCGAGAGCCGTCGATTCGGGCGTGGAGACGAGGATCGTGCCGCGCGGCGTGTTGAAGGTCTGCACCGGCACATCCTTCAGGCGTCTGCGTATATGGAAGGTGACGCGCATCTGCCCGCAGCGAATGGGGCGGCGCGCCTTGGCGAGCATCACCTGGAATTCCTGCGGCCGATGATGGGCGGCGCCATGAAATTGCGCTGCTGAAAGCAGCCCGGCATAGTAGGCAAGGCCCTGCCGCTGCATCAGGGACGGAATGAACTGGTCGGCCGGGAGGCAGCCGAGACGGCGGTATTCCGGCGGAACGATGACGTAGAAGCCGCGGGCCGGGCTGGCGATCAGGCCCCGTCGGGCGAGCCGGTTCAGCGCCAGCTTGGCCGCAGGCCCCGAAACCCCGAGTGCCTTGCGGGCATCTTCGGAGCTGAACTGATAGCGTCCGCGGGAGGCGAGGGCCTCTATATAGCCCCTGGCATGCAGGGGAGAAGAATCCGTACTCATGTGCGCAAGGTATCATTTTTTGATACTTTACGCAATTGAATCGTTACGCTCATTGCACCCAAGCGCTTCCCCGAAGCACGTCCAACTCCCAAGCATAGCTCAAACGTCCGTGCCTGGCTGTGAAATACAGTAAGTTTTTTCTCGGATTTTCCAGTTTTTTCCCTATACTGTCCCGGTTGGCAATTCCGGGTGGCATATGACCGACGAGATTCTCACGATCCGGGAAGTGGCGGAGCTTCTCAAGATCAACGAGAAGACGGCCTACAAGCTAGCCGCGGAAGGCAAACTTCCCGGTTTCAAGGTTGGCGGGTCTTGGCGGTTTGAACGCCAGGAGATCGCCAACTGGATGAAACGCAAAGTAAAGGAGCAACAGGGGGACAATCGAGAGTGAGAATCCAGTACCACGACAAATCGTCTACTCATGAGCTGGGCAGAAGGCATCCGGCCCCTACCCCTGCCAATGCGAAGAAGGGACACGCGCGCGCATGACGACGCCAGCCAGCCCATTCTTCGAACACCCCATCCTCAATTCCCCTTATGAGGAGCCGACCCGGCACCATCCGCTGGATGCGGAAGGGCAGCCTCTTAGCGAACCACCACGCGACGGGCGGCGAAGGTCCGAACTCATCACGCCTGTCCCCAAGCCGCGCAAAAAGAAGCGCAAGAACGCGGCCAAGGATCAGGGCAGCCTCAATCTGCAAAACGACGATGGGCTTTCGACCGAAGAGCAGGAATACAACCCCACCCCCATCATCAACGAGATTCGCTCCCATGTTGGCGACTGGCGGAAATCAAACCCTGCTGCTTGGGGCGTTACGCCCGCCACCGCGCGCCTTCTCAACTATTGGCGCAGCCATCAATTTCAGGGGGTGCGCCCATTCTTCTGTCAGGTGGAGGCCGTCGAGACCGTCATCTGGCTGACGGAAGTTGCACGAAACAAGAAGCAATATGCTCACATCTGGGAACACGTCCTCGGGGCCAACGAACAGGCCAATCCCGAATTGCTTCGTCTCGCCATGAAGATGGCGACCGGTGCGGGCAAGACCACTGTTATGGCGATGCTGATCGCGTGGCAGGCGGTCAATGCAGCGCGCTCGCCCACCAGCAGCAACTTCTCGCGCGGTTTCCTTGTCATCGCGCCGGGCATCACGATCAAGGATCGCCTGCGCGTCCTATTGCCCAGTGACATCGAAAGCTATTACCGCGCCCGCGAGCTTGTTCCCGGCGACATGCTGGACGACATCAACAAGGCCAAGATCGTCATCACCAACTTCCACGCGCTTGCTCTCAAGGAGATTCTGGAAGTCAACAAGGTCGGCCGTTCCCTTCTCCAAGGCCGCCATGCGCCGATTGCCACCAAGGAAACCGAAGGCCAGATGGTTCGGCGCGTCGCCGAAGAACTCATGGGTCTCAAGAACATCGTCGTCATCAACGATGAAGCCCACCACTGCTACCGCGAAAAGCCAGACAACGAGGACCTCGGCGATCTCAAGGGCGACGACAAGAAGGAAGCCGTATCGGAAAATGAAGCCGCACGGCTTTGGATCAGCGGCATCGAAATGTTCAAGCGCAAGGTGGGAGTTCGCGCCGTTTACGACCTCTCCGCAACGCCGTTCTTTCTGCGTGGCTCCGGCTATGCCGAAGGCACACTCTTTCCATGGACCATCAGCGACTTTTCACTGATGGACGCCATCGAATGCGGCATCGTCAAACTCCCGCGCGTTCCCACTGCCGACAACATCCCTGAAGCGGACGTTCCGGTGTTCCGCGATCTGTGGGAACACATCCGCGATGACATGCCCAAGAAGGGACGTGGCAAGGGTCAGGGCGAGCTCAATCCCGCTGAGATTCCCGCGAAACTACAGACCGCGCTTGTCGCTCTCTACAACCACTACGCGGAGACCTTCGAGAAATGGCAAAAGTCAGGCATCGACACGCCACCCGTGTTCATCGTCGTCTGCAATAACACATCCACATCCAAGCTGGTCTACGAATGGATTTCAGGCTGGCAGCGGCCGGTCGCCGAGGACAGCGAGGAACTGCGCACCGTCCACCATGGTCATCTTTCTCTGTTCAGCAATTTCGACGAACACGGAAACCGCCTTGCCCGTCCCAACACGCTGCTGATCGACAGCAAGCAGCTTGAATCCGGCGAAGCGCTCGACGACGATTTCCGTCGCGCCGCCGCCCTTGAGATTGAGCAATACAAGCGCGAGATCGCGCAGCGCTCCGGCGCGGGCGAGATCGGCGAATTGGCCGACTCCGACCTGCTGCGCGAAGTCATGAACACGGTCGGCAAGAAAGGGCGGCTTGGCGAACAGGTGCGTTGCGTCGTGTCGGTCGCCATGCTGACGGAGGGTTGGGACACCAACACCGTCACCCATATCCTCGGCGTTCGTGCCTTCGGCACCCAGCTTCTGTGCGAGCAGGTCGTCGGGCGCGGCCTGCGCCGCTATTCCTATGACCTGAACGCCGACGGGCTGTTCAATGTCGAATATGCCGACATCATGGGCATCCCATTCGACTTCACGGCGAAGCCTCAGGTTGCCCCGGTCAATCCGCCCAAGAAGATGACACGCGTGGCGGCGGTGCGCGAGCGCGCTGCGCTGGAAATGATCTTTCCGCGCGTTGTCGGTTACCGGATCGACCTGCCCGAAGAAAAGCTGGAGGCAAGTTTCACGCCGAATTCAAAACTGGTTCTCACCCCCGATATGGTCGGGCCGGGGCAGACCTTGCTCGAAGGCATCGTCGGCGAAGGCGTCACCCTCACCGTCGCCGAGATGAAGGATAAGCGCCCGAGCACCGTGTCCTACGAACTGGCCAAGTATCTTCTCTATTCCTACTTCAAGGACGCCGACGGCGAACCCAAGCTGCACCTGTTCTATCAAATCCAGCGCATTGTCCGGCGCTGGATCGACGAAGGCTATCTTGAGTGCAAGGGCGGCACCGGCCCGTGGATGCTCCAAATCCTCGCCATCGCCGCGCAGGCCGCCGAGCGCATCTATAACGGCATCGCCGCCGCCATCGGCGACGAAGAACGCATCCGCGCCGTTCTCGATCCCTATAATCCAAAAGGCTCGACCCGTCATGTTGGATTCATGACGAGCAAAGACCTCTATACGACCGATCCGGCCAAGAGCCACATCAACTACGTCGTCTGCGACAGCGATTGGGAGGCCGAATTTGCGCGCGCCGCTGAGGATCACCCGCGCGTCCTCTCCTACGTCAAGAATCAGGGCCTTGGATTTGAGATTCCGTACAAGGATGGATCGACGGCCCGTTTCTATCTGCCGGATTTCATCGTCAATATCGACGACGGGCGTGGCCCGGACGATCCCCTGCACCTGGTCGTCGAGGTCAAGGGCTATCGCCGCGAGAACGTGAAGCTCAAATCTGAAACCATGCACCAAAAATGGATCAGAGGGGTGAACAACCTTGGCACGTATGGACGTTGGGCATTCGAGGAATTCAACGATGTATTCGAAATGCAGAAAGAGTTCGGCGCATTGATCGACCGAGCGGTCGCGGCCCAAGCTGAATCACCGAAGGAGGTCGCATGACGGACGGCGACGCTCCGAGAAAGCCCGGCGAAATCATTTATCACTTCGATGTGGATCGGAGCAGCATACCGCTAGCGCAATTTATCGACTCCGCACGCGCCACTCAGGAAATTATGCCCGACCTATTCGACGAAAGTCGCGGCTCAAACGACGAGAACAACAAAGGGGGCGAATAGTGGCGAGGACAACAAGGAAGAAAGCGAATTCTCCGAAGCAAGTTGACGCGCTGACGCACACAGAGGCTAGGCGAAAGAACATCCCGACCGCCGAGCTTCAATCCGCTGCGCAGCGGGCGGAAGAAATCGCCCCTTTCGCGCCCGTCGTCTATCCGCGACGCTATCCCCTTGCTCTGGACGAAACCCGCCCTCGCGATGCCGACCTTGATCCCCAGCTTGTATGGAAAGGCACGCGCGTCCGCCTGACGGCCGAGCAGATCAAGAAGGCGGCAGAAAGCGGTTATATCGACCTGTCAGACGCGCAGCTCACATGGCGCGGCAAGGATCAGCAGGATTGGTCGGACCTCGTTGTCAACGCGCCGCCCCTCTACATTCAGGAGAAGATCCACCCCAAAGCCATCATCGACGACCTGACGCGCCGTACCAAGGAGAAGCGTGAGGCAGAAAGCGACATCGCCTACCTGTTCCACGACTTCAACGGCATCGACCCCGAGGCCAAGACCGAGTTCTACCAGCACGACCAGAACTGGTCGAACCGATTTATCCTTGGCGACAGCTTGCAGGTGATGGCAAGCCTCGCCGAGCGCGAGGGCCTGCGCGGCCAGGTACAGTGCATTTATTTCGATCCGCCTTACGGAATCAAATTCAACTCGAATTGGCAGGTATCAACGCGCTCCCGCGACGTGAAGGACGGCAAGATCGAAGAAATCTCCCGTGAACCGGAACAGGTGCGCGCCTTCCGCGACACGTGGAAGGACGGCATCCATTCGTACCTCACCTATCTGCGTGATCGCCTGACGGCGATGCGGGACTTGCTGACGGAAAGCGGAAGCATCTTCGTGCAGATCGGCGATGAGAACGTGCACCGTGTACGAGCCGTGTTGGATGAGGTGTTCGGTGATGAGAACTATCTTGGGCAGATCGTTTTCAGAAAGACCACAGGGAAAGGGTCTGCCTTTATAGATAACACCTATGATGGGCTTCTCTGTTTCGCCAAGGACAAATCCAAGACAAAGTATCGCCCCCTTTATTTCCAACGCAAACCATCAGACGACAACAACTATCGCTTTGAGTACGACCAAGGCGGTCATCTCAGGGCACTGTCCAAGGAGGAAGTAGCTTCTGTTGACGCGTTGTCGGCGACAAAAAGGATTGCAGCCGCAAATCCGATGACATCCCAATCGGCAAGCGCCACGACTGTTTTCGAATACGATTTCTGGGGGCAGAAACTTAAGCCCGGGAAGGGAGGTTGGAAGACGAACATCACCGGCATGACTCGCCTCGAAAAGGCAGCCCGGTTACATGCGATTGGTAAGACACTTCGGTTTGCGCGCCCCATATCGG
The DNA here is from genome assembly GCA_021849295.1 of Pseudomonadota bacterium. GTDB lineage: Bacteria > Pseudomonadota > Alphaproteobacteria > Micavibrionales > UBA2020 > PALSA-926. The sequence continues at coordinate 99,152 of JAJZTA010000008.1, read as the reverse complement.
ACTTTGATCTGCAAGCTTATAACGATATTTGGGACGACACTCGGCAAAGCGGGTTCGGGGACGAAAAGGTCTATGTAGTGCAAACGGGAACCACGGTTGTTTCTCGTTGCATTTTGATGGCGTCCGATCCCGGGGACCTTGTGCTTGATCCGACCTGCGGCTCCGGCACAACGGCGACGGTAGCCGAGCAATGGGGTCGCCGGTGGATCACGATCGACACATCGCGTGTGGCGCTGGCGCTCGCCCGCGCGCGGGTGATGGGTGCGAAATATCCCTATTACCTTCTGGCCGACAGCAAGGAAGGTCATCAGAAAGAAGGCGAGCTGACCGGAAAGCCACCCGTTGACGGGGCGATGCATGGCGATATTCGTCAGGGTTTCGTTTATGACCGCGCGCCGCACATCACGCTGAAATCCATCGCGAACAATGCCGAGATCGACGTGATCTGGGAAGAATTTCAGGCGAAGCTTGAACCGCTGCGCCGTGAATTGAACGCCGCGCTCGGCAAAAAGTGGGAAGAATGGGAAATCCCGCGCGAGGCGATGGAGGGATGGTCGGCTAACGTTAAAGGAATTCACACGGCATGGTGGGAGCAGCGCATCGCCCGCCAGAAGAAGATCGACGAGTCAATTGCCAAGAAAGCCGACGTTGAACCTCTGTACGACCGTCCCTATGAGGACAAATCCCGCATCCGCGTTGCGGGACCGTTCACCGTCGAAAGCCTTTCACCTCACCGCGTCGTACCGTCGAGCGAAGGCGAGCTTGTCGAGGAACTGGACGCCGCCAGCGGCAAGCGCAAACGCAAGCTGCCCAAAGGTACGGACGAACTCAACGACTTCACGTCGATGATTCTGGAACACTTGAAAACTTCGGGTGTCCAGCAGGCGAAGAAGGCTGACCGCATCACCTTCACGTCCATCACCGGGTGGCCCGGAACATGGATCGCCGCCGAAGGTCGGTTCATGGAAGGCGAAGCCGAGAAGCGCGCCGCCATCTTTATCGGCCCCGAATTCGGCACGGTGAGCCGCGCCGATCTGACCGCCGCCGCGCGAGAGGCTCTGGACGCACGCTTCGACGCGCTGATCGCCTGTGGCTTCAATTTCGAGGCGCATACGTCCGAGCTAAACAAGCTCGGCCCGTTGCCGATCCTCAAGGCCAAGATGAACCCCGAGTTGCATATGTCCGACGAACTCAAGAACACGGGCGCAGGCAATCTGTTCGTCATATTCGGCGAACCGGACATCAAATGGGATTTCGACAAGGATGGCGAAATCGTCGTCGAGGTATTGGGCGTCGATGTGTTCGACCCCAAGACTGGCGAAGTGCGCGCCAGCGGCAAGGACGACATCGCCGCATGGTTTATCGACACGGACTATAACGAGGAAAGTTTCTTCGTCCGCCATGCCTATTTCATGGGCGCGAACGATCCCTACAAATCTCTCAAGACCGCTTTGAAGGCCGAAATCGACGAAGATGCCTGGGCGACCCTTTACCGGGATACATCGCGTCCGTTCCCGCGCCCCGAAACGGGCCGCTTTGCGGTTAAGGTCATCAATCACTTCGGCGACGAGGTGATGAAGGTGTTCGCTGTGTAAGGAGGGAGGATGGCGCGCCGTAAGATCAAAATCATGATTTCCAGCCGCTGCAACGACCGCTTCCCGGCGGTCGGTGGCGACGGCAGTCGCACGCTGTCTGAAATCAGGGCGCAGTTGAAGCAGGACATCGAGGTCGAGAAACTGTTCGGGAAGGAAGCGTTCGAGGTCTGGATCAACGAGGATGAGCCACCCGAACCGGGCGACCAGGATAGCTGGGACCTTTGTATCGAACAGGCCCGCGAAGCCGATCTCCTGCTCGTCCTGTACAATGGAAACGCAGGTTGGTCGCTTGCGTCAGGTGATATTGGCATCTGTCACGCCGAATTCATGACGGCCTATTCGGAGTCTTCCGGCAAGGTTTCTGTGGTTTCGTTGCTAGACGGTGACAAGAACCGAAGGCCAAAGGGACCACAGAACGAACGATTTCAAGCCGAAATTGCTCGGGCAAACCTCTTCCGCGGTGCCACTATTGCTTCCCCGGACGACGCCATTCGGGAGGCAAAGAAGGCCGTTCGAGAAGCGGTCCTCAATCTCGCGCACCAAGGTGCCCGCGAAGTCAAACGGAGCCGGTATAACGCCGGTCCGGCCCTGGATTGGTCCCGCATGGACTTCATGGCTCGGCAAGCCGCGATGCGCAGTGTGGTTGCCGAAGCCCTTACATCACGCGGCAAGGCCAGCGGAGACGGAATCGGAGCCGTTTTGCCGGTCGCTGGAAAGAAGGTCTTGTTTCTTCCCCATGCTATTCCGGCAGCTATGAGCGTCCCGGCGGCACGCGAATTGGTCGGGCAGCCGTTTCTAAAAGATCACTTGTCTGTGCCTGCTCTGAAGATGGCGGTGGCAGGGCCTGTACACGTAATCGCTTGCCATAAGTCAGTCTCGGAAGGCCAGGCCATGACCATCCTCGGCTTTCCCGATGCAACGATTGTCACTGGCTCCTTCGGTGTGTACGTCGCCGATAATGTGCAGAAAATACAGCTCTGCCTGATCGCAAACTGCCGGGACGAATCCTCAACGCGGCATGGACTTCAGAAACTCTTTGATTGGCTGGTGCAGACCGGCGAGGAGACCTTGCTTGCAGAGCGCGCAGCATCCCGTTCGAGGATTGTAGGTGCAATAGCGAAAGAAGCTGCACCATGATCTTCTGCATCGCCGACAGCTTCCAGTCCGCATTGCGCCGCCTTTCCGCGCAGGAGCAGAAGGCGGTGAAGGAGACTGTTTTCGATTTGCAGATGAATCCCGCCGCACCGGGACTTCAATTTCATCGCATCGATAAGTCCAAAGACCCCAATTTCTGGTCGATGCGTGTTAACCGCGACATTCGCCTGATCGTCCATAAGACCGAAGGCAGCTTCCTGATCTGCTACGTCGCCCATCATGATGATGCTTACGCTTGGGCCGAGCGCCGCCGCATCGAAACACATCCCAAGACTGGCGCGGCGCAGATCGTGGAGGTCCGCGAGCGCGTTCAGGAAATCGTCGTCCACAAACCCGTCGAGGTGGAACAGCCCGTAACGCCGATCCGCGTTGTTCTGCCGCCACTGTTCCCCAGCATCACAGACGAAGAGCTTCTCACCTACGGCGTCCCGGTTGATTGGCTTGCCGATGTAAAGGCCGCTACGGAAGACACGATCTTAGACCTTGTCGGTCATTTACCGCGTGAAGCGGCGGAAGCATTGCTGGATATTGCCACCGGCGCAAAGCCGCAGTTGCCCGCCATCACCGCTCCGGAGGTTGTCAGTCCCTTCGAGCATCCCGACGCCCAACGCCGCTTCCGCGTCATGGAAGATGTCGAAGAGCTCAAGCGCGCTCTCGATTTCCCTTGGGATCAGTGGACTGTGTTCCTGCACCCGTCACAGCGGCAGGTCGTGGAACAATCGTTCAGCGGCCCCGCACGGGTGTCCGGTTCAGCCGGCACGGGAAAGACCGTCGTTGCCCTGCATCGCGCCGCGAACATATTGAAACGCGAGCCCCAGGCGCGGCTTTTGCTCACGACCTTTTCGCTGCCTCTTGCGAACGCGCTTGATGGTAAGCTGCGTATTCTCACGGGCGAGGATAACGCCCTAGTCCCCCGCGTGACCGTGCTGCCGTTCAATGGTGTGGCGAACGAGTTGTTCACCCTGGCCTTCGGCCATCATCCGAGGGCCGCGACCGAGGACCAGATTCGCGGGGCGCTCAAGAAGGCGGCGGATGAAGCGTCTATGACCAGTTTCACCCCACGTTTCCTGGCATCGGAATGGCTCAACGTCGTCGATGCGTGGCAGTTGCAAAGCCTCGACGCCTATCAAGAGGTTCCGCGGCTTGGCCGCAAGAACCGGCTTGGTGTCAAACAAAGGGAAAAGCTCTGGCCCGTCTTTTTGAGGGCGAGGCAGCTTATCGAGACGCAGGGGCTTTTGACTTGGCCTTCCATCTTCGGAAAAGTCACTGCGTATTTCTCGCAGCGGGCCGACAAGCCCTTTACCCACGCCGTCATCGACGAGGCGCAGGACCTTGGCGTGCCGGAATTGCGCATGCTTGCCGTCATTACGCCTAACGGCACTGATGCGCTTTTTTTCGCCGGCGATCTTGGCCAGCGTATCTTTCAGGAGCCGTTTTCGTGGAAGGCGCTGGGCGTCGATATTCGCGGGCGCTCGCGCACGCTAAAAGTCAACTACAGAACGTCGCACCAGATCAGGCAGGCCGCTGACCGCCTTCTGCCCAAGATCGTGCAGGATGTTGACGGAAACGAGCAGGATCGGCGCGGCACCGTATCCGTGTTCAACGGCCCCGATCCTGAAATTCAAACATTCGCCGACGCAGACCGCGAAATCACGGGCGTGGCCGAGTGGATCAAGCAGGCCGTGGCCGAAGGGATCGCTCCCGCCGAGATCGGCATATTCGTGCGCTCCAACGACCAACTCGCCCGTGCCCGTGCTGCCGTCAAAGCCGCCGGTCACACGCAACTTGAACTTTCCGAGCGGCTTGAACAGCCGCAGGGCCGCGTCGCCATCGGCACCATGCACCTTGCCAAGGGCCTCGAATACAAGGCCGTTGCCGTCATGGCTTGCGACGATGACGTACTGCCATTGCAGGAACGCATCGAAACCGTCGCCGACGAGTCAGAGCTTGATGAAATCCATGACACCGAGCGTAATCTGTTCTACGTCGCCTGTACTCGCGCCCGCGACCGACTACTTGTCAGCGGCGTAAAACCCGCGTCCGAGTTCCTTGTGGACCTCTCGCCGCCGATCGCCGCCGGGCGTTATGCCGAGCCCACGCTATTCGATGGCGTCGGACGCAGTCGGTAAGCGGCGGGCATTTTCTTGGAACTGACGACAGCTCGCATTTCATGGCCGAAAAACGAATCGCATGGCTGGGCAGAAAGACGCCGAATCCCAAAATTCTTCTGCACAGTTCCTACACAGGCAAAAATTGAGGAAATTTGTTTATATATTTCAATTGTTTATATAAATCCAAAAGAATGGAGCGGGTGAAGAGATTCGAACTCTCGACATCAACCTTGGCAAGGTTGCACTCTACCACTGAGTTACACCCGCATAAATCCGCTGGGGATGGGCTCGAAACCCTCTCCCGAACGGGCGGAATATAGCAATAGATCAACTCCCCCTTTGTTGTCAAGAATACAAAAGCAGCTCGTTTTGATTAAGGTCACCTGAGGCAATGGGAAATTGATTGAAGTACAAACGCCATAGAATATGTATATTATTGTATAACTATTTGTTAACAAAGGAAAAATGATTTTCCAGCGCCTTGACCAAGGTCAAGTCCAAGCCTGCCATTTTTGAGAGGATCAAGAGCAGGGGAATTTTATTTAGTATACATAAATAAAAAGGGAAGACATGAGTAAAGCTGTCAGTCTGACTGGGGTGGAGCGTTTTTTTGACCGTAACGATATCATTGTCAGCAAAACGGACCTCAAAGGGCACATAACTTATGCCAACAGAACGTTTCTTAATATTGCCGGTTATACGGAGAATGAAGTGATGGGCGCGCCGCACAGCATTATCCGTCATCCGGATATGCCGCGCTGTGTGTTCCAATTGCTGTGGGATACCATTCAGGCGAAGAAGGAAATTTTCGCTTATGTTCTCAACCGCGCAAAGTCAGGCGATCATTACTGGGTTTTGGCGCATGTGACGCCGAGCTTCGATAAGCAAGGGCAGATCGACGGATACCATTCGAACAGACGCGTGCCGGACAAGAAAATAGTCGAAGGCAAAGTCATCCCGCTTTATCAGATGCTGCTGGCCGAGGAGGAGCGGCACAACAACCGCAAAGAAGGCATGAAGCGCGCCACCGACATTTTAATCAATCTTCTGCAGGAAAAAGGGATCGGTTACGATGAATTTGTCTTCTCTCTCTAAAGCTATGCTATTTTCGGCTGTTACCGCAGTACTTGTCGCGACTATCCTGGCACTGTCCGTGGCCCGCGCATCGCACACGGCAGCCGTTATTTCCACGCTGGCGTTCGCGGCGGCGGGCCTGTCGCTTTTTTTTGGATTGCGCACGTACAAGGAAGTTGCGCGCATAACGGAAGTTTGCAAGGCGCTGGCGCTGGGCAATTTCTCGCGCCGGCTGACGCATATCGTTGAAAAAGGCGACCTTTGCGAATTACAATGGGCGGTGAACGAGATGGCCGATTACAACGATGCCTTTATCCGCGAGTCGGCGGCAGCGATGGAATATGTGAGCCGCAACCAGTATTTCCGCCGCATCCACGAGGACGGTCTGCACGGGGCACTGTTGAATGCTGCCCGTGTCATCAACGGAGCGACAGTCAGCGTCGATAAAAATATGCGGGGCTTCGTCGCCGTCGCCAACGACGTCGATGAAACGATGAAGAGCGTCGCCATTGATATCAACAGTGCGGTGAGTAGTCTTGAGGGAATGGCGAAATCCATGGAGGTGACGGTGGAAAGGGCACGGCAGGGCGCGGATGCGGCCGTGTTTAAGTCCGATGCGACGGCGCAGAACGTGCAAACCATTTCGGCCGCGGCGGAAGAAATGTCGAGCGCGATTGCGGAGGTTAGTCAGCAGGTGACGCGCACATCGCAAATTTCGGATCAGGCGGTGGCCAGCGTGGAAGGGGCGAAGAAAATCATTCACTTGCTGGTGGATACGTCCGGAAAGATCGGCGACGTCGTGGGATTGATCGAGGATATCGCCGAGCAGACGAACCTGCTCGCGCTCAATGCCACCATCGAAGCGGCGCGCGCGGGCGAGGCGGGCAAGGGCTTCGCCGTTGTTGCCAGCGAGGTCAAGCAACTCGCGGGGCAGACGGCCAAGGCGACGGAAGAAGTCAGGGAGCAGATAAGGAGCATTCAGGCGGCGACCGGAAATGTGGAACAATCCTTCGTGGGCATCGGCGACATCATCACCCAGATCAACCAGTCGATGACGATTGTAGCGGCGGCGCTGGAAGAGCAAGGTGCTGCATCACGGGAAATTGCTTCCGGTGCGGAAAAAGCTTCTGCAGGTACGACTGGCATGGTGGGCGACGTTAGGGAAATAGGTCAAGGCATGGGCGCAGTCGATCAGGCGGCGCAGAAAGTATCCGAAATAACGGGCAGTCTGGCCGACCATGCAACGCAGAGCGTGGAAGCCCTGCTGGTGAAGATGAACGGTTTTATGAAGGACCTCCGTAAGATCGCCTAGGCAATCTTACATTTTCCAAGGGCGCCTTTAAGATCGTCAGCGGTCGATGTGGGATATTTTCGATCCCTCGAGGCTGATGCCAGCCATCAGCCCCTGCTGCCCGAAGATGAAGGCGTAGGCGTCGTCCTTCATCGTGGTCGTGGAAAGGTTCTTGGCGGCGCCGGTATTGACGATGACGACCGTGGGGCCGACGCCGACTTCCCAGCCGTTCGTCTCTTTCAGGTATCTCAAGGCCTTATCGTTCATGAGAAAGATAACATAGCTGTAGGACTGTGCGCCAAGCTGGAAGCCGATCGAGCCGCTGGCCGAGCTGTAATAGCCGGTCACATGCCCGCCTTCGATCAACTCTCCCTCGCCATAACTGCCACCGAGGAAAAAGCCGCCTTTGACGATATTCGGGAAGACGAGGATGCCCTTTGCCTTGTGCGACAGATCCGCGGCTATGGAGTTGGTCTTGTAAAGATTGCGGAGCGCCTGTGCGGAATCCTGCTGGATGTCGCTCGCCGTTGCGGCGCGGGCGCTGTGCGGCATGCCGGTGAGGGCAATCGCCACGGTAAACAGGGCGGCCAAAAAGAAAGAACGCGGATGTGTCATTGTCATCTCCTCTTGAGGGAAGGGTTGAAAAGGGGATTCGTTTTACGCTGAACCATCATAATACTCTTGCACGGTTATTCACCTGAAAAATATTTAACCTAATTACAATAAGGCGATTAAGAATATTACCCGTTTGAAAATATGGGTGTAGTATGGGCGAAACGCGAAATAGTGCAGGGAGATGACGATGACGCAAAAAAAAGACAACGGCAGCCTGATTATTGAAGTGACGTCCGATTTTGTTTGTCCGTGGTGCTTTATCGGCGAGGCGCGGCTGGAAAAGGCCCTGAAGGCGGTCGCACCCGGCATGGCCGTTGAATACCGCTGGCTCCCGTATGAGCTGAGACCCGACCAGCCGAAGGGCGGCGTGGACCGTCAGGAATACATGGCGCAGCGTTTCGGCGCATCGCGCGCGAAGGAAATGGACGCGCACATGAAGGAGCTGGGCGAAGAAGAGGGCATCGTCTTCCGCCACGACCTGATTAAAAAATCACCCAACACACGTCAGGCGCATCGCCTCAACTGGTGGGCGGCGCAAAAAGGGAAAAATATTGCGCCGTTGGTTTTCAAGGCCTATTTTTCCGACGGCAAAGACATCGGCGACGATGCAGTGCTGGCGGAGATTGCCGCGGAAGCCGGACTGGATGCGGAGAAAGCCCGTGCGTTCCTGTCTTCGGACGAAGGGACGGACGCGGTCGTAAAACTGGAAGAAGACGTGCGCGCCCGCGGCGTCAAAAGCGTGCCTTTCATTATGATAGACAACGAGACAATTCCCGGCGCCGAAACGGTGGAAACCATGAGCGAAGTGCTGCGCAGCGCGATTGGCAAGCGGGAGGCGGCGTAAATGACGGCGGAACCGAAAAAGGCAGCAGCCTCCGGTGAGGTCGAGGTTCAAACCGCGCATGTGGATATAGAAACGCCGGACGGCTTGTGCGACGCGTTCATCGCGCATCCGGCGGACGGCGAAAAACACCCCGCCGTTTTGTTTTTCATGGATGCGTTCGGTCCGCGTGACCGGCTTTATGACATGGCGAAAACGATTGCCGCGCAAGGCTATTACGTGCTGCTGCCGAACCTCTTTTACCGCACGCGCCGCGCGCCGGTCGTCAGTCTGGCCTTCCCGCTGCGTCCTGAGCAAATGGAAGACGCCGTGCAAAAACATCTGATGCCGCTGCTCAAAAGCTACAGCCCCGCCTTCGGCGTGCGCGATGCCGGCGTGTTTCTCGACTTTCTCGCGAAGCAAAAAGAAGCCGGCGCCACAAAAGTCGGCGTCACGGGCTATTGCATGGGCGGCTCCATAGCACTGCGCGTGTCGGCGCGCTATCCCGAGCGCATCGCGGTGGCGGCGAGTTTCCACGGCGGCAATCTTGCGACGCTGGAGCCGGACAGCCCGCACCGTCTTCTGGGTAACGTCAAGGCGGAGCTTTATATCGCCCATGCGGACAATGACAAGTCGATGCCGGAAGAACAGATCGAACGTCTGCACGACGCGCTTGAGCAGGCTGGCCTCAAATATACTGCGGAAGTTTATAAAGGCGCGTCGCACGGCTTTACGATGTCCGACCTGCCCGCCTATGATGCGGCGGCGCTGGAAAAACATTGGGAAAAGGTTTTTGACCTTTTCGGCAAACATCTGAAGAACGCGGCGGCAAGTTAGGATTTTAAAAAATGACGGCGTCATCCCTGTCGCCCTTTACCGTCGAAGTCACGCGCGGCCCCGCCGTTGAAAGCCGTCATGCCGTTCATGCCGTCGTGATGAACGGAGAGGGGGAGATCGTCGCCGCTTTTGGCGATGCGCGCCGTCCGACCTTTCCGCGCTCTGCTATAAAACCTTTGCAGGCGCTGGCGCTGGTCGAGAGCGGCGCGGCCGATGCCTTCAACCTTTCCGATGCGGAGCTTGCGCTGGCTTGCGCCTCGCATAGCGGCGAAGAAAAACACACGAAGGCGGTGGCCGCGTGGCTTTCACGGCTTGGCCTTGACGAGAGTGCGCTCGAATGCGGGGCGCATGCGCCCTATGCCGCGCCCGAGTCGCTTCCGTCCATTCTGTGTAACAATTGCTCCGGCAAGCATACGGGCATGGTGACGCTTTCCCTGTTTCTGAAAAAAGACCATGCCGGATATACGAATTTTTCTCATCCCGTGCAGGAAACGATTTTCAAGACCATGGGAGAAATGTGCGGCACGGAGATTACACCATCCATATGCGGCGTTGACGGCTGCTCCGCGCCCAATCCCTGCCTGTCTTTGGAAAATATTGCAAGGGGGTTTTCTGCTTTTATGACAGGGCAAGGCCTTTCGAAGGCCCGCGCGGCGGCATGCCACCGTCTGTTCGGCGCCATGACGCAGTATCCGGATCTGGTCGGCGGCACGGGCAGGCTCGATACGCTGCTGATGCAGGCGGGACAGGGTAAAATCCTCAGCAAGACCGGCGCGGAAGGCGTTTATGCCTGCGTTGCGCCGGCACGGAGTCTGGTGATTGTCCTCAAAGCCGAAGATGGCGCCAAGCGGGCGGCGGAGGCGACGCTTTATGCGTTGATGGATAGATTTCATATAGCGGGTGAAGACGTTTTGGAAACGATACGGCCTGTCGTGCTGCCCGTCCTCAAAAACTGGCGCGGGATCGAAGTGGGCACGCTCCGCGTTTGAAAAAACGCCCTATTTTCATCTACATATTAGCGATTTGGTAATGAATTTCGGGCTCAATCAAGAGCGGGAAATTGTTTCAGGTTCAAAAGGGATTCTATGAAAAGAGTATTTTTCCGGTATCCACTCTCTTTTGTTGTGCTTGCGATGGCACTCCTGTGTGCGCCTCTGCAAGCCCGCGCGCAGACCATAAATTACGGCAGTCTTGAAACGCTGTTCGGCGAGCCAGTCACGACCAGCGCGACCGGCAAGCCGCAGCGGGTTTCCGATGCGCCGGTCGATATGTACATCATCACGCAGGACGACATCCGCCGTTCCGGCGCGAAAAACATTCCTGAAATTCTGCGCGGCGTGCCAGGCGTGAGTGTTTTGCAATCCGGCCGCAACGACTATGACGTCGGCATCCGCGGCTACAACCAGTCTTATTCTCCCAACCTTCTGGTGCTGGTCAACGGACGTCAGGTATATCTTGACGACTACGGCTATACGGACTGGGCTTTGATCCCCGTGCAGCTTTCCGAGATCCGCCAGATCGAGGTCGTCGAAGGGCCGAATACCGCGCTGTTCGGCTTCAACGCGGCGACCGGCGTCATCAATATCGTGACGATGAACCCGCTTTACGACGATGTTTCGCACGCAAGCGTCTCGTTCGGTACGGGATCTTACCGTGAGGCGAGCCTGGTCAAGACATTTCAGGTCAACAAGAGATTTGCGCTCCGTATTTCGGGCGGCGCTTCGAAGTCCAACGACTTCGGACATAACGTCAATCCCGCCGAGCCCGCCGGCATCGTCGTGTCTCCGGAAGATCATGCGCTGAATATCGATGGCATTTACCAGTTGACGCCGAAGTCGCAGTTGCGCATCGAGGCGTCGAATTCCGGCGCCTACCAGACGGAAATGACGGCATTCAATTTCCAGACGCAGGCGCGGTATGTGACATACTCCCTGAAAACGGATTATGAAGCCGACACTGATTTCGGTCTCGTCAAGGCGATGGTCTACAGGAACTGGCTGGACGGGAATTATGCGCAAGATATTTACAGCACAGCCGCCACGTCCGATATCAGTAACAATGTATCCGTCATGCAGCTGGCGGACACATTCAAAGCCGGCCTTTCCAATACGTTCCGCGTTCAGGGAGAATACCGCCACGGCGCGGTGTCGGGCACGATTGTCGGCGCCGCGGGGTCTTCCATGCAGGAGGACGTTTATGCGCTGAGCGGCATGTGGGGATGGGACATCAACCGGAACTGGGAGTTGACCAACTCTGTGCGTCTGGACCGCCTCCATATGGGACACTCCGGCCCGATAGACGCATCTGACACTTTATTGACGGACGCCTCTTTCGACCGGACGATCGTCGAGCCGAGCTATAACAGCGGTCTGGTCTGGAAGGCGACACCGATCGATTCCTTCCGTTTGAATTCGGGACGGGGCCTTCGCATGGCCAGCCTTCTGGATTTCGGGGTGTCGTTCCGTTCCGGCGCGACGATTGGCGCTGCACCTGCCGTGCCTGTTTTGCAGATCGGCAACCCGAACCTCAACCCGACCATTGTCACGAGCTACGAATTGGGATGGAACCACAAGATCAAGGCGATCAAAGGGCTTTTCAATGCCGATGTCTTTACGGAGAAGATGATGGATGCCATGAAGCCCGGCGGTCCTATCGTAGCCTGTCCGGCCGGTTGCGGCGCGAAACCTTTTTCCAACAACTTTGTCATCCAGCCCCAAAACGTAGGATGGAGCAGAACGTACGGCGCAGAATTTAATTTGCAGGGGAAATTCGACGAGCATTGGCGCTGGGACGTCAACGATACCGTTCAGCGCATTTACGACCATTATACCGATGCCACAGCGAACACGAAGGACGCAACACCTGTCAACCTGACCAATTTGCATCTTGGCTGGAGCAGTGGGCCGTGGGAATCCGACGCTTTTGTTTATTTTAATACCCGCTTCAAACAGCCCCAACCGACCGCCAACGCGGCGGCCGCGGTGCCGATGGTGACGATACCTGCACATGTGAGTTTTAGCGGCCGCGTGGCCTACACGTTCGGCGATCATCTGACACTGTCTTTGTCGGGACAATCGTTGCAATCCGTGCGGTCTGTCACGTCGACGGGGCTGGAGACGGAACGCCGCGTGTTCGTATCTCTGGACAGTAATTTTTAAGGGGGGGCGGTTTTTTTCAGCATGATCGTCTTCTTGTCAAAGATATCGAAACGGATGAGGGCGCGTTTCCCCGCAGTGATAAAAAAGGCTGCCGCCATTACTTTTCTGGGCGCGGTCGTGGTTCTGTCTGCTCAGTTGGCGCGGGCGCAGACTGCGGTATCGTCTCCTTATGTCACCCGCAAGGATATTCAGGTTGCGGTACGCGCTTTCAGTTTTGTTTATGGCGTGCCCGAGGGGGCTATTCAGATAGAAGTCGTTTATGACCCGAATATTGCCGCATCGGTGACGGAAGCGCGGGAACTGCAGGGGATTATCGGGGCCAAAGACATGTTTGCCAAGCGTCAGATAACAGTGAAAATGGTTACGGTCGCCCAGATGGGCACGGCGGATAGCCGCTTCGCCTATATTACGCACGGCCTTGTGAAGGAGTACCCCGCACTCGCGGCAGAGGCACAAAACCATAAAATCCTGACATTCTCGACCGACTTCAAGTGCGTGGACAGCCAGAGTTGCGTTATGGGCGTGGAATCGGAACCCAATGTCAATATAGAAATCAGCCGTACGGCCGCTGCGGCTTCCGGAATAGAGTTTTCCCAGGCGCTCGAACTCATGGTCAGAGAGGTGGAATAGCCGAGGGCGTGCAGGCTTTTATGATATTTACTCGTAACGCTGGACTTTTGACTGTTATAGACGGCAATCCTTATTTCTTATCGTATTTTTTTTTTGCGAAGAGAGCATAATGTGACGCTGTAGCTGCTGCGGGTGGCGATAAGGATTTTTGAGACCGGAGAAAGAGAACAATGACTGCAGAGGATATTCGCCATAGCATCTTTAACTACTTCAATGGCGAGGCGACACCGGAAGAAGAGCAAACATGTTCGTCGGCCATGATGCTGCTTCTGGCCTTCATCGTCGGCATTTTCGGCGGGTTCGGGTCGATTGTTTTCAAAGCCATTCTTGCGTTTTGCCAGAGCTTCTCCCTATACGGAACTTTCAGTCTCCGCATGAACCCGAATGTGTATCTGGAACCTTCGCGCTGGGGCGTTTTCGTGATTCTGGTTCCCGTTCTGGCGAGTTTTATCGTCACATGGGTGATCCGCACTTTCGCGCCTGAGGCGCGCGGCCACGGCGTGCCCGAGGTTCTGAACGCCATCTACTATAAAGAGGGACATATCCGCGCCTCCGTCGTGGTCGCGAAAGCCATCGTGTCGGCTATCTCCATCGGCCCCGGCGGTTCGGCGGGACGCGAAGGCCCAATCGTGCAGGTCGGATCGGCGTTCGGCTCGCTGATGGGGCAGGTCGTCAAAATGCCGACACGTTAGCGCATCATCCTGATCGCCGCCGGCGCGGCAGCGGGCCTCGCCGCCATGTTCAACGCGCCGATCGGCGGGCTTTGCTTCGCCGTCGAGATCCTTCTGGTGTCGATCAGCGCGCGCACCGTGTCTCTGGTCGCCGTGGCGACGGTTGCCGCGACCTACGTCGGACGCCTTTACGACGGTCTGGCGCCCTCGTTCAATGTGCCGAAGCTGGCGTTGTTCGAGGATTATTTGATCCGGCTCTATTCCATTCTCTTTTGTATTCCGCTCGGACTGCTCGTCGGCATCGCCGCCACGCTCTTTATCCGTTCGATTTATATGACGGAAGATACGCTTCTGGAACGTGTCAGAAACGATTACGCACGTCACGCTCTCGGCATGCTCGGTGTCGGCATCATGCTTTATGCTTTCATCAGATATACCGGGCACTACTATATTGCGGGGGCCGGATACGCTTCTATTCTCGGCACGCTGACGGGCGAACTCTCCAATCCCTGGTCTCTGATGCTGCTGTTCGTCGGCAAGCTGCTGGCTACGGACGTGACGCTCGGCTCCGGCGCGTCGGGCGGTATCTTCTCGCCGTCACTGTTCCTCGGCGCGACGCTAGGAGCGACGTTCGGGCAGGTCGTGGCCTGGCTGTTCTTATCGCTCGGCATCATCCCCGTCATCTACACGATCTCTGCCATGGCTGCCATGGTCGCCGGCAGCACGGGCGCGGTTTTGACCGCGATTTGCATGACGTTTGAGCAGACGCGCGACTATAGCGTCATCCTGCCGATCATTCTCACCGTTTCGGTGGCGCACACCGTGCGCGTCAAGCTTTGCAAGGAAAGTATTTATACGCTGAAACTGGCGCGCTGCGGCACGAGCGTGCCGCAGGGACTGCAGGCCGTCGTGTCCGCCCGCGCCGATGCGCGGCGCGTCATGAGCACGGATTTCAAGCTAGTTGATTTCGCGCAGCTAGAAACATGGTTCGACAACTATACGCCGGGAAAGGATCCGCGTTACACACTGGTCACCCGCGAAGGCGTCGTCATCGGCGTTGCGCGCGAGGATCTGCTTTATCTGCTGCGCGACGAAAATCCGGAAAAGGTCATAGACGTCAACGCCAACCTCGTCACCGAAAAGACCAGATGGGCGGTGATTATGCGGGCGATGCGCATCAAGAACACGGAAATCACGCTTGTCACGAGGCAGATCGGCAGCCGCAAGGAGCAGGATATCGTCGGCGTCATCACGCCGCGCGAACTGGCGCGCCATGCGGGGCTCGATGCCGAGTTGATGGATTAGGCCTCTTTAAAAACCATCCGGAAGGTGTTTTGTTTTTCATCCGTGTCGGCGAGATCGGCGTAGCCGCCGTGTATTTCCATCGTTTGCGAGACGATCGAAAGGCCGAGCCCCGCGCCGGATTTTGCGGCGGAGGGCGATCTGTCCTTCTGGAACCTTTGAAAAATGGCCTTTCTGCGCCCCCCGGGAATTTTTTTTCCGTAGTCCGTAATTGTGATGGTATGCCCCGTCAGCGCCGCTTCCACCGGTGTTTTGCTGGGGCTGTATTCGAGCGCGTTGTCGAGCAGGTTGCAGATGGCACGGTAGATCAGGTCTTTGTTGCCGGTGATGACGGCCGGCGTATCGACACCGCTGACTTTGAGCGCGCGCTGTGCTTTGATGAAGAGCGGGAAGAAATCCTGGCAGCACTGGCTTAAAACCTCGGCGAGATCGACGTCGGCTTTTTCCAGCGTGTCGGCGTATTCCAGGCGTGTGACGTCGAGCATCTGGTTGACCTGCTTGATCATGGCGTCGACGTCATAAGACAGTTTGTCCTTTTCGGCTGTTTCGGTGAGCGTGTCGATGCGTGTTTTCAGGATCGTGAGCGGCGTGCGCAGCTCGTGCGCGATGTTTTCGGTTAATTCCCTTTGTTCCTGTATGGATTTTTCCAGCCGCGAAAAGGAGGAATTGACGGCATGCACGAGGGGCAGCACCTCTTCCGGCACCTCGGATTCGGCGATGCGCAGGGACAGGTCCGCGATGCTGAGCTTGCCGACTTCCTCCGCGGCCTTGTGCAGCGGCTCCAGTCCTCTTCGCAGCGTCCAGACGATGACGATCACCAGAACGAGATAAAAGGGAACGCCGATCCAGATCAGCCGTCCGGCGAACACGCTGGTGATTTCGTCGAGAAAGACGTCCGAAACGTTCCGCGTCTGCGCGACCTGAATGTAGAGCTGCCGCCCGCCGACGTTGCTCTGCAGGGTGACGCCGACGTATTTTTGCCCTCCGGGGCCGGTGAAGGTGAATTTTCCGTCGCCGATATGCCGAAAATCGTTCGGGAAGGAATCGGTGAAGGCGACCGGCGAAGAGAAGAGGATATTCCCCATGTCGTCGACAACGGCGTATTGATAGTCGTCGCCGGCGCCGGTATAAAAGGCGCGCAAACTGTCCGGCAGGTCGAGAAGCACATGATTGAGTCCGTTGCTCGGATGCAGGTGCTTTGCCACGGTTCGCGCCTGCCTCTCGACGGTCTGATCGCGCATCGAGACCAGCGTGTTGTTGATCTGTATGTAAACGATGGCGGAGAGCAGCGCGATCGAGACGATCATCAGCAGAGATACGCGCAAGACCAGGCGCGTTAGGAGAGAATTATTTTTTTGCGGCATTATGATCCGGTCCCGTCATCATGTAGCCTATGCCTTTGAGCGTATGTATTTCAATATCGGCTTCATGCTCGGCGAGTTTTTTGCGCAGTCTGTGGACCAGCACTTCTATCGAGTTTGCCGACCCCGTCTCGCCGTAACTATAAACGCGCTGCTCGATGGATTTTTTGGTGACGACCTTGTGGGCGGCGTGGATAAGCTGCTCGAGCAGGTCTAGCTCCCGTCTGGACAGGGCGAGCGTGGAGCCGTCTATCTGCGCCATCCGCTTGATCGTATCGAAGGAGAGGTTGTTTATTTTGATGACCGTGCCCGCGGTGCCAGCCTGACGCCGGATCAGCACTTTGACGCGCGCGATCAGCTCGTCCACCTCGAAAGGCTTGATCATGTAATCGTCCGCGCCGCTGTTGAGGCCGGAAATTTTGTCGGAAAGCGTGTCGCGCGCGGTGAGAATGAGGACGGGAACCGTGTTTTTCCGGTTGCGCAACGTGCCGAGAACCGTCATGCCGTCGACGTCGGGCAAGCCGAGATCGAGAATGACGGCATCGTACGTCTGGCTTTGCGCGGCGGACAGCGCGTCTTCGCCCTCGGCAACCGCGTCCACTTCAAAGCCGGCTTTATAGAGACTTTCCGTGACGGCATCCGAGAGGCGGGCGTTGTCTTCAACGAGTAGAATACGCATTTTATTCCTAAATCGATTCGTTTTACACCCGCTGCAAGCGCGGCATCCTAGGTGATTAATCTTACGTTCAGCTTACAATTTTGCGCCACAGGTGCAAATAAATGCAAATGTTTTTCTTGAGAAAACAAGGCGATTCGGCGATCCTTGACTCGTGCCTGCCTCTCCTTCTTGGTTGGTGAAGCGGCAGGCGCTTTTTTGTGGTACTACCCTGAAAGAGCCCACTCTCTCCAAAGTGGGCTCTTTTTTTTATTTGAATTTTCCTTCCACGTAGATGTCTTTGAATTCCTTTTTGAGGTCGGCGACTTTCGGCAGGTCGTTGGTGACGATGTAGGGGTTGTCGGGATGCTCGGCGGCATAATTCTGGTGATAGGCCTCGGCGGCATAAAATTTCCGCAACGGGCTGACTTGTGTGACGATCGGTTTAGAGAACACATGGGCGGCGTCAAGTTGCGCGATATAATCCTGCGCGATTTTCTCCTGTTCGGGCGTGGTGTAAAAAATGGCGGAGCGGTATTGCGTGCCCGTGTCCGGTCCCTGTCGGTTGAGTTCCGTCGGGTCGTGCGCGACGGAGAAAAAGACTTGCAAGAGCTTTCCGGCGGAAATCTCCTCGGGATTGTAAATCACCTCGACGGATTCCGCATGCTCCGTCGTCCCTGTGCTGACATCCGAGTAATTGGCTGTGTCCGCAGTGCCTCCAGCATAGCCGGAAACGGCCTTGACGACCCCCTTCACATGCTGGAAAACGGCCTGCACGCCCCAAAAGCAGCCGCCGGATAGGACGATGACCCTGTTTTCCGCCGTCTTGGGCGCGACTTCGTCCAGACGCGGCGCTGGCAGGGGGGTGGCTGCGTGCGCGCAGGAGATACCGCAGGCAATGCCCGCGACCGATAAAAGGCCCAGTGATTTTTTAAGAATGTCATTTGCCATGTGGCCTGCCTTTGCAAAAAATGTGGTATAATTACCATTATACATGATTATCACGTCTTCAGGGGAGGGGTGATGAAAAAGGCTTTATCGGGCATAATCATGCTTTCCGTGCTGCTGATAGGGAGCGTTTGGGCCTATGGCGCCGCGAATCACAACAAGGAGAAAACGGGTATGAAGCAACCTTTGACCGAAATGGAAAAATATGTGACCGAAGAGAATGGCACGGAACCCGCCTTTGACAATGCTTATTGGGACAATCATGCGGCAGGCATCTATGTGGATGTGCAGTCCGGCAAGCCGCTGTTTTCATCAACGGATAAATTCGATTCCGGCACAGGCTGGCCGAGCTTTACCAAGCCTATCGATGCCAACACCGTTTATGACGTGAAAGATACCTCGCACGGCATGGTACGCGAGGAGGTGCGGTCGGTCTCGAGCCACGGGCATCTTGGCCATGTGTTTGATGACGGCCCTGCGGACAAGGGCGGTCTGCGCTATTGCATTAATTCGGCGGCCTTGCGCTTTATCCCCGAGGACAAAATGAAGGCAGAAGGTTATGGCCAATATTTACATTTATTTAATAAGCAGAAGTAAAGAATAATCTTCATTTATGTTTAATTAGAAATAATAAAAATTGTACGGTCCCTGTTCGTTATAACTTTCTTAAATGCCGGCATCATAAAATTATAGATGCAGCCATTCCGGCGTCTGGAGAAATTCAAAAAGGGAGATCTACATGAAGGGATTCCATAAAAAGGTACTTATACTGTCAGCAGGCCTGTTCCTTGCGGGAACGCTTGCTTCACATTCTGCCGTTGCACGCGGATGGGGTGGCGGTGAACATTTCCGCGGCGGTGACCGTATGGGAGACCGCGGCGGTCGCATGGGGGATCGTATGGGCGATCGCCAGGGCCGTTGGGGCGATGGCGGCGGTCGAGGTGACCGTATGGCTGACCGTGGAGATCGCATGGGAGACCGCGGCGGCGACCGTATGGGAGATCGCGGGCAAGACCGCAGACAGGATCACAGACAGATGGACCGCCGTCATGATCGCAGACAGGATCATCGCCAGCGTGACCGCCGTCGTGACCACCGTCAGGGCGATATGCAGGGTCAAGGCACCATGCAGCAGGGCCAGGGCGGTCAGGGCAACATGGGACGTCATGAAGGCCGTTTCCGCGACCGGTTCGGCCGGAATGGCGGCAACGGCGCGCCCCCGTCTTCTTCCGGTGGTCAGGACAATGGCAACGGGAACGGTGGCATGAACAATGGCAATGGCAACGGCGGCAACGGCCTCGGTAATGGCAATAACGGCCAGAACAACGGAGGCGGTTCCGATAACGGCAACGGTGGCGGCGGCAGCAATGGCGTCGGACCCAACGGTACGCCAGGCAACGGCAACTAAAAGCTGCTTGTGATAGATCAAAGGGCTTCTCCCGCGGGAGAAGCTCTTTTGATTTTTCTTCTTCGAAATCGCCGTGGTATTTTTTGTGGCGCAGTTTTAATCTGGTCCTATGAACGCAAATTCACCCATGCCCGCTCTTTTCATTCCGCACGGCGGCGGCCCCTGCTTTTTCATGGATTGGGATCCGCCGGAAACGTGGGAGGAAATGGCGGCGTATCTGAAAGGGATTGCCGCAACCTTGCCGCAAAAGCCTGCGGCGGTCGTCGTGATCTCCGCGCATTGGGAAGAGCCCGAATTTACGGTCATGACGAATCCGGCGCCGTCGTTGATTTATGATTCTTACGGGTTTCCCGAGCATACCTATCAGATAAAATATCCGGCAGCAGGCGCGCCGGCGCTGGCGCAAAAGATTTTCGGTCTCCTTGAAAAGAATGGTATTACCGTACGCACGGACGTGGAACGCGGCTTTGACCACGGTGTTTTTATTCCGTTCAAACTGATTTTTCCCGAAGCCGATATTCCTATCGTTCAGTTGTCTTTGAAGCACGGGCTTGATCCCGCGGAGCATCTGGCGGCAGGGCGCGCGCTGTCGCCGCTGCGGCGGGAAAATGTTCTCATTGTCGGCAGCGGCATGAGCTATCACAATCTGAAACGTTTTTTCAGCGGCAACGATCCGGCATCGGAAACGTTCGATGGCTGGCTGACAGAGACGGTCATGGCGGATGCAAAAACGCGCGGCGAACGGCTGCTCCATTGGAAAGAAGCGCCTGCCGCACGGGAGGCGCATCCGCGGGCGGAACATTTATTGCCACTGATGGTCGCCGCGGGGGCGGCGGAAGACAGCAAGGGTGCGGTGGATTTCCACGGCCTCGTCAACGGCGTCGCCTTGTCGGGCTATCGTTGTGGCTAGTGGCGGGCGCGCCGTTTTTTGTCCTTCTTCTCGACATGTGCGCGGCTGACGCTTTCGCCGTCGTCCGGATGCAGCAGCCAGAACGTCAGTGACGACAGCACAGTGAATACGCCGAGGGCGATAAAGGCGTGATGCAGCGCCGTGATCACGGCGGCATGGTCGGATTGCAGATGGCGGCCGAGGAACCATCCGGCGATGAGCGAGCCGCCGGCAAGGCCGAAGCTGGCGGACATCTGCTGCAGGGAACTGGCAAGCGTGCTGGCCATGCTCGTGTCGCCGTCCTCAATGTCGGCGTAGGCCATCGAGTTCATGCTGGAGAATTGCAGCGAGTTCAAAAATCCGCGCCACAGGCTGAGAATGATGATGAACAAAATCGACGTTTCCGGCCCGATCAGCGCGAAAAGGCCCGTTATGATGCCGCTCATGACCGTATTGATCACCAGAACCCTGCGGTAGCCGAAGCGTTTGAGAATGGCGGGGCACAGGGCCTTCATACCCATGGCGGCGAGCGCGGCCGGCATCATCAGCAGGCCGGATTCCCACGCGGGCATGCCGAAGCCGACCTGATAAAGCAACGGCAGAAGGAAGGGCATGCCGGAGATGCCAAGGCGGGTGATAAAGCCGCCGCAGACGGCGATGGAATAGGTTCTGACCTTGAAAAGCGACAGTTTTAGCAGAGGATACGCGATTTCCCGCGCATGCCAGACATAGGCGCCGAGAAGGACTGCCGCCAGCAGCAACAGCAGGCTTGTGGCGTTGGCGGAGATGAAATGCTCTCCGAAGATTTCCAGCAGCCACGAGATGAGCGCGGATCCGGCACCGAAGAGGACGAAGCCCGTGACGTCGAGCGGGCGCGGCGCGTCGCTGCGGTAATCCGGCATGTAGCGGTGGATCAGAACCTGCGCGGCAAGCCCGATCGGCAGGTTGACGAAAAAGATCACCCGCCACGGCAGAAAATGCACGATCACTCCGCCGACCGTCGGGCCGAGCAGCGGGCCGATCAGCGCCGGAATGATGACGAAGTTCATGGCCTGCAGCAATTCCGCCTTCGGAAAGGCGCGGATGATGGTGATGCGCCCGACAGGCATCATCATCGCCGCGCCGACACCCTGTATGATCCGCGCGACGACGAGCATCGGTACGTTGAGAGCGAGGCCGCAGAGCATAGAGGCGGCCGTGAAGACGGCGATGGCGGCGGCGAAGACGCGTCGCGTGCCGAAACGGTCGACCATCCAGCCGCTGACGGGGATGCAGACGGCGAAGCTGAGGATGTAGCTCGTGACGACCGTCTTGAGGCTGAGCGGCGTCACGTGCAGGTTCGCCGCCATGGCAGGCACGGCGGTATTGACGATGGTCGAATCCAGCTGCTCCATGAAGAGCGCGGAAGCCACGACCCAGGGCAGATATTTTTTAACGGTCGGAGAGAGCGGTATGTTCATGTACGGGGCAGTTTAATATCGCGTCACCGGTGCGCGGGCGAGCGCGACGAACAATTTCGCCGTGTCCTGATAGCGGCGGCTTTGGGCGCGGATCAGTCCCAGCTCCGCCTCCGCCAGTTGCCGTTCGGAGTCCTGCACGCGCAGCAGGTTGGTTTCGCCGGCCTGATAGCTTTTTCGCGTCAGGCTTAAGGCGGCGTGCGCCGTGTTGTAGGCGCGCTGTTGCGCGGTGACCAGTTCGTTGTCGTGACCGAGGCCGGTGAGCGCGTCCGCCACCTGTTCGAAGGCGACGAGGACGGTTTGTTTATATTGCAGCAGCGCAGCGTTGTAAGCGTCCACCGCGGCGCGTTTTTGCGCGGAAAGCGAGCCGCCGTTGAAAATCGGCGCGCCCACGCCGCCGATCATGTTCCAGGCGTTGGCGGTGCCGTTGAATAATTGCCCAGGCACCAGTGCTTCCTGTAGCGTTGTGGCCGAGAGCGTGATGTGCGGGTACATGTTCGCGGTGGCGACGCCGACCGCCGCGCTGGCGGCGTGCAGGTTCGCTTCTGCGGCGAGGATGTCCGGACGCTCGTGCGCCATTTGCGACGGAAGGCTCACCGGCAGTTCCTGCGGCAGGATAAGGCTTTTCAGCGTGAAGGCGGGCGGTGTCCAGTTGCCGGGCGGCTGGCCGACCAGAACGGCGAGCGCGTGCTCGGCGACGGCGATGCGCTGACGGAGCGGCGGCAGCAGGGCGCGGTTGTTCTCAAGCTGACTCTTGGCGGCGAGAATGTCCACCTTCGTTTCCGCACCCGCCTTGTAGGCGGTTTCGACCAGCCGCAGCGTTTTTTTGTCTTCGCCGATGATTTTCAACACCGTGTTCGTTTCCGCTTTCGCGGAGGCGATGTCGAGCGCTTCGGCGACGACGTTGCCCGTCAGTTCGACATAGGCGGCATCGAGCTTGTAATACTGGTACTGGGCGAGCGCTTTTTGCCGTTCGGTCGCGCGGCGTTGTCCGCCGAAGATGTCGAGTGTCCAGCTGAGAGACGGGCCTGCCTCATAAGCCGTGAAGGGGGGGATTTTGATGTTCGAAGGGCCGAACAGGGCCACGCCGTTTTTTGTCCGCGCGACTTGGCCATTCAGCGCGACTTGCGGCATCAGTTCGCCATGGGCCGAAGTGACGGCTTCTTCTGTCGCCGCGAGCGTTTGCTGCGCGGCGGCGATGCTGTAGTTATGGGCAAGTGCCTGATTAATGGTGTTGTTCAGCGCATCGGACGCATAGAGCCGCCACCAGTCTCTTTTCAACTGACTGCCGAGGGAAAGATGCTGCGCGGGGGTGAGGAGCTCTTTTCCCTGCGTGTAGTTTTTTTCCGCCGGCGGCTGGGGAGACTTGAAATCAGGCCCGACCGGCGCGCAGGAGGATAGCAGAGCGGCGATACACAGCATGACGGGCGCGATGTTTTTCATCGGCGGGGCGGTTTTGACAGGATAGGTTTGTGCGGACATGGTGTATGCCTGATGGTGAGTCTCGATAATCTGAACAATGGTATCACAGATATAGCGGATATTTACAGGACGCAAATTGCTTAAAAAAAAAAGAAGCCGGGATTTGCCCGGCTTCCTTTTTATCAAGAATATAGACAGATCTTTAGCCGCAAGAACCCTTCTTGCCTTTGTCGCCGCCGCAGGAGCCGGTGTGTTCCGGTTTCTTCGGGGCGTTGGACCCGCAGGAGCCGGTTTTATTGCTCGTGCCGCTTTGGGGTTTTTGATGCTGGTCTTTTTTGTTGTTTTGCATTTGAAGTCTCCTTAGAGGTTGTTTGAAATAGAGGTGTTTTAGCCACCCCAACATGACTCTACGCCTCCCCTAAAGAAGCGCATCTGGATATTGAGCAATAAAAAATCGTTTTTAAGAGGTAGAGTTTTTAATTTACATATATAACAACTTATATACCGTAACCTTATAATGAACGGATAAGGAGATTTCCACATATAATAAACGGTAATAAGTCTAATAAACGGTAATAAGTCCTAATGCCGCATCCCTCCCCACATGGGCATGGGGACCTGCTGGCCGCCGCCCTGACCCTGCTGACCGCTTTTATAAGGCAGTTGCCTGTTGTCTTCGATCAGGCGCGAAAACAGGTAGGGATGCGAGATCAGCGGCAGAACAAGAGCACCGTGCTGGCTGGCGGGATCTTCGCCGTGCTGTAGCGCCCAGCTTTGGATGCGGACACGGCCATAATCCAGCCAGCTGCCGAGCATGGATTGCGTCACGTCCGAATGCTCGATCTGCCAGAAGTTCATTTGCACCATCTCGATGTGAAAAAGTCCGTGCTTGTATATGAAGCGCTTGTTGGTCAGGACGATTTCCGTCGTCCACTTTCTGATCATGCGCTGCAGGAAGATAAAAAGGCCGACGAGGCCGAAAACGACGACAGGCAACTGCGGATATTGATAAAGGAAGGCGTAAATCTTGTCGGGCAGGGCAGCATATAGCTCGTTGCCATGCAAGGCCATCAGATGCTCCACCCAGCGTCCGGTCAGAAGAAAAGCGAGCAGCCAGAGGACGGAATCGACGGTGTAGATGCGCGGAAATACGCCGCGCATCAAGATGGGTTCGTCGGGAATCAGCGTGCGCTGCAAAAAACGGTCGAGGTGTTCTTTATGCACGACCTGGTATTGCGGATTGTTGATGCGCGGCGGGCGCGCGGCGAAGGCCGCTGTTTGCGTTGCCGGAAGCTGTGTTGCCGGATTGAAGAGGAAGACGGGGCCGTTCGTCTTGGTATCGAAGTTGAAACGCTTGGCTGCCATCCAGTCGTTCAGCTTTCCGGTGTGCAGGGTGTCGGAGGCGCTGAGGTTGCCGAGATCGGCAAGCTCCTTCAGAACCTTCATCGCTTTTGCCTCGTCCTTCTGGCAGCCGATGCCGAGCAACAGGCAGATCGGGTAAAGCACCAGATCCCACCTGACTTTGAACGTATGTTCCCCGACGGTATCCGGACGGCAGAGCGTCGTATATTGCTCCAGATACTGGCAGGCTTTTTGCGAGTCTTGCGTCACATGGCGACCGCGCAAGTAAAGGTCGCCCAAAGTAGCGAGAGACCAGACATAATTTTGTCTGGCGCAATCTTCAAGCAGGGAGATGGCTTTGTCCGGTTGTTCCGCCATGCTGGCCGCCGCGAGGCCGTATTTGCAGGGCAGGTTGCCCGTTTGTGCGCCCTTTTCGTAGTATTGGATGGAGAGGGCGTGATCCGGCGCGATCCCGAGGCTGCTGTCGCCCGTCGCGAATATGTGTCCGACTTTGGCGCAGGCATGTCCGTCGCCCTGATCGGCTTGCTGCTGTAGTTGGTGAAAAACTTCGCTGTTCTGGATATCTGTACTCATATTTCCCTGATCTTTTTTGTGTCACCCGCCTGGAAAG
The DNA here is from genome assembly GCA_021849295.1 of Pseudomonadota bacterium. Lineage (GTDB taxonomy): Bacteria > Pseudomonadota > Alphaproteobacteria > Micavibrionales > UBA2020 > PALSA-926. Next base: position 73,781 of record JAJZTA010000008.1, on the reverse strand, counting down.
TCTAGCACATTGTTTCCCGCATGTTTATCAGCGATGAAAACCTTGTTTTAGAAGACATAATACCGACATTTGCCATTTTTCATGTAAGAATTTTGTAGGGTTTTTTTGCTAGCATCGCTCTGCCAGAAGAATTGATCTGATTTCTACAACACAGAAGGAGAGAGAACTATGAAGACTAAAAAATGGTTTGCCGTTTTGACGATCGTCGCTTTTACGGCAGTGCCCGGGCTTGCGTCCGCCCATATGATGGACAGGGACGGCGGCCAGCATCTTGAAAAGTGCGTATCGCATATCTGCAAGGGCAAGGAGGCGCGGCTTTGCAGCAAAACTTTGTCGCGGACTTTCATGGAAGATCGCGTCGACTTCAAAAGAATGAATGCGCTGCACATGAAATTGAAAGAAGTGATGGGTGCGCGGACCTTCAACAAAAAACGTTTTCTTGGTCTGATGGACGAGATGGCGTCCATGCACAGCGCGATGATGCGCCGTCATGCGGCCGTTTTTGCCTCTATTGCCGCGCGGCTGGAACCCAAAGAACGTAAAGAGCTGATGCGGAATTTTTTCCATGCGGAGATGAAAATGATGCACCACATGATGATGCATCATCATAGCGTCAAGCAGGAGCAGAACTGGTTTAGTCATCTGAACAAATAAGCTGATTTTATCGCAGCTTATGCAGCCAACGCCGCCGTCCCCGCACAGGGGCGGCGGCGTCGCCGTTCAAGGCAGTTTATCTACGACCGTGCCGGGCGTGATAAAGTCGAACACCGTTCCGCTTGTCGTGCTGTCGACCGGGCCACCTGACAGGAGCGGCGGCGTGAACAGTTTTCCGTCTTTGAAGACGATGATGACAGTGTAGTTAAAACCCGTTTCGTTGGTTCTGATCCTGATGGGATTGACGAAGCCGTGGTCGCGGCTGATGCTTTTGTAGGACAGCGTGTAGCCGTCCAGGTCCTGAATCAGTTGCGCGTCTTCATTTGCTGTCATGCCGGGAAAGGATTCGTTGGGGCTTCCCAGCAGGGCGATGCGGATCTGTTCGCGGGTGAGGCGGGTCAGACTGTCTTTTTTGCGGCAGAGTTTGGCGAGAACCTGATCTTCCGTCATGCCCGGCGTCATGGCGAGGAGGCGCGCCTGCATATCGTCTAGAGACGTGAAGCAGGCTGTATTGGTATCTTCCGTTCCGCCGGGCAGGGGCATGTGGTTCGCGCAGGCACTCAGGCCAAGGAGTATGACGGACAAGACAAGGCTGGTTTTCAGGGCCGAATCAAATAGCCGCGCACGGAAGTCTTTCACTGCGTGTTTCCCCTAAAAAGTGACAATAGTTCAGTCTATAGTGTGTTCCGCATGGGAGGCAAGCGGCGGAATGTCTGTTCGTGGAACATATTCCCCGGCAGGATGCGAAGAGGGGGGTTCATAGTCTCTTAATCTTTTCCGGATATACTCTTTCGGGTGAAAGGGAGGATAAGGCCATGCATGCTTGCGTAAAACATTCTTTGGACAGAATTGACGATATTCGTTATGTGGAAAATAAAAAACGTCCGGTTTTTTTCTATCAGAAGCGCGCAAAACTGGCCTTGCTGCGTTCCTCTCCGTCCAGAGAGCTTCTGGCCAAGGAAGTCATGTGCTGCAGCCTGGCTACGGATTGAGCTTATTATTTTTCAGAATAAATAAGAAACAGTCATACATTTGATATAGTGCGCAGCAATTACTGCGCGGCTGTTTTTATCATTTAGTGTAAATATTTTATGTAGTTATATATATAGTCATAACAATAAATAGTTGCAAATCTCTTAAAAATATGTAGTTTGTGCCTGCACTCTGAAACTTCTTTGATAGGGATGGGCACAAAATATGTCTGATTTTATACGCCGTAAGAGGCTGACGGCCTTTGTGGCTGTCGCGCTTATGGCTGTCGCGCTTCTTTCTTTTTCAGCTACCGCCCACGCCATTGTCCCACCTTCGTCGACCGAGCCGGGTATTGTCATGCGCAGTCTGACCGAACAAAACGGTCCTGCATCCCGTCATGAAGCTGTCATTACCATTCCCGCGCCGTCACAAGAGGGTCCGAATCAACTCAGCACGGTGAAGGTTTTCGTGCTGAAGAAAGTCATTCTTGATCAACCGAACGTCTATTCTCCCTTTCCCCTGTACGATATGTGGCGGGATATGGTGGGCAAGAAGGTCTCTCTGGCCGATCTCAACACCATAGCCGCGCGCGTCACGAAGAAGTACCGCGAAGACGGCTATATTTTTTCCCGCGCCATTCTCCCGCCGCAAAAAGTTGTCAACGGCGTCGTGCACCTGCAAGCTGTTGAAGGCCGCATCGTCAAAGTTATATTGACGGGGCATTACAAGGATAAAAACAAGTTGATCCGGAGGTTCGCCGACCAGATTGATAAACATGGTCCGGCCAATACGCACGATATAGAACGTTACCTGTTGCTCATCAACGATCTGCCCGGCATTTCGGCGAAGAGCATTATTAGACCCGCAGCGGTGGCCGGCGGTGCCGACCTGATCATCGATGTCGAGGAAAAACAGGCCGAAGGGTCCCTCAGCTTCGACAATCGCGGCTCCAGATATCTCGGCCCTTACAGGGGAACGGCAGTTGCTGCTTTCAACGACGTCTTCGGCCTGCATGACCGCACGACGTTCCGCGGCATTCTTTCCACCGATACGAAAGAGCTGCGTTTCGGCGACATCACTCATGAAGAACAGATCGGCGACGAGGGCGCCAAAGTAAAATTCAGAGCGGCGTTTACGCATGCACAACCGGGCGGAAACGTATCGTCCGACAATATTCTCGGCACCAGCCAGATGTATGATGTGGAAGGCGATTATCCCGTCATCCGCAGCCGCCAGTACAACTGGAACCTGATTGCCGGGTTCAACTATCTTGACTCGAAGACCGATGTGGCTGGCGCGCAAACGGCGAACGACCATGTACGCACCGCGCGCGTCGGGACGCATTTCGACATGACCGATGCGCTCGCCGGTGTCAATCAGGTTGACTTTACGCTGACGCAGGGCCTGCGCATTCTGGGTGCCACACCCGACGGTGCCGGCCGTTCGCGCACCAACGGACATGAAGAATTTCTGAAAGGTGACATCACGGCGACGCGTATACAGAAGCTGCCGGACCTGTGGTCGCTGATGGTATCGGGCACAGGGCAGCTGGCGGATCATCCCCTGCTGGCCTCCGAAGAGTTCACAGTTGGCGGCCCGCCCTACGGACGCGCGTATGATACGGGCGAGATCAGCGGCGATAACGGTTATGCGGGGACGGCGGAACTCCGCTATGGCGGGTTTACGCAAAACAATAAATACCTGAAATCCTATCAGGCCTATACCTTCATAGACTACGGCAAGGTGAGAAATTACCAGCCTGTGGTCGGTGAAACGCGGCAGGATTCGCTAACCTCGGCCGGAGTCGGCTTCAGGTTCAATCTGGTGCACGAATTCTCCGGCTATGTAGAGCTGGACAAACCGATAAGCAAGCAGGTTCAGTCTCAGGGCAATCGAAATTCCCGATTGTTTTTCAGTCTCTTAAAGAGGTTCTAGTAATGAATGATATGGTAATAAAAATGCTATCCATAACTGCAAATAGCACTTCCTTTGTACCATACCGTATGATATGAATATCCTCCGCTTATGTTAATAAAAAAATAACTCGTTCAGGAGTAGATCGCCATGACTAACCCCCTCATAAAAAAAGAAGAATTCCGCTGGAGCTTCCAGAAAAAAGGGAAACAGGTCTTTAACATTTGCACCCGCCTTCTTTTTGTAGCGGGCTTGGCGTCTTTGACGACGGGCGTTCCCAAAGCGGCATTGGCGAACCCGACGGGCGGCACGATTGTCGGCGGCACGGCGACGATCACCACCACGCCGACTGAGCTGCAGATCAACCAGTCCAGCCAGAACACCGTGATCAACTGGAACTCCTTCAATATCGCCAAGGGCGAAACAACCCATTTTTACCAACCGAGCACGTCTGCCGTCGCGCTGAACCGCGTCGTCAACAGCCAGCAGATCAGCACCATCAACGGCAACCTCCTCGCCAACGGCCACGTTCTGATTATCAACCCGAACGGCGTGCTGATCGGGCCAAGCGGCAACGTCGATACGGCCGGTTTCATCGCGACGTCGGCCGATATCGCCAACGATGCCTTCATGAGCGGCAACGGCAAGCTTGATTTCAACATCGCCGGCAGCGCGCGCGCTTCCGTCGTCAACCAAGGCACAATCACGGTTGAGGGCGAAGGCCTCGCGGCGCTGGTCGCGCCGACCGTCAGCAACGACGGCGTCATTCAAGGCAATCTTTCCAAGATTCAATTCGGCGCCGCCGACACGTTCGGCGTCGACCTCTATGGCGACGGACTGCTCAGCCTTGGCGTTGGCAGCAATGGTGCAGCGCGCACGCTGACGGCGGAAAACGCGGGTTCCATCATCGCGTCCGGCGGGAAAGTGCTGATGACAGCGGCCGCGGCGAACGATGTCGTCAATTCGGTCATTAACAACACCGGCGTCGTTCAGGCGCAGTCTCTCGTCAACCATAACGGTCAAATTATCCTGACGGGCGCTGGCGCGAACGTAACGGATTCGGGCAAGCTGGACGTTTCCGGCGCGAACGGCGGAGGAGACATCAAAGTCGGCGGTGACGCGCAAGGTAGCGGCACGCTGGCCCATGCCGCGACCGTCAATGTGGCGTCAGGCGCTGTTCTGAATGCCAGCGCGATAGATAACGGCAACGGAGGCAACATCGTCGTCTGGTCCGATAACGGTACTGCGTTCCACGGCACGGCTCTTGCCACGGGCGGACAAAATGGCGGCAACGGCGGCAAGGTTGAAACGTCTTCTCCGGTGAATCTCTATGTCAGCGGCTCGAGCGTCGATACGCTGGCGCCGAAAGGCACGGCAGGCGACTGGCTGCTCGATCCGAACAGCGTCACCATTGAAAAGTCCGGCGCGACGGGAACGGATATCAATGTTTCGGACATTAACAACGCCAAGACCAACGTCACCATCCAGGCGGATAACAAAATTACCTTTAATGCCGATGTGAACATGGGGTATGCGGGCGTTGGCCTGACGGCGAAAGCCGGAACGGCCGGTTCGGATTGGGAAGATCTGACTGCGGGCACCGGCACGATTTCGCTCGCGAACCATTATATCCGGACTTATGGCGGCTATGTAACATTCGAGTCGGGTAATACTATCAGCGTGAGCAATGCCACGATCTATACCCGTGGCGGAGCTTTCTCGCTTATCGGCGGCAGTGTTAATGTTGAGAGTACCTTGATTGGTACGGTCGGCGGCGCGGCGAATTTTACGACTTACTATAAAGCCAATACGGAAGCGCATGATTGCGGCGATCATAATAGCGATGATACCGGTACCGATGGCATTCTTACGATGCAGAATGTCAAGCTAAATACATCTGGCGGGACGGGGACCGGCGGCATCGATATCACCCAAAACTACGGGAACAGTTTCTGGCAAGGCACGCCAATGCAATTGGCCAGCAGCTTCGGGAATAACAATAAATTCTACACGTCTTCAAACGCCGGCACGGTGACTATCAGCAGCCCGGCAATCAGGGAGAGCAACAACAACTGTATCGCCGCCGGCGGTACAACGTGCGGCGTCAGCGACCCTGTTCCGGTGACGGATCTGACAATCACCGCTCTTGACCAGACGAAGACATACGGCCAGACGTTCAATTTTGACGGCAGCCCTTCCGAGTTTAAGGTCACGGGGCTGGTGCAGGGCGATAGCGTGACGGGCGCGACGCTGACAAGCAAGGGTTCGGCCGCTACGGCTGGCGTGGGTTCTTCACCCTACGCCATTTCTATCAGCGACGCAATCGGTAGCCTCGGTTTCGGCAATTACCACTTCACATACGTGAACGGCCAACTGACAATTGATCCTGCCAAGCTGGTCATTACGGCAGACAATCAATCCATGACGTATGGCGATACTCTGCCGACCTTTACAGCCAGCTATAAGGGCTTCGTTAATGGCGAAACCGCTTCCAGCCTCACAACGCCACCAACGGTTGCGCCGACGACCACGGCAAGCGACTACAGCACGAGCAAGCACCTTGACGCCAATAGCTACACGCTGACGGCAACTGGCGCAGTCGATAGCAACTACAGCATTACTTATGTCGATGGCACTCTGAACGTCGCGCCGCGCGCGCTGACGGCGTCGATCTCCGACGGGACGTCGGTGTACGGCGACACGGTGACGCTCGGGACGGTCGGGACGTTCGGGAACATCGTGACGGGCGACGTGGTGAACGCGTCCGGGACGGTGTCTCTGACGGGCGCGAAATACAGCACGAGCAAGAACCTGGACGCCGGGACGTACGGCGAGACGGTGAGCGGGGCGATTACGGGCGCCGACGCGCTGAACTACACGTTCGGCGGCGCGACGGGCAGCTACAAGGTGACGCCGCGCGCGCTGACGATCACGGCTAACAACGACAACAAGACTTACGACGGCCTCGCTTATTCTGGCGGGAAGGGCGTGAGCTACAATGGCTTCGTAACCGGAGAGGGCGCCTCGGTTCTCGGTGGCACGCTTGCTTATGGCGGCACGAGCCAGGGCGCGGTCAACCACGGCACGTACGGCATCACGGCATCCGGCCTGACCGACAGCAACTATGACATCACCTACAAGCCGGGCACGCTGACCGTCGATCAGGCGGCGCTGACGATTACGGCTGATGATGAGCATATGATGTATGGCGGCTCCGCGCCGACGCTGGGTGTCAGCTATAGCGGTTTTGTGAAAGGCGAAACGGCGGCGAACCTGACGACGCAGCCGACCGTGACATCCGGAACACCGTTCACGTCGCATGCGGGTACCTATAAGGATACGCTGACGGCTTCCGGTGCGGTTGATGCGAATTACACAATCAGCTACATTCCGGGCACGTTGACGATTTATCCTGCGCAGACACAGAACTTTGTTTCGGAAATATATGGCGCGAACCTTCAGATTGGTCCGCTGCAGCGTCCGATCATTTCCGTTGCGGACAGAACCATCAACTATGATCCGCCGTTTGAACCTAGGCCGACGCAGGCCGGGGATATTATCCTGAGCATCGGCGGCTCCGGCGGCAGTGGCGTCTCCCTTGCGGAAAATATGGCGAATATCACGCCGGCCGCAGGCGGCAACGATAATCCTGCAGACTTGGCGAATATCACGCCGGCCGCAGGCGGAAACGCGGCGCATGCTCAGGTGAATTACAATGAGTTCGCCTGCGCTACCGACTTCCTTGAAGGGAGAGAAAACTGCTCTAACAATGAAAATGTGAAATGATTGAATTCCGGGAGCCGGTTTGTCCGGTTCCCGGAATTTTCTCACTTCGGGCTTTAGCGCCTTTTTCTTTGAGGGCCGTTTTTGCGGCTTTTATTCTTTCCGCCATCGGGACGCTTTTTTCCGCTTTGCCGCGGGCGGCCCTTTTCACGTCTGGAGCGCTTGCGTTTGTCGAGTACTCCGCTTGAAGCTTCAAGCATTTCAAAGACCGTGCTGCCGCGCAAGGGGTCGGCCTCCACCAGCCGGACGACAACGGGTTGGGCGAGGCGGTAGCTGTAACCATTATCTTTGCCGACCAGTGCGTGGCGTTTTTCGTCGTGGATATAATAGTCGCGTGGCAGGCTGCGCATGGGCACAAGGCCGTCTGCGCCCGATTCATCGAGTGTCACGAAAAGACCAAAGTGGGTGACGCCGCTGACGCGTCCCTTGAAGTCGCGGCCGATATTGACGCTGAGGTATTGCGCTGTGAAGCGGTCCATGACGTCGCGCTCCGCCAGCATGGATCGGCGTTCGGTTTGTGAGATGTGCTCTGCGATTTCAGAGAGTGTTTCCTGCTCGAAATCCTCAAGCATGCCTGCACCAAGGCCGTATGTCCGTACCAGCGCGCGGTGGACGATCAGGTCGGCATAGCGGCGGATCGGCGAGGTGAAATGCGCGTATTTCTCGAGCGCGAGCCCGAAGTGGCCGATATTGTCAGGGCTGTAAACCGCCTGACTTTGCGTGCGCAGCAGGAGGGTGTGGATCAATTCCTTGTCCGGCTTGTCCGACGAAATCTGCAGGATATGGTTGATGTTTTTCGGCTTGAGATGCTCCGCTTTCGGCAGGCTGTAGCCCATTTCCTTCAGAAATTCCCGCGTATTCTCCAACCGGTCGAAGGACGGGCTGGCGTGGACGCGGTAGATGCACGGCGCGTCTTTTTTCTCCAGAGCTTCGGCCGCCGCGACGTTGGCGAGGACCATAAACTCCTCGATCAACTGATGGCTTTCGAGACGCTGGCGGGGGACGATAGCGGTGACGATGCCTTTGCCGTCGATGAGCGCCTTGCGCTCCGGCAGATCAATTTCCAGTGCGCCGCGCACTTCGCGCGCGCGTTTCAGGATGCCATAGGCCTTATAAAGCGGCTTGATAACGGTTTCGAGCAGCGGTCCGGTTTTGTCATCCGGGTAGCCCTTGTGGGCGTTCTCGACTTCTTCGTAGGTCAGGCGCTCTGCGGAGCGCATCAGCCCGCGCACGAATTTATGCGCGATCAGATGTCCGTCCTTGTCAATCCAGAGATGGCAGGCGAGACAGGCGCGGTTGACGTGCGGCATCAGAGAGCAAAGGTCGTTCGACAGGCGCTCCGGTAGCATCGGCACGACGCGGTCGGCGAAATAGGTGGAGTTGCCGCGTTTGAAGGCCTCTTTGTCAAGATCCGCCTGAGGGCGCACATAAAAGGATACGTCGGCGATGGCGACGATCAGATGCCAGCCGCCCTCGTTTTTGGGGTGGATATCCGGCTCGGCGAAAACCGCATCGTCATAGTCGCGGGCGTCCGCGCCGTCGATTGTGACGAGCGGCACGGCGCGCAGGTCTTCACGTCCGCCTTCAAGCGCCGGTTCCGCCATCCCTTCCGCCTCTTTCAGGACGGCGGCGGAAAATTCCGTCGGGATGCCGTGGCTGTGAATGGCGATGAGGCTGATCAGACGCGGGTCGTTCTTTTTTCCGATGCGTTCGGCGATGCGCACCGCCTTTTTGGAACGTGGGTACTGCGCGCTTGGCGGCAGGAGCTCGGCTGCGACAAGATCGCCCTCGCCAAGCCCCTTGCTGAAGGCGGGCGGAACGAAATAGTCTTCTTTGATCTTTTTATTTGTCGGATAGACGTATCCGCCGTCTTTGTAAGGCTTGAAAACACCGATGATCTTCCCTGCGGCCTCGTCAAGTGTTTTGAGGATGCGGGCTTCGTATTCGTCTTTCGATAGACGCTTGAGTTTGACGAGAATCTGGTCACCCGCATTCAGCGCGTTTTCCGTGCGCGAGGGGGCCGCGACATATATTTTCGGCGGTGCGCCCTTTCCGTGCCAATGCAGGGGTTTGGCGATCATCTCGCCGTCGGCATCAAGACCTACGATCTCGACCAGCCCCGTTTCCGGCAACGAATCCGGTACCTTGTAGGACTTTCCGGCGGTCTTTTCGATCGCGCCGTCTTCTGTCAGTTCCCGCAGCAGCGCTTTCAGCGCGATGCGATCCTGACCTTCGAGGGAAAATGCGCGGGCAATGTCACGCTTGCTGAGCGGGGTCGCGCTGTCATGAATGAAGTCGCATAAGACCTCTTTTGCAGGCAGCCCTTCAGGGTGCTTTTTTTTATTCAAGCTTTAGTTGCTTTCTTGGCTGTCTTTTTCTTTTTGGGCTTTGTGGCTTTTGCCGCAAGAAGCTCCAGCGCCTTTTCAAGGGTCACTTCGTCGATAACGGTGTCTTTCGGCAGCGTGGCATTAGTGGAGCCATGCTTGATATAAGGGCCGAAGCGGCCTTTGTTGACGGTGACGGGCTTTTTGTCGTCAGGATGCGCGCCAAGTTCCTTTAAGGTTCCGAATCCGCCGCGTCCTTTACCCTGTTGCGCCAGCAGGTCGACGGCGCGGTTGAGGCCGATAGTGAGGACGCCGTCCGGATCGTCCGCCGGAATGGATTTGAACTTTCCCTGATGGACAAGGAACGGGCCGAAGCGGCCGATGCCGGCTTTGATCATTTCGCCGGTTTCGGGGTGCAGGCCGACTTCGCGCGGCAGGCCGAGCAGGGCGATCGCTTTTTGCAGGTCGATGTCGGCGACATCCATGTTGCGCGGGATGGGCGCGCGTTTCGGCTTGGGCTTTGCGGCTTTTTTCTTTTTTGTTTTCTTCTTTGTCTTGCCTTTTTCGCCCTGTTCTTCTTCTTGTTCCGGTTCCGCTTCAGCCTCTGCCGCCGCTGTTTCCGGCCCGGGTCCGAGCTGAACGTAGGGGCCGTAAGGCCCGCGGCGCAGCGTGATCATTAGGCCGGTTTTCGGATCAAGGCCCAGTTCCTTCGGACCCAGATCCTCGCCGTCCGGTGTGTCGCCGTCCGCAGCGGACGACAGCACGGGGCGCGTGTAGCGACAGTCCGGATAGCCGGAGCAGCCGATAAAGGCGCCGAATTTTCCGAGCTTGAGGCTCAGTTTTCCCGAGCCGCATTTCGGGCAGACGCGTTTTTTATCCTCCGCGGACGGGTAGAGGATGGCTTCAAGATCGTGATCAAGCGCATCGATGACGTCGGTGATCGTCAGATCCTTCGTTTTGTCGATGGCATCGGAGAAGGCCGTCCAGAAATCCCCGAGGACGCTTTTGTAGGCGACCTCGCCCGAGGAGATTTCATCGAGCTTTTCTTCCAGATTGGCGGTGAAGTCGTATTCGACGTAGCGTTTGAAGAAATTGATCAGGAAGGCGGTGACGATGCGCCCGCGGCTTTCGGGGATGAAACGCCGCTGGTCGATCTTGACGTAGTCGCGGTCCTGCAGCACTTGCAGGATGCTGGCGTAGGTCGAAGGGCGGCCGATGCCAAGTTCTTCGAGTTTTTTAACGAGACTCGCTTCGGAATAGCGCGGCGGCGGCTGGGTGAAATGCTGGCTGGGCGTGACGTCCGACAATTGCAGCGCATCGCCCTCCTTCAGCGGCGGCAGGCGGCGCTCCTCATCAGATGTGGCGTTTTTATCGTCATCATCGTTCTCCTCGCGGTAGAGTTTAAGAAAGCCGTCGAAGGCGACGATCGAGCCGGTGGCGTGAAGGACGACTTTTCCGTCGCCGTTGATGATGTCGACGGCGACCTGATCCATCACGGCGGATTCCATCTGGCAGGCGACGGTGCGCTTCCATATCAGGTCGTAGAGTTTAGCCTCATCGTCGTTCAGGTATTGCGACAGGCTTTCCGGCGTGCGGAAAACGTCGGTCGGGCGGATGGCTTCGTGCGCTTCCTGCGCGTTTTTGACCTTGGCCTTGTAGGCGCGGGGGCTGTCCGGCAGGTACTTGTCGCCGAACTTATTGCCGATGAGCTTGCGCGTGCCGGCGATGGCCTCGCCTGAGAGCGTTACCCCGTCCGTTCTCATGTAGGTGATCAAACCGACGGTCTCTCCGCCGATGTCGATGCCTTCATAAAGGCGCTGCGCCGTGCGCATGGTCTTGGTCGCGCCAAAGCGCAATTTGCGCGAGGCTTCCTGCTGCAGCGTCGAGGTGATGAACGGCGGATAGGGATGGCGCTTGACCTGCTTTTTTTCGATGGTGGCGACTTTGTAGGATTGGCCCTTGATGCGCCCGACCGCTGTGTCGGCCATCGCCTGATTGTTGATGGTCATCTTTTCGATTTTCTTGCCGTCAAGCGCGGAAAGGCGGGCGGTGAAGCTCTTGCCTTCTTTCGTGGTCAGCAGCGTTTCGATCGACCAGTATTCTTCGGGATTGAAAACCTCGATTTCCGCTTCGCGCTCGCAAATCAGGCGGAGGGCGACGGACTGCACGCGGCCCGCGGAGCGCGAGCCCGGCAGCTTGCGCCACAAAACGGGAGACAGTGTAAAGCCGACGAGATAATCCAGCGCACGGCGGGCGAGATAGGCCTCGACGAGGTTGCCGTCGACGTCGCGCGGATGTTTGAAGGCTTCCTGAATCGCGGCCTTGGTGATTTCATTGAAGGCGACGCGCTTGATAGTGACTTTTTCCGCGATCTTTTTTTCTTTCAGGAGTTCGGTGATGTGCCACGAGATGGCTTCGCCCTCGCGGTCCGGGTCGGTGGCGAGATAGACAGTATCGACTTTTTTGGCGTTGGTGAGAATGGCGCTCAGGGGTTTCGCGGAGCGGTCGCCCAGTTCCCATTCCATGGCGAAGCCGCGTTCCGGATCGACCGAGCCGTTTTTGGCCGGCAGGTCGCGGATATGCCCGAAGCTGGCGACGACTGTGTAGTCGGGGCCGAGGTATTTATTGATCGTCTTCGCCTTGGCAGGGGATTCGACGATGACGAGATTATGTGCGGGCATATAAATTACTCCAAAATACGAACACATATATAATGTGTGCTATACCACGTTTATCTTATTTCCTGCCTGCCGTTCAATACATCCTGCAATCTCTAATTCCAGAATAACCGTTAAAACATCACCGGCGGGGGCATCCGTGGCTCGAATGACCTCGTCGACCTGCACCGGAGTGGGACTTAATATTTTCATAATTTTAATGTGCAGCGATTCGTCCGGTTTTTGATCACCAGCAGGGATAATGGGCGGCGGGCCTTGCCAAGGGTCTCCGGCGGTGTCGTTGAGCGGTTTCAGGCGCAGGCTTTTTAGTTCATGAATAATATCTTCCGCTGAGAGTGCCAGATGCGCGCCGTCTTGAATGAGCTTGTTCGTTCCTTCGGCGCGCGGGTCGAGCGGGGAGCCCGGCACGGCGAAGACTTCACGGTTCTGTTCGGCCGCCATGCGGGCGGTGATGAGCGAGCCGGACCTCAAGGCGGCCTCGACGATCAGCACGCCGAGACTCAAGCCCGAGATCAGCCGGTTGCGGCGTGGAAAGTGCCGTGCCAAGGGTTCGGTGCCGAACGGGCTTTCGGCGATGATCGCGCCTTGTTCTGCGATTTGCCGGTAGAGTTTTTCGTTTTCGCGCGGATAGATCACGTCGATGCCGCCCGCGACGACGGCGACCGTGCCTGTCGCAAGAGAGGCCGTGTGCGCGGCGGTATCGATGCCGCGGGCGAGGCCGGAAACGATCACGTGTCCGGCGGTGGCGACTTTGCGCGAAAAATCCTCTGCGATCTTGCGTCCTGTGAGCGAAGCGTTGCGTGCGCCGACGACGCCGAGAGACGGTTTTGGCAGCAGCGCGGCATTCCCGAGGACTGCGATGAGCGGCGGCGCGTCTTCCAGCTCCGCCAGCAGCGCGGGATAGTCCGGATCGTCGCGCGCAATCAGTCTTGCACTATTCTTTTCAACTTGTTCCAGTTCTTTTTCGGCGAGATCTTCTGGATAAGCTTTGAGGCCGTTCAACCGTCCGCCGCGGCGGGCAAGGTCGGGAATAGCGTTCAGTGCGCGCGTTGCTGTGCCATAGCGTTCCAGCAGTTTATAGAAGGTGATCGGGCCGATGTTCTCCGTCCGCGAAAGGCGCAGCCACGCCAGCTTTTCTTTCGGATCAAGATTCTTGCGCGTCATGGGATTTCTTGCGGAGATTGATCTTGCCTTCCGTGCCCTGCACAAGACGTTTGATGTTTCCGGTATGTTTGAGCCAGATCATGACTGCCAGCAACAGGGTAAACAGAACGGCGGGGCGGTTGTGCGTGACGTGATATGTGACAAGCGGGGCCGTGCCGAAGGCGACGAGAGCCGATAACGAAGAATATTTGCTGATGATGGCCGTCGTCAGCCAGATCAGGCAGAGCGCCGCGCCGATCTTCCATTGGAGCGCGAGAAAAATACCCAGTCCGACGGCAACGCCTTTGCCGCCCCTGAATTTCAGCCAGACCGGAAAAAGGTGCCCCGCAAAGGCGCCGAAGCCGGCAATCAGCGCAAGTTCGGGGTGTATCCCTTTCGCGACGAGGACGGGAACCGCGCCTTTCAGCGCATCCAGCAGCAGCGTTGCGATGCCGAGCTTTTTACCGCCAACGCGCAGGGCGTTGGTCGCGCCGATATTGCCTGATCCTTTTTGCCGGAGGTCGCCCGCGCCGAAGATCTTGCCGAGCAGCAGGCCATAAGGCACGCTGCCGGAAAGGTATCCGCTGCCCAAAGCGAGGGCGACAAGCGGAAGGGAGAAAGAATGCTGTATCACGTGTGGGGGCAAGAGAGGTTGGCTTTCCGATATTTTTTTTAAGGTAAACCACTATCCATTATTTTCGCGACGGGTTCAACCATGCAAAAACGGGGGCAGGCCAAAGCGGTATAGGGCCATAAGGGCAATTCCGACTGCCAGTCCCGGTCCGGCCGGCACGTGGATCTGGCCGAGTTTAACTTTATGGTTATTTTTTCTGTCGAGGGCGCTCAAGCCAAGGCCATGCAGCAGCGCTATAAAGGCTCCAAGGCTCAAAGCCATGAATATATCCGGAATGCCGAGCCCCAGTCCTGCGGCCGCTATTAACTTGATGTCACCGAGACCCAGAGAGTCCTTCTTGTAGAACTTGTTGGCAAACACGCGGATGACGGTTAGCAGTCCGCCGCCCATCAGACAACCGAGCAGCGCCTCTACAGGCTTGACGAACTGCCAGTGCGTTACAATGTGAAAAGACAGGAAGCTCAAAGCCAGAGCCGTGTTCAGGGTGTCAGGCAATATCCGTTCTTTCAGGTCGCACCAGCCGAGGGCGGCGAGAAGCATGAAAGCAAGAAAATATGAAAAGGTTGAGAGAATAGCCGGCATATAGGTGCGTTTGCCCCGCGGAGGAATCAAAGACTGATATGAAAGTTTTACACCCTTGATCTTCTTGTGATACGCGTTCTTTTAAGTGTATATTACGGAGTGTATATTACGAGGGAGGCTCTCTACAAGTCTCCGGACGAGGGGTTGTCCATCATACGAAATCGGGCTTTTATATCCAGAACGGGAGTGAATATGACGAGCGGTAAAATAAGGAACAGCCATGGCCAGCGTGGCGACGCGGTGATTTTTGCTTTGGTTGCAGTGGCTTTGCTTGCAGGCTTGTCTTATGCCGTCACACAGTCCACCAAGGGCGGGCCGAGCCAAGCGGAAATCAGGCTTGCCGCAGGACAGCTTGTTCAGGAGGCTTCCTCCGTCAGAACGGCGGTGTCGCAGATGATTATTCGGGGGACTCCCGCGGCGGACATTTCGTTTACCAGCTTTGTCGGCAAGAAAGATGCTTTCGATTTTGCGCACGGCGGCGGTGACGGGACAAACGCTCTTCCACCGCAAGAAGCCTGCGTTAACGCGGACGATTGCAACGCGGGTTGGCTCTATCCCGGTGAAACAGATCAGACCCACGGGCTTTTTGTTGCCGGCGTCGGCACGGCCGCACCAGAACTGCTTGCCGTTTTGCAGGGGAAAAGCGGGGTGACGCTTGCTGTCTGCGAACAGATCCAGAAAGGTTTGGGCTTCGCGTCCAGCGTGCCGCCAGTCGACACCGTTCCTGTCAACTGGAAGGATACGACAGGCACGATTCAGGCTTGGCCGGTCACGGCGAGCAGCGCCACTACCGTCTATGATGACGGCGACAAGATTCCGGTTTTGCCGGGGCGGCAATTCGCCTGCATCCAGAACGGCACCACCGGTGTCTACGCTTACTATCATACGCTTGCCGCGCAATAGGCGCCTGACACCTGTATAAAGAGGAATAGCGATGTCATACAAAGTGGCGGTTGTCGGCGCGACGGGAAACGTGGGCCGCGAGATGCTGGGCGCGCTGGTGGAAAGAAAATTTCCGGTGGACGAGGTTTATGCTTTGGCCTCGGGACGGTCGGCGGGCCGCGAGGTTTCTTTCGGTGAAGATGATATCCTGAAGGTGCAGGACCTTGAGAAATTCGATTTCAAGGGCGTGGACATCGTGCTGGCTTCCGCCGGAGCGAAAGTTTCCGCCGCCTTCGCGCCGCGCGCGACGAAAGCGGGCGCCGTCATCATCGACAACAGTTCCATGTTCCGCATGGACGAGGATGTGCCGCTGGTGGTGCCGGAGGTCAATCCGGAGGATATCAAACTCTACGAAAAGCGCGGCATCATCGCCAATCCCAACTGCTCGACGATCCAGATGGTGGTCGCTCTCAAGCCGCTGCACGATCTGGCCGAGATAAAACGCGTCGTCGTTTCGACCTATCAGTCCGTTTCCGGCGCGGGGAAAGCGGCGATGGACGAGCTGTTCAACCAGACGCGCGCGCTTTACGCCAACGCGGCGCCGGAGCGCAAGGTGTTCGCCAAGCAGATCTGCTTCAACGTCATTCCGCAAATCGACATTTTCATGGAAGACGGATCGACCAAGGAAGAGTGGAAGATGGTTGTCGAGACCAAGAAGATCCTCGACAAGTCGATCGACGTGGTGGCGACCTGCGTGCGCGTGCCGGTGTTCGTCTGCCATGCCGAGGCGGTGAACGTCGAGTTCAAAAAGCCGCTGACCGTGGAGCAGGCGCGCAAAGCCCTGCAAAATGCGCCGGGCGTCATCGTTGTCGACAAGCACGAGCCGGAAGACGGGTTCATTACCCCAGCGGAAGTTTCGGGAGAGGATGCCGTTTACGTCAGCCGTATCCGCAAGGACGAAACGGTCAAGCACGGCCTGAACCTGTGGGTTGTCGCCGATAATCTGCGCAAGGGGGCGGCCACCAATGCGGTGCAGATCGCCGAGGTTCTGGCGGATAAATATCTCTGAATTCCAGCGTCACGCTTTTTTTACCTTTTCATGGCATCCTCGGGAAGCCGTGGGATCCGGTTATTATTTTCATAAATTAATAGGGTAGAAAAAATATGCAGATCGAAAACAGGATTTATCTGAAATCCGCGCCGCGCCGCTGGCAGCGCGCCGTTCTGACGCTTTCTTTTTTTCTGCCGTCTTTCGCGTTGTCTTCCGCCGCGCACGCGACGGATATGCCTGTTGACCGGGTGATCCTGTCGAGCAGCGGTCTTGCGCAGTTCGAGCGTCAGACGGACGTTTCGGGCAATGTCACGCTGCAATTTCCGGTGCGGCGCGATCAGGTGGATGACATTCTTCAAAGCCTCGTGGTGTTCGATCCCAAAGGGCATATTGGCAGCGTGACTTTGGCGGGCCGCCAGCCGCTCGACCAGATTTTCAAAGGCCTGCCGTTCAGCCATGCGCAACTGGATAACGTTGTGGCTTTGCTGAACGCCTATCAGGGCGCAGACGTGACGGTGAAAGGCCCCGAGGGAACACTGACGGGAAAAATCATCCGTGTCCTGCCCGAGAAAACGGTGCTTGAGAATAACAAGACCGTCGTCCGCTACCGGTTGAGCCTGATGACGGCGGAGGGCCTGCAACAGGCCGTTCTTGAAAACGTGCAGTCTCTGAAATTCGACGACCAGAATGTGCAGAACGAGATTAACCGCGCGCTTGTCGCCGTGCGCAATAACGGCACGCTCGACCGCCGGACGCTGAACGTTCATCTGCTGGGTGCGGGCAAGCGCTATGTGACGCTGTCCTACGTCTTGCAGGCACCTGTCTGGAAGACGGCCTACCGGCTGGTCGTTCCTCCCACCGGAAAAGACAAAGGTTTTTTGCAAGGCTGGGCGATCATCGAGAACATGACGGCGAACGACTGGAAGGATGTTGATCTGTCTTTGGTCTCAGGCGATCCGGTGACATTCAAGCAGGCGCTTTACCCCGCTTACTACGTGCATCGCCCCGAAGTGCCGGTGAAAGTGTTCGGCATGACGTTGCCGCGCGTGGATAAGGGAACGGTAGGAAACGCATGGCAAATGCAGGCAGCAAAGAAATCGTATGAAATGCGCGCGCCCTCAGCGCGCTTTGCGATGGATGGCATGGCCATAGGGGGAGTCGCGGCATCCCCGATGGGGATGAATGCGCTTGCTGCGCCCGAGGCGTCCATGCAGGCGACCGGCCTGCGTCAGATCGCGGGCGAAGCGCACGCGGCGTTGAGCCATGAGGCGGCGACGCAGGTGTTGTTCCACTTCCCCGACAAGCTGAGTTTGCAGGCCGGCCAGTCGATGATGCTGCCGTTCGTCAGCCGCAACGTGCCGATGAAGCGGATTTCCCTCTACCAGCCGGAAACCAATGCGCGGCACCCGCTAGCCTCCGTCGAGATCACCAATAACGGAGGGAGCAGCCTGCCGCCGGGCATTTTGACGCTTTATGCCGAAAATCCCCTGCTGAAGGGCATAGATTTTGTCGGCGATGCGCAGCTCTCCACTCTGAACAAGGATGAAAAACGCATTGTCAGTTATGCTCTCGATACCAAAACGACCATTGACCGCGTGCAAAAGACGACGTCGACCGAAGGAGCGATGACGGCGTCGCAGGGCGTGATCCGCACGGCGGTCGTGTACCGCGCGGAGACGGACTACACCATCAAGGCGCCGAAGGACGCGCCGCGCACGGTCGTCATCGAAAAATCACGCATGGACGGAGACTACAAGCTCGTGGAGCCCGACCCGAAAACGGTGGAGGTGACGGCGCAGAACTACCGTATCACCGTTCCGGTCAAGGCGGGGGCGACAAAAACGCTGCGCGTCGTCCTGGAGAATCGGGTCTGGGAGTCCTACGGCATCAACAGCATGTCAGATGACCAGCTGATGGCCTATGCCTCCGGCAACAACGGCCTTTCGCGGGCGACGCGCAAGGCTTTCGTGGAGATTGCCGGTCTCCGCCGCGCGCTGGACGATATAAACCAGAAAATCGACCTTGTCTCCAGCCGCAGAAACGAGATATTTCAGGATCAGGCACGAATTCGCGAAAACCTGCGCAGCCTGACTGGCAAGTCGGCGATACGCCAGAAGTATCTGGACGAGCTGGACGCGCAGGAAACCCGTATCAACAAGCTGGCGCAGGAAAAGCAGGATCTTGTCCAGCAGCGGCAGGCGAAGCGGGCTGAATTACAAGGGAAAATTGCGGCGCTCAGCTTCTAGTTAATGAGTTGTTAATTGTGATGTGATACCATAAAATTGATATATTGCATTTTATTAAAACTGAGCGGGTCAACTGTTTTTTGCTCTAGGGGTGAGGGGTCATGAAAAAATATATCGCAGCTTTGGTTTTGGGGTTTGTCGTCAGCGGGGCACCTCTTGCCCATGCCCAGCTCGGTTCGTTGCAGGGGATTCCGTCGTCCATAGGGGGGGTCACGGTTCCTTCTCAACTCACGCAGGCCCAGCAGCAAATCCAGCAGTATACCCAGCAATATACGCAGCTGGCCCAACAGGCACAGCAGCTTTATCAGCAGCTTCAGCAGACCACGCAACAGGTCACGTCGTTACAGCAGCAATTCAAGCAGGCCATGCAGCAGACCCAGACGTTCCAGAGTCAGGCCCAGCAGTACCAGCAGCAGCTCACGTCGCTAAATCAGCAGCTCACTCAGGCCAACGCGGCGGGGAACACCGCGCAGGCCACGTCGCTACAGAATCAGATCAATACGACACAGCAGAATCTCAATACCGCCAATCAGCAAGCTTCTGTGTCCCAACAGTACCAGCAGCAGTATCAGCAGCAACTCACGCAGGCCCAGCAGACGCAGCAGACGCAGCAGCAGCAGTATACGCAGACCATGCAGCAGGCGCAGCAGGCGCAGAATAATTCCACCTACCTCGGGCAGAACAATGGCGGGAATAATACCACGCAGTCGCAGGCCGATCCGACTAGCGACACGCACGGCAGCGGCGGCAGTTCCAGTGCCAGTTTCGACGATCGGCTTTCCTGCCCTTGGCTCTCAACGAGTGCGACAGTTAGTTCTTGCCGCAACATGACCAGTAACCCGGGGGCTCAATACTAGGAACTGTATTTTGGCCAGACCGTAAACGCGCTCGTCCTTCAGGGTAAAGCCTGCAGGGAGGATCTCCGGGGTTTTTTTGGACATCTCCAGTACGCATATGGCACCTTCTTTTAGCCAGTCCTGTTGTATCAGCGCTTTCAGAGCTTCGGCGCAGAGGTACTTTCCGTATGGCGGATCCAGAAAAACCAGACTGCGCGGTTCGATATAAGGGGGGCGTGTTATGGGATTCGTCGCATCGAAGGTTAAAACAGCCGTGCGTTCCGTTTCACCGAGAACCTCGATATTTTTTTTGCAAAAACTTATAGCCGGATGCTCGCGCTCTATAAAGGCGGCATGCCGCGCGCCTTGCGATAGGGCTTCCAGTCCCAGCGCACCCGTACCGGCGAAAACATCCAGCACGGTGGCATCCTGCAGTGCGCCGCCATGCCAGTTCCCATACTGCAGGATGTTGAAAATCGACTCCCGCGTGCGATCGCTGGTAGGGCGCGTATCCTTTCCTTTCGGAGCGGCAAGGGGGCGACCGCGATGGATTCCGCCGATGATGCGCATGATATTTTCAGTTTCCTCTTTAATTATAGAAGCTTAAGATGTATCAAGACGAATATACAAGACTTTTGCGACAAATTTTGTTAAAATGAACAGATAGGGGTAATTAGGGCTCAAGCACCATGATGCGTCATATTTTCAGACCTTCCGGGAAGTTTTTTGTATCTTTCGTTAGCGCGCTGTGTGTTGCGTTATTGGGCGCAACAGCGGCCATGGCGGGGGGGGGGTCACCGGCCATGATTCAGGGGTGCGACCCTGCCGTCTGGGCGGCGATGACGGCCAAGGCGGAAGCGCAGGTCGCCTACGACAGAGCCATAACCGCCGAGCTGATCAACAAGCCGGACAGCGTTTTGACGATGACCTGCTTCAGCGAGGCGGCGGGCGACTCCGCGAAAAACGGCGGCGCGATTTTCTCCGGCGACTTTACGACGCAACTGAAAACCGTCATGACCGTTACGGGCACCGGCGCTTATAACTGCACCCAGATAGGCACGCTTGAGAACCAAATCCTCACGTCCGGCATTGATACCAAAGCGCCTTACGCCACATTCAACGATCTGATAACCAATGCGCCGCCTGCGGGCGGCGGCACGGACTTCGACAATAGCTGGACCGCGTCGCAGACCAGTGCCAGTGTGTTTAGTAAGTTGAAAACTGCAATGACCAATCTCAAACAACCGACATCCTATAATTTTACTGCTGATAACTCCTCCTGCCAAGTGTTGGTGACCGCAGGTATCGTGACGGGGCCTTGCCCGTAGAGGATAGACGATGAAGAAGCTTCTGCTTTTCATTCTGGTGACTTTTGCGGCGATAGGGCTCTCCGCCACGGCGGGTTATGCGGCACCACTTCCACCTACATATGATCCCGGTTGCGATCCCCTGATGATGACGCTTCTGACAGATCAGGCGAATGCGGTGCGGGCGCGGGACAGGGGGTACGAACTGGAGATTCTCAGCCGCGAACCTTCGACGCTTTACCTCACGTGTTTCGATCAGTCTATGGCCTTGAGCGCGCGGCTTGGGCTTATTTTCTCGGATGTTTTCTATCAAAATCCGCCGCCGCCCAATACGCTGGCGTACACGGGCACGCTGGCTTATCCCGATTGGGGGGCTTCTTGGCCAAGCGGCCCGCCCCCTTACGATAATCTTGCGATGGAACTTGATGTCGTCGTCTCTCCGTTGCTCGACAACTGGTTGGGAGGAGAAGTCGTATCGGGGCAAACTACACCTTCCCAGACAAATCCGGCGGTGTTTAACTTTTATCCGGCACAGTGGCAGTCCGGCAACAATCAGTTGACCCAACTTGCGGGGACAATTAAAACGGACCTTAACGCTATTAATAAATACCAGACTACCAGTCCTTATACAACGGATGTGAGTAATTATCAGTCTCTGGTTAACAAGATAGACACGCTGGTTAACGCCTTGCCATCGGATTCATGGAGTAGTTTGCCGAGCGAGCTGAGTAAATACACCAGCGATATCGGCTCTCTTAATAGTGCCATATCAACTCTTGAAAGTAACGAAAAAACGGCTCTCTCTGCGCAATTTACCAATATCAAAAACGCCTTGATGCAGAACCAGATGAACTGCACGAACATTGATGATATGTGGAGGGGCGCCGGTAATTTCACAAACCCGGGCAGCGCCATCAATCAGACTTATGATGATACCGTTACCAGTTTTACTTCTCCCGAAGGGGCCTATAATGCGTTGACCCCGTTTTACTCCATGGCGGATTTGCTGAACTATAACAGCGGCTCGGCGACAAGATCCCCCTCCCTTACAATTCCGAACCCGGCGCAACCGAAGGGGACGCCTACGACTTTATATTTCTCCACGGAATTGCAGGATTCCACGGACAATAGCATGTTGACAAACGCTCTGAACGATTTGGTCAATACGCTGCCAAAACCGGGCGCCAGTACCCTATGGCCCGCGCCGCCGACGCTGCCGTCGTACTTCCAGACGCAAGACGTTATCCAGCAGATGTAGTGTTTTTAGCTGAGAGTTTCTTTCATGGCCAAGCAAACGCGGACCGGAAAGCCTTCTCCGGACAAAAGCTCCTTTACCCGCCGTGTCCGCCGCTATGCCAAAGTTTCCACGACGATGACGGGGCTTGCAGCAAGGCTGGCGGGGCAGAAGTATCTTGGCCTGGACATCAACAAGCCCGAGCATGCCCGCCAGCTCATGGAATCATTGGGCGACCTCAAAGGTCCTTTGCTGAAGATCGCGCAATTGTTGGCGACGATCCCTGAAGCCTTGCCGAAGGAGTATGTGCTGGAGCTGCAAAAGCTGCAGTCGCACGCGCCGCCGATGGGCTGGTCTTTCGTGCGCCGCCGCATGACGACGGAGCTGGGCGCAGGATGGGAGAAGAAATTCCGCTCCTTTGAGAAAGAGGCCGTCGCCGCGGCGTCGCTCGGGCAGGTGCATAGGGCGGTCACGCCGGAGGGCGTGGAGGTTGCCTGCAAGTTGCAATATCCGGACATGGAGTCGGCCGTCATCGCCGATTTGAAGCAGTTGAAGATGACCCTTGCGGTTTTCGAGCAATATGACCGCACCATCGCGACTTCGGAAATACAGAAGGAGATCGCGGCGCGCTTGCACGAGGAGTTGGACTACGAGCGCGAAGCGCGCCACATGCAACTTTACGGTTTTATGCTGAAAGACGAAAAAAGCGTGCATGTGCCGGAGGTCGTGCCATCGCTCTCGACCGACCGTCTGCTCACGGCGACGTGGCTCGAAGGCAAGGAGATGTTGAACTTCGTCAAAGCGCCGCAAGCGCAGCGCAACCGCATCGCCCTCAACCTGTTCCGCGCGTGGTACGTGCCGCTTTACGGCTACGGCGTCATACATGGAGACCCGCATCTCGGCAATTACACCGTAGGGAAAGACGATTCCATCAATCTGATGGATTTCGGTTGCGTGCGCGTTTTTCCGGCGCGTTTCGTGGAAGGCGTGATCACGTTGTACCGTGCTCTCCAGTCCGATAACGTCGACATGGCCGTTTCCGCCTATGAAAGCTGGGGCTTCAAAAACATGAGCAAGGAGCTGATTGAAGTCCTCAACATGTGGGCGCGGTTTTTATATGGCCCCGTTCTGGATAATAAAGTGCGCACGATCGGCGTAGTGACAAAAGGCATTTACGGACGCGATGTAGCACATAAGGTGCATCAGGAACTGCGCAAAATCGGCGGCGTCAAGCTGCCGCGCGAATTTGTCTTTATGGACAGGGCCGCGCTAGGGCTGGGCTCCGTTTTCCTGCACCTAAAATCGGAAGTAAATTGGTACAAATTGTTTAATGAGCTGATCGAAGGCTTCGATGCCGCCGCACTTGCCGCCCGCCAGAAAAAAGCGCTGAAAAAATACGACATCTCGCCAACCTCGTAGTTGATAATCCTTTGTTAATACGGCATTCTTAACGTCGGAATTCGATGAGGAACCAAATATGAGAATCGCAATAGCCAAAGAAAGCCTTGAAGACGAGAACCGCGTGGCGGCCTCGCCGGAAACGGTAAAAAAACTGATCGGCCTCGGGGCGGAGGTCGCGGTGGCCTCCGGCGCGGGCGAGGCAGCGGCGATGACGGACGAGGCCTATAAGACAGCCGGCGCTTCGATCGTCGCGCCAGACGAAGTTTATAAAGATGCCGACGTCGTTTTCAGGGTGCGGCACCCGTCGAAAGACGAAATCTCCAAAATGAAAAAGGGCGCGCTGCTCATCGGCGTGCTGTCTCCCTATCAGGAAAAAGACCTGCTGAAGGTCTATGCCGAACAGGGCGTGACGGCGATGGCGATGGAATTCGTGCCGCGCATCACACGGGCGCAGAACATGGACGTCCTCTCCAGTCAGGCGAACCTTGCTGGATACCGCTCCGTTCTCGAGGCGGCGAACGCTTTCGGCCATGCACTACCTTTGATGATGACAGCGGCGGGCACCGTTCCGGCCGCGAAGGTATTTATCATGGGTGTCGGCGTTGCGGGGTTGCAGGCAATCGCGACTGCGCGACGGCTCGGAGCGCAGGTGTCGGCGACGGACGTGCGTCCGGCCGCAAAAGAACAGGTGCAGAGCCTTGGTGCGTCGTTCGTGATGGTCGAGACGGAGGAAACCAAGGCGGCTGAAACATCCGGCGGTTACGCCAAGGAAATGAGCAACGAATATAAGCAGAAGCAGGCGGAACTGATCTCCAATACAATCAAGAAGCAGGACATCGTCATCACCACGGCGCTGATCCCTGGTAAAAAGGCGCCGGTTCTCGTCACGGACGAGATGGTGAAATCGATGAAGCCGGGCTCCGTCATTCTCGATATGGCTGTCGAGCAGGGCGGAAACTGCACCGCATCGAAACTTGGCGAAGTGGTCGAGGTGAATGGCGTCAAGATCATCGGTTATCCCAATCTGCCCGGCCGCATCGCGGCAGATGCGTCCGCGCTTTATGCCCGCAATCTGCTGAACTTTCTGACGCCGCTGGTGGACAAGGACAGCAAGGCGCTCAAAATAGATTGGGAGGATGAAATCGTCAAGGCGACAACCCTGACGCGCGACGGCGCGGTCGTTCACCCGAACTTTGTGTAAGGAGATATAAGCATGGCCAATCATCAGGCAGTTGTGGATCAGGCGAATGCGATTGCGCAGGCGGCGGCGAAGCTGTCGCAGCAGGCGACCCAGCTGGCGGCGCACGCCGCGCAGACAATACAAGCCACAAGCACCGGCGGCGGCGAGGCGGCGGGAGCCATCCCGTTTTTCGTCGTCGGCCTCACGGTTTTTGTGCTGGCCTGTTTCGTCGGCTATTACGTTGTCTGGCGCGTGACGCCTGCGCTGCACTCTCCGTTGATGGCGGTCACGAACGCCATTTCCTCCGTCATCATCGTCGGTGCGCTGATCGCGGCAGGGCCGGCGGGTCACAGCTTTTCAAAGTTGCTGGGGTTTGCGGCGGTAGCGCTCGCCTCCGTCAATATCTTCGGCGGCTTTATCGTCACGCAGCGGATGCTGCAGATGTTCTCGAAGAAAAAGAAGTAAAGGAACGAAAATATGCCTATTACAGCCACTTTGCTTTCTTATCTTGTTTCTTCCGTCTGCTGCATCATGGCGCTGCGCGGGCTTTCCGGCCCGCAAACGGCGAAAAACGGTCTCATGTTCGGCGTCGTCGGTATGGCGCTGGCGATTGTGACGACGATCTTGTTGCCTGAAGTCCATTCCTACGGCCTTATCGTTCTCGGCATCGTGATCGGCGGCAGCATCGGTGCGTTGATTGCGAAAAAAATAGAAATGACGGCTCTGCCGCAGCTAGTGGCGGCGTTTCACAGCCTTGTCGGCCTCGCGGCGGTCACCATCGCGGCGGCGGCATTCCTCAATCCTGTCGCCTACGGCATCAGCAACGGCGGAAACCACATCTTGCTCGGCAGCCTGATTGAAATGAGTCTTGGCGTCGCGATCGGCGCCGTGACTTTTACCGGATCGATCATCGCCTGGGGCAAACTGCAAGGCGTCATCACCGGCGCGCCCATCGTTTTTAAAGGGCAGCATCAAATGAACGCCATTTTGGGCGGGGTTCTGTTCCTGCTCATTATCATTCTCTGCGCCACGCAGGCGCTGTTCTCATTCTGGTCGATCGTTGTTCTGGCCTCGCTTCTCGGCATCCTGATCATCATTCCAATCGGCGGCGCAGACATGCCGGTGATCGTCTCGATGCTCAACAGCTATTCCGGATGGGCGGCGGCGGGCATCGGCTTTACGCTGCAAAACAACCTTCTTATCATCGTCGGAGCGCTGGTGGGATCGTCGGGCGCGATCCTCAGCTACATCATGTGCAAGGGCATGAACAGGTCGTTCTTCAACGTCATTCTCGGCGGCTTCGGCGGCGAAGCCGCCGGTCCCGCGACAGGCGGGCATGGCGACAAACAGGCCAAGATCGGCTCTGCGGAAGACGCCGCCTTTATTCTTAAGAATGCCGGCAGTGTTATCATTGTGCCGGGCTACGGCATGGCGGTGGCGCAAGCGCAACATGCCTTGCGTGAAATGGCAGATATTCTCAAGAAAGAGAATGTCAACGTGCGCTACGCCATCCACCCCGTCGCGGGGCGCATGCCGGGCCATATGAACGTTCTTCTGGCCGAGGCGAATGTTCCTTATGAAGACGTTCTTGAAATGGAAGAGATTAACCGCGATTTCAGCCAGACGGACGTCGCTTTCGTCATCGGCGCCAACGATATCACCAACCCCGCCGCCAAAAAAGACAAGGCCTCGCCGATCTACGGCATGCCGATCCTCGACGTCGAAAATGCGGGAACGGTCTTGTTCGTGAAAAGGTCTCTTGGCAGCGGTTATGCCGGTATCGAAAACGAATTGTTTTTCCATGACAACACCATGATGCTGCTCGGTGACGCCAAGAAGATGTGCGAAGGCATTATCAAGGCGCTGGAGCAGTAAACATGCTGCCCGAAAGGTTCGCGGAACCGGACGGATTTCAGTGGGCCGGTTTCACGGATGCCAATGGTGCGCATATTCGCTATGGCGCGTTGCAGTCGAAAGGCGCGCCGCGCGGCACAATCGTTATCGTAAGCGGCTTCCGGGAATGTATCGAAAAATATTTCGAGGTCATGCGCGATATGACAGAGCGCGGCTTTGCCGTCTGGATGATGGACTGGCACGGGCAGGGCGGATCGGATCGTTATCTGAAAAATCCGCAAAAAATGCATAACCGCGGTTATGAGGAGCATATCGCGACGTTGCATCAGTTCACGCGCGATATTGTTAAGCCTGCATCCGGCCCTTTGATTTTGGTGGCCCATTCCATGGGGGCGCATATCGGCCTGCGCTTTATGAAGGAGCATGAAGGCGTTTTCGCCGCAGCTGTCATGACGTCTCCGATGTGCGACGTTTTGACGCCCGGGCTTTTCAGGCCTGTCGCGCATGTATTGGCGTCTTTGGCGAAAATGGCGGGATGTCTTGAAAAATATGTGCCGGGGGGGCATGACTGGGATGCCCGCGATGAGGTTTTCAATGGTAATAAAGTGACGTCGGATCCGAAAAGGTTCGGTGTTGTGCCGAAGCTTTTTAAGCTCAAGCCGGAATTGAAGATGGGGGCGCCGACTTACGGCTGGGCGTGGCATACGTTTCGCTCCATTGAGGTTCTGCGTTCGGAGAGTTACCTGAAAACGATCGCACAACCCATCCTCGCAGGGATAGCGGGGAATGATACAATCGTTGATCTCAAGGCGGCGGAACGTGCTTGCGGCCTTTTGCCTTACTGCAGGCGCGTGGATGTTCCCGCTGCACGGCATGAAATCTGGATGGAGCGGGATGATTTGCGCGGCCCGTGGCTGGAAAAAGTCACTGTCTTTCTGGAGGAACAGTTTGGGAATAATCAGGAAAATACCATTCACGCCGCGCCTGAATTAAGTTAGACTCTGCTGCAGGTTCCGCATTCGAGTATAAGGAGCATCTTGTTATGGCAGATAACAATTTCGAGAGACTGAGCGACAGTATTCTGGCGGCGCTGGCGTTCTCTCTGGAGCAAAAGGACCTGGCGGTCGCCGAACATTTGAGCCGCGCCCTTGAATTGGCGATGACACGCGGCGCCGGCGGTAAGGATTTCGTCGAACGGCGGACCTTCACGGAAGGCGTCGAAAAAGCCATGAGCCAGATGGACGTTTTGCGCAAACAGTCGCGCGGCTAGAGTTTCGCCATTTTTTGCCATTCCTCTTCGGACAAGACTTTGATCCCGAGCGCCGCAGCCTTTTTGAGCTTGCTGCCCGCATCTTCGCCGGCGACAACGTAATCCGTATTCTTTGAAACGCTGCCTGCGATCTTTGCGCCGAGGCTTTCGGCTTGTGCCTTGGCTTCCTCGCGGCTCATGGTGACCAGCTTTCCGGTGAAAACGACGGTTTTTCCGGTCACGGGCGATTCCCGCGTTTGCGGCCGCACGTAGTCCTCAACGGTCAATTCGCCTTGCAGGTCTTTGACGACACGCAGGTTATGCGCTTCGGAAAAGAAATTGACGACGTCCTCCGCAACAGATGGGCCGACATCGTCAATTTCCAGCAGTGACTGAAAGGCGTCGCTCTCGCGATCTTTGCATTGTTTTATCTGTGCAAGGAGATTTTCAAGGCTGCCGTAGTGTTGCGCCAGCTTTTTGGCCGTAGCTTGGCCGACCTGACGAATGCCGAGAGCGTAAATGAACCGGTCGAGTGGTATCGTGCGGCGCCGTTCGATCGCGGCGAGAAGATTTTTAACCGAGAGATCGCCCCAGCCTTCGCGCTCTTTCAAATCTGCCGCGTATTTCTCCAAGCGGAAGATGTCGGCGGGTGTTTGGATGATCTTTTCATCCCAGAAGGACTGAATAATCTTGTCGCCAAGCCCTTCGATGTCGAAAGCGCTGCGACTGGCGAAGTGCTTGAGGCGTTCGACCGCCTGCGCGGGGCAGACAAGGCCGCCGGTGCAGCGTCGCGCCACTTCGCCTTCTTCGCGGACGGCGTGGCTGCCGCATTCGGGGCAGCGGTCAGGGAAAACGAACGGCTTATTGTTGCGTTTGCGCTTTTCCGGCAGAGATTTCACGACCTGCGGGATAACATCTCCGGCGCGCTGGATGATCACGTAGTCGCCTTCGCGTATGTCCTTGCGCTGCAATTCGTCTTCGTTATGCAGCGTGGCGCGGCTGACCATCACGCCGCCGACGTTGATCGGTTCCAGCTCCGCGACGGGCGTAAGCGTTCCCGTGCGACCGACTTGAATGGTGATTTTGTGCAAAATGGTCTCCGCCTGTTCGGCGGGGAATTTATACGCGATCGCCCAGCGCGGCGAGCGGCTGATAAAGCCGAGGCGGCGCTGGTATTCGAGGTCGTTGACTTT
Source organism: Pseudomonadota bacterium (assembly GCA_021849295.1). Taxonomy (GTDB): domain Bacteria; phylum Pseudomonadota; class Alphaproteobacteria; order Micavibrionales; family UBA2020; genus PALSA-926. Next base: position 44,664 of record JAJZTA010000008.1, on the reverse strand, counting down.
GTAAACGACGCCATCAAGATCGTATGCGATTGTCGGGCGGTCTTCATAAGTTTTTGCGTGAAAGGCGGTTATTTTTTCCGGGGTATCCAGCAATGCTTCGGGTTCCGGAACGTCAAATCCCCACTGCGTCAGTTTTTTACGAATCCCCTCCTGCGTCTTGGCGATGGGGATCGACACTTCTCCGAGCGCATACCCGAAGAAACGCAGAGGGCGTCCGGCTGTGATGTTTGGGTCCAGTTGACGCAAGCTGCCTGCTGCAGCATTGCGCGGGTTGGCAAAGACTTTATCGTCTTTTTCTGTTTGTGATTTATTAAGATTTTCGAAATCCGCACGGGTCATATAGACCTCGCCGCGCACTTCGAGAATTTCCGGCGCGCCTTTGAGGATCTTGTATGGAATGGACTTGATGGTTTTGACGTTGGCGGTGACGTCTTCGCCTTCCTCCCCGTCGCCGCGGGTGGCCGCTTGCACAAGAACGCCATTTTCGTAGCGCAGAGAGCAGGACAGTCCGTCAATTTTCGGTTCTGCTAGAACCTCGAGCTTTTCATCGTCCGGCAGGCGCAGAAACTTGCGCACGCGGTCGACGAAATTGGTCACGTCTTCTTCGCTGAAGGCGTTCGAGAGTGAGAGCATGGGAACGGTATGCCTGACCTTTGCAAATTCCCGCGCCGGTTTTGCGCCGACCTTTTGCGTCGGGCTGTCTTTTGTCGCCAGTTCGGGGAACGCGTTTTCTATGTTTTCCAGCCGTTTTCGCAAGGCGTCATAAGCAGCATCCGATATTTCCGGCGCGTCCTTCTGGTGATAAAGAATGTCGTGACGCTTTATCTCTTTGCGCAATTGCGCCGCTTCGGCCGCCGCTTCAAGAACATTCAGTTCAGCGACGGGGGGCAATTTGGTTTCCTTCTTAGGCGGCATTGTTTTCCAGCAGTTTGGCGGCGGCGGCGCGGGCTTCCGCTGTTACTTTCGCACCGGAAATCATGCGGGCGATTTCCTCCTGCCGTTCTTCCAGCGCTTTCAGGGGGGTGATCTTGGTGATGACGGTGCCTTTTTGCGCGGTTTTGGCGACGATCCAGTGATGGCTTGCGCGCGCGGCGACCTGCGGGCTGTGCGTGACGACCAGCACCTGATAGTTTTTTGCGAGGCGGGCGAGGCGCTCGCCCACCGCGTCCGCCGTCGCGCCGCCGATGCCGCTGTCCACTTCGTCGAAAACAAGCGTCGGTATGGCGCCTGTCTCCGCGAGGATCAGTTTCAGCGCCAGCATGAATCGCGAGAGCTCGCCGCCGGAAGCGATTTTATGAATGGGCCCTGCCGGGGTTTGCGGATTAGTGGAGACGACGAACTGCACTTTGTCGAGGCCGTTCGGCCCCCAGCCGGATTCGTCTTTGGCGCGGATGCAGGAAACGGAGAATGTCGCCTTGTCGAGTTTCAGCGCGGGCAGTTCGGCGTTTACGGCCTTGCTGATCTTTTGTGCGGCTTTCTTGCGGGCGGCACTGAGTTTTTCTGCCAACTTCAGGAATTTTTCTTTCGCATCGGCGACATTTTTGTTCAGCGCGGCCAGCGTATCGTCCTGATGTGTGATCAGGCGCAGTTTTTGCGACAAATCTTCATAGACTTCCGGCAGCTGGTCGACGGTGCAGCGGTGCTTTTTGGCGCACTCCCTGAGGGAGAAATAGCGTTCTTCGATCTCTGCGAGGTTTCCGTCCTCATCGTCGCCGTTTTTGAGCGCCTCGATCTGATAGGAAAGTTCCGCCGTCTCGTTTTCGGCGCGGGCGAGCGTTTCCATGACGGCTGTCATCCTTCCGCCCGCGTTTCCGGCGATCCGGTCGAGCGCGGCGTGCAGCCTGCCCAGCAAGGACTGGATGCCGTCGTCGTTTTCGAGAATGTCCGTTGCCTGATCGAGACCGCCGCGCATTTTCTCCGCATGGAGCAGAAAATGGCGCTTTTCTGCAAGGACTTCTTCCTCCCCTGGTTGCGGGGCGAGCTTTTCCAGCTCGCCGACGGTATGTTTCAAATATTCTTCCTGCAGCCGCATGGACTCTATGCCGGCCTCGGCCGCATCCAGCTTTTCGCGCGCCGCGCGCCAGCTGTCCCACGCCTGCCGTGTTTTGACGGCGTCATCCGCCAGACCGGCGTAAGAATCGAGCGCAGCGCTGTGGGTTTGCGGATCAAGCAGCCCTTGTGTTTCGAACTGTCCGTGGACTTCCACAAGTGTCATGCCGATTTCTTTGAGCAATTGTATGCTGACGGGTTCGTCGTTGATAAAGGCTTTGCTGCGCCCGTCTTTGCCGAGCGTTCTGCGCAAAATCAGAGCGTCAGCGGTCGGCAGGTCTTTTTCTTTGAGCAATGCGTGCGCGGAATGGTTAGCGGGCAGGTCGAAGCAGGCAGTGACGGCAGCCTGTTCCGCGCCGTGGCGTACCAAGCCCGATTCCGCACGCGCGCCGAGGGCAAGGCCGAGCGCGTCGAGCAAAATGGATTTTCCCGCGCCGGTTTCGCCGGTCAGCGCGGCAAGGCCGCTTTCTCCCTCCAGCGTCAGACGGTCGATCAGGACGATGTTGTGGATGGTGAGGCTCGCGAGCATGATGCCTCCCGTCTTAAAACAGCTTGCCCAAAGTTCTGTCGTAGACGGATTCTTTCGGCGCGGCGATAGGGGCATGCGGCCCGACTAGTTTGTAGGCGTCTCGGTACCATTTGCTCTGCGGGAAGTTCTGGCCGAGAATGGCGGCGGATTTGACCGCCTGCGATGTGATGCCGAGGGCCGTGTAGGCTTCCGTCAGGCGCTCCAGCGCTTCCGGCACCTGCGTCGTCGTCTGGTATTGCGTCACAACGGTCTGGAAGCGGTTGATGGCGGCCTGATAATCCTGATGGTCGAGGTAATAGCGGCCGATCTCCATTTCCTTGCCGGCAAGGTGGTCGAGCGTGAGGTCGATTTTCAGGTCGGCATCGTGGGCGTAAGGCGTGTCCGGAAAACGCTCCCTGACCTGCCGCAATGCGCCGAGGGCCTTGCGCGTCATTTGCTGGTCGCGCTGCACGTCGGAAATCTGCTCGTAATAGCACAGCGCCTTGATGTAATAGGCGTAAGCGACGTTCTGGTCGCCGGGGTGCAGTTCGATAAACTGGTCGAGCGCCATGATGGCGTCGTTGTATTTCAGGTTTTTGTAATAAGCGTAGGCCGCCATCAACTGGGCGCGCGTCGCCCATTCCGAATAGGGGTAGTTCTGCTCGACATTGTTAAAGCCGTTGGCGGCCAGATTGTAGTCGCCGGATTGCAGTTCGGCGGCGGCCTTGTCGTACATCTGCGCAACGGGCGCGGGCTGTTTGACGAGGTTCGCGGCGTTTTTTTTCGCCGTGCCGCTGCAGGCCGTGGCCAGCAGCAGGGGAAAAAAGCATAAAACAACACCGATGCGTCTAAGTTTGGTCATGTCGGTATCCGGAACAAAAGTGAAACGGGACTTATGCTCTTATAGCATGGTTTACCGTGGCGGGGAAAGCTGCTAATCAAGGCTTTTGCGGGGGTATAATGGCCCAATTGACCATGCCGAGAGGGACTTTGGCGCGGGTGCCTTGAGGAAAAACCAGTGCCTTTTGGAACTGCGCTTGGGGGAACTCGGTGCGGATATAGGGCGGAATGGCGTCACGGTCGCGCACGTCGCAGTTCATGCCGCACCAGACGATCACGCCGCCGTCTTTTTTGATTTTTTCGGGTTTGATCCACGGGCTGATTTTATAATTACCATAAAATAATAAATGTGGACGATCCGGCGCATAGTAGGCGATGTTCGCGCCAATCCACGTGTCACCAACGACGTAGTGTAGCGGGGTGTGGTAGCGCGCATGCCAGTCTTTGGATATTTGCAGGGCAAATAATTTTCCGGAAAAATTGATGCGTTTGGCTTTGTGTGTGACGTAAGGCGCGAGCGCTTCGACATAGACGAAGCCGACGAGGCCGATGACGAAAAGGAACGTCCATACTTGGGCGAAACGGCGCAGATTGGGGGCCGAAAACGCCGGTGCGAAAGTGAACACCGCCCAAAGGCCGATAAAGTTCCAGTCCGGAGTCGCCCACATGTTGCGGATGACGTCCTCTGTTCCCATGGCGATCAAAGCGGTGATCAGCGCAGGGCCGAAGGCGATGGCATAAACAAAAGCTCTGTCGAATGAAATATTTTTCTCTGTTGTGGCAGTGGGGCGCGGTCTGCCGAAAGCGGCGGCGTAAAGAAGGATCGCAGGTAGCAGGGTCAGCGCCTGCCAGAAGACAAACCGGATCGGGACGATGATGAAATCGAGCTGGCCACGGGGGTGATGAAAACGGTCTTCGGCATAGGTGAAGGGCATAAAGTGATTTTTATAGAGCCAGACGAGATGCGGCGTCATCAGGAGCATGCCGGACAGAATTGTCAGCCACGGGCCTTTCGATTTGAGGCGTTGGCGCGCCTCGGGATGGCCCAGCATCAACACGATGAGGGAGAGCAACAGCAGCGCGGTGCTGTATTTGCTGTACATCCCCGCCGCGCTCCATAGGCCCAGCGCCAGCCAGTCGATAGTTTTGTTGTCTTTGACGGCGCGGTGGAACGACCAGCCGATGAGTGCCCAGAACGGGAGTTGCAGGACATTGGGGTTAAATTCGGGGATGAGGATGTTGTAATAGGGAACGACTGTCAGCAAGCCGACGGCGATCAAGGCGGCGCGTTCCCCGACAATGCGCTTGCCCGTCTGCCACACGGCCCAGAAGGCGATGAAGACAGAGACTTCATTGGCGAAGAAATGCGCCCAAGAGGCGCGGTGCGTAATGACGGCTAGCACTTCAAGTATCCATGCGGCGAGCGGCGGGTGCTTGTAGCTGCCGAGTTGCCATTCATGCCCCCAGGCATAGCCTTCGAGCACGTCGATCGGCACGTTGGCGATGGAGAGGGTCGGCACAACCATCCAGCACGCAAAATAAATGCCCACGATCAGCCAGAAGAGGGATGTCGGGGTAAGCTTGATATCGGCAAAGGGATTTTTAACGGATGTCATGTTGGGCTCTGTTCAAGCCACAATACCGCGTATATCCATGGAAATGAAGGAGATAATCGCTTTTAGGCGGGAATGGCGTTTTCCGCGTAAGAACGGGTCGGAGCGTATGGGCTGGGCGCCTTTTCCCCCAGCGTCACGAATTCAAAGGCGTCCGGTTGCGCAAAGAGCGTGTGCAGGATCTTGTTGTTCATGGCATGTCCCGCGCGGACGCCATGATAATGGCCGATCAGGTGGGCACCGGCGAGATAAATGTCGCCAATGGCGTCCAGAATTTTGTGGCGGACGAATTCGTTCCTGTAGCGCAGGCCTTCGGGGTTGAGAATCTTGTCGCCGTCGATCACGATGGCGTTTTCAAGCGAACCGCCGCGGGCAAGGCCGATTTTCTTCAGCTGTTCGACTTCCTTCAGGAAGCCGAAGGTGCGGGCGGGCGCGATGTCGCTGCGGTAATAGGATTCTGTCAGTGCGTGGGTGTATTTCTGGCAGCCGATCAGCGCAGTTGCAAAGTTGATTTCCATGCCGAAATAGGCGCCGTCGGCGGGGCTGAGGAAGGTTTCCTTGTCGCCATCCTGACAAAAGACGGTCTTCTTGATACGCAGAGCGCGGCGCGGCGCGTTCTGGCGGGAAAGACCGGCGATCTTGATCTTTTCAATGAACTGAATGGCGCTGCCGTCCATAATCGGGACTTCGGGGCCGTTGATTTCGATGACGGCATTGTCGACGCCGAGCGCGGCGAAGGCCGAGAGCAGGTGCTCGATGGTGGAAACACTGACGCCGTGCTTGTTGGCGACAACGGTGCAAAGCTGCGTGTCGGTGACGCTGTCCCATTGTGCGGGGATCACGTTCGGGCGATCCGTAATGTCCGTGCGGATGAAGTTGATGCCGGAAGACGCCGACGCCGACTTGAGCGTCATCGTCGCCGATGCGCCGGAATGGACGCCGATACCGGAGATGGCGACGGGTACTTTGAGCGTGTGCTGGCGGGTAGATTTCAGCATGTGAGACCGGCTTTGAGTTGTGTGAATGGGAAGAAACCCCGATAGGTCATTGATAACAAACGCGAGGCTATCCTTGAAGTCACTCTTTGTAACAGACTGTTACACGTATAACTTATTGATATTAAATATCTTTTTAAAGGGGTCATAAAACTGTTGGAAACGTCCATACTCAGAGTTTACAAAAAAATAAAAGCCCCGGTTTTCCGGGGCTTTTATTTTGCGAACAGAGCCGCTTTGAGATTAGTTGGCCTGCCGTCTCAGAAAGGCCGGAATATCCAGCTCATCGTCGGCTTGCTTGCCACCTTCCTCGACGGAAAGGGGCGCCGCTTCACGCGGCGGCGGGGATGCTGGTGTCTTGCTTTCCGGACGCTGCATGGTGAAGCGTTCGAAGATGGAGGGCGACTTTTTCACCGGCTTGGCGGCAGCCATCGGCGCGCGCGGCTGTGCCGTCGCGGCCGTATCGTCGAACAGATCGCCGGAACCGCTGGGCGCGGCACGCGGATCGACCGGTTTCGGCGGGATAAAGCTGTTGCCGTGGCGCATCGCGCGCGGAGAGGTGGGCGACTGGGTCGGACGCTGGATGTTTTGCGTTTGCGACGGTTTCGTCCAGGTATCTTCGACGCTGATGTCGGCTTCATCCATCTTGCGGGCCGTGGCGGCGGGCGCATAAGTCATGGAAGATGCTTGGCCCATCGTCATTTGCGGCTGTGCAGGAGTGGTGGGCTGCGTTTTTTGCGCATAGCTCGCTTGCGGCGCATGGGCCATGGGCTGGCCTTGTTGCGGCGCATGCTGCGGCAGAACGGAGGATGGAATGGTATGGCCGAAGTCCTGACGCTGTGCCGTTACGGACGCTCTGTCGTATCCGCCGGCCTGCCCGTCCATATAGGCGGGGGCTTGCGGCTTGTAGGATGTGCCTGCGCTGACGGGCGGAATGCCGACCGGACGGCGGATCTGCTCGGAGCCGGCCGTGCCGAGGTTCAGCGGACGCGCCATTTGGCCTGCTTCGACTTCGATGCCGGTGGCGACGACGGAAACGCGCATCGTGCCTTCCAGCGCTTCGTCGAAGGTCGAGCCGAAGATGATATTGGCGTCCGGATCGACTTCGTCGCGGATACGATTGGCGGCTTCATCGACCTCGAACAGGGTCATGTCGAGACCGCCGGTGATGTTGATCAGCACGCCGCGGGCACCCTTCATCGAGATATCGTCGAGCAGCGGGTTGGAAATGGCCGCTTCTGCCGCTTCCACCGCGCGGCGTTCGCCGACGGCTTCGCCCGTGCCCATCATCGCCTTGCCCATTTCGGCCATGACGGCGCGGATGTCGGCGAAGTCGAGGTTGATGAGGCCGGGCATGACCATCAGATCGGTCACTCCGCGCACGCCGGACTGCAGAACTTCGTCCGCCATACGGAAAGCGTCGGAGAAGGTGGTCTTTTCGTTTGCGATACGGAAAAGATTTTGGTTCGGAATGATGATCAGCGTATCGACATGCTTTTGCAGTTCTCCAATGCCGTTTTCCGCGAGCTTCATGCGATGCGAGCCTTCGAAGTGGAAGGGTTTGGTGACAACACCGATTGTCAGAATACCGGCCTGGCGGGCTGCTTGCGCGATCACCGGTGCTGCGCCCGTGCCCGTGCCACCGCCCATACCGGCGGTGACGAAGACCATGTTGGAGCCTTCGAGGATCGAAAGGATCTCTTCGATGCTTTCTTCAGCCGCCGCACGGCCGACTTCGGGATTGGCGCCTGCGCCAAGTCCGCGGGTCACGTTGACGCCGAGCTGGATCTTGTGGGTGGAGCTGTTGCCTTCGAGCGCCTGCGCGTCGGTGTTGCAAACAAGAAATTCGCAGCCTTCGAGGTGCGAGTTGATCATGTTATTGACGGCATTGCCACCCGCGCCGCCGACGCCGACGACTGTTATGCGGGGCTTGAGGCGGTTATTCTGGTTCTGCATTCTGATGTTGATCATTTTTTTTCCTTCGCTGTCGGTGATTACGTTGATCTTACTTATTTCAGTGCCGGTATTCCAGAGTCTTCATGCGTATAAGTGCATTTTTTTATTACTTTTTTTGCGGAAGCGTGCTCAGAAAAGAATCGCGTTGCGTGCTCTGATTTTGCCCCCGAAGCTGAAAAATAAAACAGACTGAGTCGTTTACCAGTTCTCCTTCAACCAGTGTGTCACCTTTTGCAGCATCGGGCTGTTGAGCGGCCCCGGCAGGGTGAAAGAGCGGTTCGATGCGACCGAAGGTATTTCATCCGCATGTTCGGCGGCGTAGACGAGCAAACCGACTGCGGTCGAGAAAGCCGGCCCCCCCGTTGCTTCTGCAAGGCCTTTGACGCTCCGGGGCTTGCCCAGGCGTATCTTCTTGTTGAGGATCACCTGTCCTATGTCGCACAGGCCGGGCAGTTGCGAGGCGCCGCCGGTGAGGATGACGCGCCGTCCGGAGATCTGGCCCATGCCGCTGTCGACAATATTCTCGCGCACGAGCTCGAAGGTTTCCTCGATGCGCGGCTGGATGATGCTGGTGATGAACGAGCGCGGCACATAGTTGGGCTGTTCGTGCTCTTCTTCGCCCATCGGCGGCACGTCGATCATTTCGCCGTTGTCGATGCCGGTGGCGTGCGCACTGCCATACAATGTCTTGATGCGCTCGGCGTCGGCGATGGAGGTGATCAGGCCACGCGCAAGATCGTTGGTGACATGCTGCCCGCCGACGGGAATGGCGGCGCTGTATACCAGCTTGCCTTCGAAGAAGACGCCGATGGAGGTCGTGCCGCCGCCGATGTCGATGACGGTGCAGCCGAGCTGCAGCTCGTCGCCGACCGAAGCGGCAAGGCCCGACGCGTAGGGCGTCGCGCAGAAGCCGTCGATTTCGAGGTTGTTCTGCGATGCGACGGAAGACAGATGGCGCAAGGCCGGCGCAAGGCCGGTGATGGCGGTGATGTTGACGCCGAGATTTTGCCCGATCATGCCGCGCGGCTCGCGGATGCCGCGGGTATTGTCGATGCTGTAGCCCGCGGGGATGACGTGGATCAGTTCCTCCTTGCCGTGCGCGACGACGCTGCGGCTGTGGGAGAGGGCGTTTCTCACGTCTTTCTCGGAAACTTCGTGCCCCGCAATCTTGACGTCGACGGAAAGCGGATGCGGCAAGGTGTGCATGCCGGGCACGTTGATGAAGACGGACTTGATCGGCCTGTCCTGCAATTTGTGGCGTGCCATCAGTTCCGCCGACTCGACGGCGTGGGCGACGGCCGTTTCCGCCGCGCGCAGGTCGATGACCGTGCCGGACTTCACGCCCTTCGAGGCCTGATGGCCGATGCCGATGACTTCGATGCTGGCGGGGTTTTTCACCTCGGCGATGAAACAGCATATTTTGCTCGACCCGATGTCCAGCGCGGCGATGATGCTGCTCTCGGCGCGAGCTTCCTTCTTGAGTGCCGGTATTTTTTTGTCTTTCACTTTTTTGTCCTTCATCATCGTTTCCCTATCTTATATGCTGGTTTTCGTTTTATCGTTTGCGGACGGCGTGACCATGACCCTCTGCGGCAGACGCATGTCTATGCCGGTAATGCTGCGGCCGAGGATGTTTTTTTGCTTTTGCATTTGCGCAAGCCGGCTCAAAGCCAGCTCCATGTCCTGTTCCGGCAGCTTGACGGTGATGTCGTTTTTCAAATGCAGGTTCCAGCGGCGGTCGCCTACGCGCACGGCGGCGACCAGCTGGCTGGTGATGCTCGGCACCGCCTGCAGCGTCGTCAGAAGTTCCGAAACGCTGTTTTCCGCGCCGTTGCCCACGACCAGCGGCAGATTCTGCCATTTTTCAAGATTGTCGGTTGCAAGGACGATGCCGTCTTTGTTGATCAGGGAGATCGTTTTGTCGTGCTGCCACAGCGCGACGGGTGTGCGCTCGGTGATGGCGACGACGATCGTGTTTGGCAGGCGGCGCGAGACGATGGCGCTCTTGATCCACGAAACATCGAGAAGCGATTGTTCCGCCGCCGCGATATTGACGCCGAACAGCGGCATGCCCGCTTTCACGCCGAGACTGGCGAGCAGGATTGCGTTGGGCGTGTTGTGATGTCCCGTGACAACGATGTCTTTGACGATGAAGCCCGCACGGGCGGAACGGGTCAGGGCTTCGGCGACGATCCATCTGCCCGCTTTTTGCGGGGCGTGATCGTGCCATGTTTCAAAGGCGCCGACGCCTGTCAGCACGACAAGCGCGGTCAGCAGCGCGTATTTCCGCGCCTGCAACAGCCACCGGCGCGCGTTGCGACGCGCCTGCGAGCCTCTTTTTTTGTTAAAAAGCCTCACTCCCAAACCCCATCTATGCCTCGGCGTGTTTCCACACCCTCGTTTCGGCTGCGGTCCTTTTTTAAGTGTGGACGCTGGCGTTTTCCACCAGCCACGCAACCAGTTCCCCAAAGCTCATCCCCATATGAGCCGCCTGTTCAGGCACCAACGACGTCGGCGTCATCCCGGGCTGGGTATTTGTCTCCAAGTAGTACAGGCCGGCTAACCCCGGCTCGTTGTCATTATACCTGAAATCGCTGCGCGTGACACCTGTGCATCCTAATTTTTCGTGTGCAAAGGCGGCAATGCGCATCGTCTCGTTAAAAACATCCTGATTGATCGGCGCGGGAAGCACGTGACTCGAGCCGCCGGCGGCGTATTTCGCTTCGTAGTCGTAAAAGGAGGAATGCGCGGCTGTAATTTCCGTAACGGTTAAAGCGCGCGCTTTTTCACCGCGTGCGCCCATCACGGCGACGGAGAGTTCCTTGCCGGGAATATATTTTTCGACCAGCGCGTAAGGCCCGTAAGGCCAGTTGTCCAGGCCCGCGGGCGGCTTGTTGTCGCCTTCTTTTATAATGTAGACGCCTACGCTGGAACCTTCGTTGTTCGGCTTCACGACATAGGGCGGTTTGAAGGGAATGACACCCTTGCGCAGATCGTCGATGTGGACGAGCGCGCCTTCGGGGCACGGCACGCCCATCGGCTTCAAAATTTCGATGGCTTTTTGCTTGTCCATGGCAAGTGCAGAGGCGAGCGGCGCAGAATGCGTATAAGGGATGTTCAGAATTTCCAAAACGCCCTGAATGCAGCCGTCTTCGCCGCCACGACCGTGCAAAGCGTTGAAAGCGACGTCTGGTTTCGGGGTTAATTGTGCCGTCAGGTCCTTGAGGTCGCGCTTGACATCAATTTCCCGAACATTATAGCCCTTTTCGCGCAGAGCTTTGGCGCAGGCTTTGCCGCTGGAGAGTGAGACTTCGCGTTCGCTCGACCACCCTCCCATTAGCACGGCTACTGTTTTCATGTCAGGAAATTTCCTCGCCGCTCCGCGGCAATAGCTATTGTTTCATCCATGCGGCGATATCGGTATCTTGTGCCAGCGGCACGCCGACACGCTTGATTTCCCATCGTAGCATAACACCGCTATGTGCGTAAACTTTTTCGCGCACTTTTTCGCCAAGACGTTCCAGATCTGCCGCCGTTGCGCCGCCGGTGTTGATCATGAAATTGGCGTGCATCTCCGACATCTGCGCCGCGCCGACTTTGAGCCCGCGGCAGCCCGCGGCGTCGATCAGCTGCCACGCTTTATGCCCTTCGGGATTGGCGAAGGTCGAGCCGCCGGTTTTGGCGCGGATGGGTTGGCTTTCGGCGCGTTTTATCTTGATCTCATTGATCTTTCCAGCGATGACGTCGGGATCTCCGCTTTCGCCCTGCAGCGTGCAGCCGAGGAAGATGACATTGTCCGGCAGGGCATTGTGTCTGTATGTCATGTGCATTTCTTTCGCCGTCATGGTTCTGACTGTGCCGTCGCGAAACAGAACTTCGGCGGACATCAGGACGTCTTTCGTCTCCCGCCCATAGGCGCCGGCGTTCATGCGTAGCGCACCGCCGATGGTGCCGGGAATGCCGCTCAGGTATTCCAGCCCTGCAATCGAGGCCCGCGCCGCCGCCAGCGCGACGTTCATGTCGAGTGCCGCCGCGCCGGCCATGACTGTGGTGCCTTCAGTCTTGATTTCCGCGCCATCGCGCCCGAGCCGGATGGTCACACCCGGAATGCCTCCGTCGCGAATGATCAGGTTCGAGGCGACGCCGAGAACCGTGACCGGCACGTCCGGCGGGCAATTTTTGACGAATTCTATAAGATCTTGCTTGTCGGCGGGCTTGAACAGCACTTCCGCCGCGCCGCCGACGCCGAGCCAGGTCTGACGTCCGAGCGGAGCGTCGTAGGTCAGCCGGCCGCGCACTTCGGGAAGCTTGAGGGAAGACATGGTAAATTATGCGCCGTGAACTTGTTTAAGGGCGGTTCCGGCGAGCTCTTCCAGTTCCTTCGGCAGCATATGCGCCCATTGGGTGATGGAGCCGGCGCCGAGACAGATGACAAAATCTCCTGGTTTGGCGATTTTATGCACCAGCGGCGCGAGGGCCTGCGCGTTTTCGAGCGCATAGACCTTGTCTTTGCCGCTTTTGCGGATGCCGCTGACCAGCGCATCGCGGTCGACGCCGGTAATCGGGTCTTCGCCCGCGGCATAGACATTCGCGATGATGACCTCGTCGGCCTCGCCAAAGCAGTGGCAGAACCCTTCGAACAGCGACTGCAGGCGCGTATAACGGTGCGGCTGCATGACGGCGATGATGCGCCCGCTGCCCTTGCCGCTGACGGCGTCGCGTCCGGCCTTGAGCGTGGCGGCGATCTCGGCGGGGTGATGGCCGTAATCGTCGATAATGGTGATGTCGTTGACGATGCCTGTGGTCGTGAAGCGGCGGCTGACGCCGGAAAACTGCGCCAGCGCGGCGACGATCTTGTCCGCCGGCAGGCCGAGCTCGTGTCCGACGGCAAAGCTGGTCAGCGCGTTGAGAACGTTATGCGGCCCGAACATCGGCAGCTTCACGTTCTTGATCTCGCGCGGAGACCCAGTCAGGCCGGAGTCAAACAACACGTCGAACACGAGGCCGTCCGGCGTCGTTTGCACGTTCACGGCGCGGATATCGGCTTTTTCGCTGAAACCGTAAGTAATGGTTTTGCGCTGGAAGCGCGGCAGCAGCTCCTCCACGACCGGATGGTCGATGCAGGCGACGACGAAGCCGTAAAACGGTAGGTTGTGCGCATAGGCGACGAAGGCCTCTTTCAGCTTGTCGAAGGAACCGTAATAATCCAGATGCTCCGGATCGATATTGGTGATGATCGAGGCGATCGAGGGCAGCTTGGCGAAGGTGCCGTCGCTTTCGTCGGCTTCAACCACCATCCACTGGCTCGCGCCCATGCGCGTGTTCGTGCCGTAGGCGTTGATGATGCCGCCGTTGATGACGGTCGGGTCAAGACCGGTTTTTTCCAGCACATGGCCGATGATCGAAGTCGTGGTCGTCTTGCCGTGCGTGCCGGAGATGTTGATGCACCATTTCAAACGCATCAGCTCGGTCAGCAGCTCGACGCGGGGGATGACCGGGACTTCGTTTTCCCGCGCGGCGGCAATCTCGGGGTTCGTGGCCTTCACCGCTGTGGACTTGACGACGACGGAGGGCAGGGCGCCTTGTTCGTCGAAGATGTTTTCGCCCGCATGCCCGATCATCACACGGACGCCGAGCGCGCGCAGGCGCAGGACGTTGCCGTTTTCCGACTGGTCGGAGCCTTGCACCTTGTAGCCGAGGTTGTGCAGGACTTCGGCGTAACCGCTCATGCCAATACCACCGATACCGATGATGTGGATCGTGCCGATCTTGAGAGGAAAGGTTTGCTTCATTATATTTGCTTCATTATATTATATATGTGTCCTGGTTGATGTCGGGCGGATTATAGTCCGAATATGGTATGTATAATAAACAAAAAGATTGACTTTGGTGACTTTTTTCATATATAATTTAAAATTATATTATTTATCAGAGATATAGACGTGCATAATCATCGGATCTCGAATTTACGGAAGCTGTTTGACGAGGGTTTTTCACTCTCGGCGCTGTTTAATGGCGGTCAGCGTCAATTTGGCCGAAACGCCGCGGATCGCCTGAATTCCGCGCAATCCGACAGCGAGCAGGCGAAGACCGGACAGGTGAGCGCGCTTGGTTTGCGCCCCTATACGCTGGAAGAAAAGCTGCACACCTTAAAACGGATGATTGCTAAAGGCAAAATCGCTCTGTCCTCGCGCGTATCGCTGGCGATGCTCAAACATGAACTGAAAAAACCGGAAAACGACGGTCTGGGCATCAACGAAATAGTCGATGTTCTCAAGGAGAAGAAGCTGTTGCAGGCAGTCAAGGCACCCGCGGCGGCTTTCAAGCTCGGGGCGTTAGCCCCCGCGCTGTAACGTCCCCTCAACCAAATCTGCAAGATTTTTGACGGCTTCCGGCTGACCGCAGCTTTTGGCTGTTGCTGCGGCTTGTTGCAGGAGGGCCGGGTCTTTCATGAATTTTTCAAGTTCCGCGGCCAGCGTTTGCGACGTGAAATCCTCCTCCTGAATAATCAGGCATCCGCCTTTTTGCTCCAGCGGTTCGGCGTTGTAGGTCTGCTGCCGGTCGGCATGCCCGGGGTAGGGCACGAAAATGGCGGGACGTCCGGCAACGGATATTTCCGCCACCGTCGAGGCGCCTGAGCGGCCGATGAACAAATGGCAGGCCGCCAGCCGTTCCGGCATGTCGCTGAAAAATTCCTTTATCTCGGCCTTCACGCCCGCTTTTCTGTAGCTCTCTGCTGTCGCGGCGGCTTCGCCGGCACGGCACTGGTGGACGACATGCACGCGCTGGCGTAAATCTTCGGGCAGAAGCATGATGGCCACCGGAACGGCATCGTTGAAAACATGGGTCAGGGCCGTGCTGCCGCCGGTGATGAAAATTTCAAAAACTCCGTCCAGCGGCGGGTAGGGGAGCGCGCGCAGGGCGCGAATGGCGGGACGAACGGGATTTCCCGTCACTGTGACTTTGCTTTGGTTGGCGTCTTTAATGCCGCGTGTATCCTGCAGCGAGGCGGCGATGGCTACGGCCTTGCCGGCGAGATGGAGATTGGCTTTTCCGAGGACGGCGTTTTGCTCGTGTATGATGGTCTTGAGACCTGTCCACTGTGCGGCAAACATGGTCGGAAAAGAGGGATAGCCGCCAAAACCGACGACGATGGCCGGCCTGTATTTGCGCAGGAGTTTCGCGGCTTGCAAGATGCCCGAGAGAATTTCCAACACGGCATTTATCTTGTTTACGATCCCCGCTTTGAATGTCGCGGCGGGAACGGTCAGAACTTCCACCTGATCGCCGAGGTTTTGAAAGGCCGCGCCGCGCTTGTCCGTTATGATGACGACTTTATGTCCGCGGCCGAGGAGTTCCTGTGCCAGCGCTTCGGCGGGGTAGAGATGCCCGCCCGTTCCGCCCGCCGCGAGGATGACCGTTTCAGATGTCGTCATGCAACAGGCCGGTTTTGCGTTTGCGGGTGAGCACGAGCAGCGCGCCAAAGGCGATTCCGAACGACAGCAGGGAGGAGCCGCCGTAGCTGATGAACGGCAGCGTCATGCCCTTTGCGGGCAGGAGCTGCAGAGACGATCCCATATGGATCAGGCTTTGCAGGCCGAATTGCACCAGAAGCGCCGTGGTGGCAAGAACGACAAACATGTCTTCATTGCGGTAGATGCGGCTGACGCTGCGGATGATGACGAAGGCGTAAACCAGGATCAGCAGGACGGCGGTGATCATGCCGAACTCCTCCGCCGCCACGGCGAAGATGAAGTCTTCGTGCGCGTCTGGCAGGGTCAGCTTTATGATGCCGTGGTCCGGCCCCGTGCCCCAGAAGCCGCCATGGCTGAAAGCTTGAAGGGATTTTTTTACCTGATAGTTGTTGCCGACGGCGGGATCGAGAAAGCGGTCGACGCGGCTGGTGACGTGCGGCGAGAAAAGGTAGGCGCAAAACAGCCCGACAATGCCGATGCTGACAAGCCCGGCAATGACGATGATCGGCAGACCGGAGAGAAACATCTGCACGCCCCACATGCAGGCCAGCACGAAAGACATGCCGAGATCGGGCTCCATCAGCATCAGACTGATGATGACCAGAAAGAGGCCGAGGGACAATTGATAGCCGGGAAAGCCCGGTTTCTGCCGCGCTTTCGCGATCAGCCACGCACTGATGATGGCGAAGAACGGCTTGGCGAATTCCGATGGCTGGATGGACATGCCGTGCAGTGTGATCCAGCGCCGCGCGCCGTTGACTTCCGGCCCGAAAAAGATCGCCGCTATCATCATGGCGATCGTGACCGGCATCGCGACTAGAGATATGCGCCACAGCGTTTTTTCATTCACCAGGGAGATGATGAATATAAAGGCGATAGTTGGAATCAGGAAGATCAGCTGCCTGTGCACATAATAGAAAGGCGCCAGCCCGGCGCGCTCCGCTGCGGGTGGGGAGGCGGAGGAGACCAGCATGATGCCGGCGACGATCAGCACCGCAAGTGCGAAAAGCGTCAGGCGGTCGATCGCCCACCACCAGTTGCTGAGAATGGATCTGTCTGTGCGGGGAAGATGCGTCATGCGCGCGCCTCTGTTTTTACGGGAGCGAGTTTTGCGACGAGGCTGGAAAACACCTCGCCCCGCTGCTCGAAATTTTTAAACTGGTCGAAACTGGCGCAGGCGGGAGAGAGCAGGACGGCGGCGTCGACGCACTTTTCCTGTTGCGCCATGGCATGGGCTTCTGCGAGCGCCTTGTCCATCGTGCCGCAGCGGCTGAAAGGGATTTTTTGCGTTGCGAGCCATGTCGCCATTTTTTCCTCGGCCTCGCCGATCAGAAAAGCGTGGCGCACATGCCCGATATATTTCTCGCAATCCGGATAGCCGCCGTCTTTCGGTTTGCCGCCCGCAATCCAGTATATGGGGTCGAACGCGCGCAGCGCCATAGCCGCCGCCTGGTCGTTCGTCGCCTTGCTGTCGTTGACGTAGCGGATGCCGTTATAGACGGCGACGATGTTCTGGCGGTGGGCGAGGCCGGGAAAACTTTTCAGCCCGTCGAAGATTTTGGCATCGTTTATGCCCTGCGTCTTGCAGGCGGCATAGGCCATCGCCGCGTTCTGCCAGTTGTGCGGGCCTTGCAGGTTTCTGCATTGTTTGAGGTCGAAGCCTGCCAAGGTGCCGTCCGGAGAGACGGCGATATCCGCAGCGCCGTTACACGAAACAGAGATCGTTTTGCGTTCTGACTTTTTGATATCCTCATAAACGTCTTTCGACCAGCCGTCGTCAATGCCGATAATCGCCGTGCCGCTGCCGCGGAAGATTTTTTTCTTCGCGGCGATATATCCCGCCATGTCGCCGTGCCGCTCGATATGGTCGGGGCTGAGGTTGATCAGGACGGAGATATCCGGTGCAAACGCGGGGCAAAGATCCAGTTGATAAGACGACATCTCGAAAACGTAAACGCCGTCGCTGGATAATTGCGGCAGGTCGAGCGCCGCCATGCCGATATTGCCGCCGACCGTGGATTCGATGCCCGCTGTTGTCAGGATATGCCCGATGAGCGCCGTGGTGGTCGATTTGCCGTTGGTGCCGGTGATGCCGATGGTTTTCATGCGCGGATAGGCGCGGTGGAAGATGTCGATGTCGCAGACGACGGGACAGCCGGCCTTTTGCGCCTGCACGGCGCAGAGGTTCGGCTGCGGATGGGTGAGTGGAATACCGGGTGAAAGACAGAGCAGGGAAAAGCGGCTGAAATCGGCTCCGGTCAGGTCTTCGGTCTGCCGTCCCTCCCGAATGCTTGGTATGTCGTCCCACAGCACGGTTTCAATCCCCGCCGCCTTGCAGGCCTGATCCGTCGCAAGCCCACTTTTGCCGATGCCGACGATGGCGACGGGCTTGTTTTCGAGTTGCGGTTTCAGCGGCGTCAGGTCGATCATATTCCTATCTCAGTTTCAGGGTTGAGAGTCCGAGTAGCGCCAGAATGATCGCGATGATCCAGAAGCGGACGACGACGGTCGTTTCCGCCCAGCCAATTTGTTCGAAATGGTGATGGATCGGGGCCATTTTGAAAACGCGTTTCCCGCGCGTTTTGAACGAGACAACCTGTATGATGACGGACAGCGTCTCCATGACGAACAGCCCGCCGATGATGGCAAGAACGATTTCATGTTTGGTGATGACGGCGATGGCGCCGAGTGCACCGCCCATGGCGAGCGAGCCCGTGTCGCCCATGAACACCTGCGCCGGCGGCGCGTTATACCAGAGAAAGCCCAGCCCCGCCCCGATCAGCGCGCCGCAGAACACGGAAAGCTCGCCTGCGCCGGGCACATTGTGGATTTGCAGGTAGGCGGAGAAAACCTTGTTGCCGACGAGATAGGCGATGAAGCCGAAGCAGGCCGTGGCGATCATGATCGCGCCGATGGCAAGGCCGTCGAGGCCGTCCGTCAGGTTGACGGCGTTGGCCGCGCCGACGACCACCAGCATGCCGAAGACGGCATAGAACCAGCCGAGGTTGACCAGCACGTTTTTGAAAAACGGCACGGCGAGCGTGTGGCCGAGCGGGGAGGGCGCTGACGCCTCGAAGGCCAGCACCGCGCCGAGAGCAATCATTCCCTCCAGAAACAGACGCAACTTTCCGGGAATGCCCTTGTGGCTGTCTTTGACCAGCTTGGCGTAGTCGTCCCAGAGACCGATAAAGCCGTAGCCGAGAAAAACCCACAGCACAATCCACATAAATGGATTGGAAATATCGACCCAGAGCAGCGTCGAGAAGGTGACGGAAAAAATGATCATCAGCCCGCCCATCGTCGGCGTGCCTCTTTTCTTTTTGTGCGTTTCCGGACCGTCGGAGCGAATGGGCTGTCCCTGCCCTTGTTTGGATTTCAGCCAGCGGATGACCATGGGGCCGATCCAGAAGCTGATCAGCATCGCGGTCAGGATGGCTCCGCCCGTCCTGAACGTCAGGTATTTGAACAGATTGAACGGTTCGAAGTATTTTGCCAGCGGAAAGAGCAGATTATACAGCATGCTGGTTTCCTTTTGCGTTGGTTTGAGCCGCAGCCATGTCCTGCAGCGCCTGCACAACGTATGACATTTTGCTGCCCGCCGAGCCTTTCACGAGAAAAACGTCGCCGGGTTTTGCCACGTCGGTGATTAGTGGCACAAGCATCTGGCTGTCTTTTGCATGTCCGCCGCGCCAGTCGGGCGGCAGTTGCTGATAGAGCGCGTCCATCAGGGGGCCGCAGCAGAACAGCAGATCGGTCTTCGCTTTCAGCAGCGGATTGGCGAGCTCGGCATGCAGGCGCGGCCCGTCCTTGCCGAGTTCGAGCATATCGCCCAGAACGGCGATGCGCCGTCCGCCGGATGCCGGCGTCGTCATGGCAAAAACATCGAATGCCGCCAGCATGGCCGCCGGATTGGCATTGTAGCTCTCGTTGATGATGACAAGCGGCGGCTGCCCTTCGGTGATGGTCACCGAGATGCGGTTGCCGCGGCCTTCGACGGGCTCGGATTTTTTGAGGGCTTCGACGGAGGCATTGAGATTCCCCCCCGCGGCCTTGACAGCGGTGAGCGCGCTCAAGGAATTGAGTGCGATATGTTTTCCGGGAATGTTCAGCTTGTATTTGACGCGCTCGCCCAGAATGTCGGCGGTGACTTTCGTGCTGTCGGCGTGGAGCGCGCAGTCAATCAGGCGGGATTGCGCAGCCTCGTCTTCGCCGAAAGAGAGGATTTTCTGCAGACCGGATTTTTCAGCGCGTGCTTTCAGCCGCGCGAAATGCGGATTGTCGAAAGGCAAAATGGCGGTTCCGCCCTTCATGCTGGTAAAAATTTCCGCTTTGGCGTCGGCGATGGCTTCCATGTTCTTGAAAAACTCGATATGCACGGGCTCGATCGTGGTGATGATAGCGATATGCGGTTTAACTTGGCACGTGAGATTGGAGAGTTCGCCCGCATGGTTCATACCGAGCTCGAAAACGCCGTAGGCGGCGTCCTTCGGCATATTGGCGAGTGACAGCGGCACGCCCCAGTGGTTGTTGAAGCTTTTTTTGCTGGCATGGGTCTTTCCGAGCGCACCGAAAACGATGGAGAGCATCTCCTTGGTACCGGTTTTTCCGGCCGAGCCCGTCACGGCGATGATTTTCGCTTTTGAACGCGCCCGCCCCGCCGCGCCCAGTTTTTCAAGCGCGGTCATGGTGTCGTCGACATGCACCAGCGGGCCGGATGCGGATTCAAACCCTTCTTTGACAATTGCAGCCGCGGCGCCCGCTTTGAAAGCGGCTTCCACGTAATCGTGGCCGTCGAGCGCATCGCCTTTGAGGGCGATGTAGATCTCGCCTTTTTTCAACGTGCGCGTGTCGATGGAAACGCCGATGGCGGAAAAATCCGTTGTCGCCTTTCCGCCGGTGGCCTGTTCTATTTCGCTTGCGGTCCAGAGTGTCATTTACTCACCTCCAGAACGGCGTTGCGCGCCTCGCTGACGTCGTCGAAAGGCAGGATATCCTTGCCGACGATTTGTCCCTGCTCGTGCCCCTTGCCGGCGATGACGAGGACGTCGCCCGGTTCAAGGGCGCGGATGGCGGCGCGGATGGCCTCGCGCCGTCCGCTGATCTCTGTCGCGCCTGCTGCCGCGGCCATAATCTCCTTGCGGATCGTCACCGCGTCTTCGGTGCGCGGGTTGTCGTCGGTGACGATGGCATGGTCGGCAAGGCGCACGGCAATCTCGCCCATCATCGGGCGCTTGCCCTTGTCGCGGTCGCCGCCGCACCCGAAGACGACGTGGAGTTTCCTTTGCGCATGCGGGCGCAGGGCCTTGAGCATGGTTTCGAGGCCGTCCGGTGAATGGGCGTAATCAACGTAGATGGTCGCGCCGTTGGGATGTTTTGCGGCAAGTTCGAGGCGTCCGCGCACGCTTTGCAGGTTTTCGAGCGCATAGATGCCCTGCATATGGAGCAGTCGGTCGTCCGGATCTTCCGCTAGCACGAGACCGAGCGCACAGAGCGCGTTGGAGGCCTGAAAATCGCCAACCAGCGGCAGTTCAAGCTCGTAACGTTCCCCGAAAACGATCAGTTCCACGAACTGTCCGTCAGGCAGTGGACGCTGCTGTGCAAGACGGATGTCTTTCGCCTTCCAGCCGTATTCGATCACGCGCAGAGCGCGCTTTTCGCACACCGCGCGAAATGCTTTTGAATAAGGCGTGTCGCTGTTGATGACCGCGACGCCTTCGTCGATCAGAACGTCGCTGAACAAACGCAGTTTTGCCGCGAGGTATTTTTC
The DNA here is from genome assembly GCA_021849295.1 of Pseudomonadota bacterium. Taxonomy (GTDB): domain Bacteria; phylum Pseudomonadota; class Alphaproteobacteria; order Micavibrionales; family UBA2020; genus PALSA-926. The sequence continues at coordinate 23,461 of JAJZTA010000008.1, read as the reverse complement.
CATCGTGCCGTGATAGTCGAGATGGTCGCGGGTAAGATTGGTGAAGCCGGCGGCGGTAACGCGCACGCCGTCGAGCCTGTATTGGTCGAGCCCCTGGCTGGAGGCTTCGATGGCGAGATGCGTCACGCCCGAGGCTTCAAGCTCGGCGATTTCCGCATGCAGCGTGACGGGGTCTGGCGTGGTAAGCAGACCAGGGCGGCTCTTCGTGATGCCGCCCGCGTAATTCGCGGTGATGCCGATCGTGCCGAGACAGGCGGCCGCATGTTCCATCGATTGCCATATCTGGCGGCAGAAATTGACGGTCGAGCTTTTGCCGTTCGTGCCGGTGACGGCGGCGAGGACGGGGACCTGTCTGCCGTAGAAGGCCGCTGCCATTTGGGCGAAGCAGCGGCGGGGTTTTTCGCTTTCGATCACGGTGACGTCGTCGGCGTCTATTTTCGTGCCTGCAGGCGCGAGGATGGCGGCAGCGCCCTTGGCGAGCGCCGCCGTGATATATTCTCGTCCGTCGCTCTTCGTGCCGGGGAAGGCGGCAAAGAGATAACCCGTCCGCACTTCGCGCGAATCCGACGTGAGGCCTGTGATATCCGTCTTTCCAGCGGGCGTTTTTCCGCTGATCTTGATGTCATCAAGGTCAGTTATCAGTGCTGAGAGCTGCAATCGCCTGTCCTTCCTTATATTCCTTCAAATAGGGTTTCATTTCTTTTTCTATGCGCTTGCGTGTGATGTCCATGCGCGGCTGGATGCCGTAGAGTGGCCCCATGCGCGCGATGACATCGCCGACGACCGGCGCCGCCGTGAAGCCGCCGGTCGAAAAACCATAGGTCGCCTTGGTGCCTTGCGGGTCGTCGAGCAGCGCAAGAACGACATAGCGCGGATGCCATATCGGGAATACGCCGAGAAACGAGGAGATATTGGCGTGATTTTCGTACTTGCCGTTCTTGTTTTTATCCGCCGTGCCGGTTTTTCCGCCGACGTCATAGCCTTTGACCCAGGCCTCGGAGCCGGTGCCGCCGGCGACGACGAGCTCGAGCATGCGGCGCATCTTTGCAGACGTGTCAGCGCTGATGACGCGCGTGCCTTCGGGGGCGGCGTTCGGATCATCGGGCATGACCAGCGTCGGTTTCAGCAATATGCCGCCGTTGACGATTGCGGAGGCCGCACGGACGACGTGCAGCGGCGAAACGGCGATGCCGTGGCCGAAGGCGGCGGTCAGCGTATTGACCAGCCGCCACGGGGAAGGGTACAGCGGCATGGCGCGCTCCGGCACCTGGATCGGCACCTGCTGCATGAAGCCGAGCGTCCTGTAGAAATTCTCGATGGTGTCCGGCCCGAGGCTTTGCGCCATTTTTGCCGTGCCGATGTTGGAGGAGTAAATATAAATTTCAGGAATGGTAAGCGGGCGGTCCTTGGCGTCGAAGTCGTGGATGGTGAACTGGTCTATCTTCAGCGGGTGCGATGCGTCGAAGACGCTGTAGAGATGCACTTTCCCGCTGTCAAGACCGGCGGCGATGGAAAAGGTCTTGAAGGTCGATCCCATTTCATAGTCGCCGAGCGTGGCGCGGTCGAATTTTTCGGCATTGGTGGCTTCACCGAGATGGTTCGGGTCGAAATCAGGCAGCGAGACCATGGCGATGATCTCGCCCGTCGTGACATCCATGACGATGCCCGCGCCGCCAAGCGCGTGAAAGGTCTTGACAGATTTAGCCAGATCCTGCCGCATGATGTGCTGGATGCGCATGTCGAGCGTCAGCCGCAGGGGTTTTCCGCCGGCGGCCAGCCGCTTGTTGAAGAATTTTTCGATGCCGGCGATGCCGTGGCTGTCGATGTCCGTATAGCCGACCACCTGCGCGGCAAGGTTGGCGTCGGGATAGATGCGCCGCTGCTCCTCCTGAAAGCGGATCGCGGGATCGCCGAGCGCGTTGATGGCGTATTCCTGTTTCGGTGTGATGAACCGCTGTATCCACACGAATCCTTTGCCCGAGGAAAGTCTTTTGAAAAGTTCGCCGGTGGTTTGTTTTGGCAGGATGGCGGCGAGCTTTTGCGCCAGCTTTGCGGGATCGTGCACCATTTTGGCATTGGCGTAGACCGAGGCCATGCGCAGCGAAACCGCGAGCAGGTTGCCGTTGCGGTCGACGATAGAGGCGCGCAGAGGCTTTTCGTTCGCGGCCACGGCGCCGTTGTTTGCCGGCAGAGACATGCTCTTGTGATGCAGCAGGCACAAATCGCCCATGCGCAGGATGATCGCGATATAGCCCATCATCATGACCATCACAACCCAGACAAGGCGCAGGCGCGCCTGCTCCAGCATCTGCGCCTGCGTGCCGGAGATTGTCAGTTTGCGGCCATGGAAGAGGTCGAAAGCCATTATTCGACACCCAGACTCTTGATCACGTCGCCGAAATTGCGCGCGGTCGCTGCGTCCCTGCTTTTCAGGACGTTGTCTCTCTGTTTGTGCCGCTTTTTGAAATAGACCGGCGCGGCTGGTTTGCGTATCCGGATTGTCATGGGGCGTTCCACCGCGGCAAGACGGCGCGGATGCGCTTTTATGGCGGCGGGTTTTTCCGCCACGATTTTCGGTGCGGGGGGCGCGGGCGGCGCCGCGGTGCGCAAGGGGATGTCTTCAACGTTGATGAACTGCGTGCCGGTGAGCGGCTTCATGTGCAGATAGGTTTTGGCCAGCGTTTCGAGGCGCTGCGGGTTGTTGAGATAGCCCCATTCCGCGTTGAGCACGCGGATAGATTCTTTTTCATTGGCGATGGAGGCGTTGAGCGCGGCAAGCTTGTTGCGCTCATCGTGGACTTTCTGGCTGGTGTGAAAAAGCGCCGTGCCGCAAAACGCCGCCAGAACCAGCCAGAGGAGTGTGGATTTACGCATGCCGTGCCCCTTCCCGATAAGACGTGGTTTTCCAGACGGGCGCCTCTGTGCGGATGCCGTAGCGCAGACGCGCGGAGCGGGCGCGCGGATTGATGTCCGTTTCGGCGGACGAGGCTTTCCGGCCGCCGGTTTCGACGACGGTAAAGGTGGGCGGTTGCGCATCCGGCCGTTCGGGCAGGTGGCGCGAGTTGTTGCCCGTAGCGCCGGCGCGCTCTTTAAAAAAGTTTTTGACACACCAGTCTTCGAGGGAATGAAACGTCACGACGACGAGGCGCCCTTGCGGCGCGAGCAGTTCCTCGGCGGCGTCAAGCGCGCGCTCAAGCTCGCCCAGTTCGTCGTTGACATGGATGCGCAGGGCCTGAAAGGTCTTGGTGGCCGTATCGGTGCGCAGTTGCGGTTTTTGCGGCAGGACGCTGTGGATGATATCCGCAAGCTGCAGGGTTGTTTTGATCGGCGCGTTTGCGCGCGCGGCGACAATCCTTTTCGCGATCTGGCGCGAGGCGCGCTCCTCGCCGTAGGTGAAGATGATATGCGCGATTTCTTTTTCCGACGCGGTGTTGACGATGTCGGCCGCGCTCGGGCCTTCCTTGCTCATGCGCATGTCGAGCGGGCCGTCCTTCTGGAACGAAAAGCCGCGCTCCGCCGTTGCGAGTTGAATGGAAGAAACGCCGATGTCCAGCACGATGCCGTCGACTTGCGCGACGCCTTGCGTTTTCAAAAGTTCGATCATGTCGCCGAAGCAGCCGTGCAGCGGCACCAGCCTGCCTTTGAAATCTTTCGCCATGCTGACGGCGCGGGCATAGGCCTCGGGATCGCGGTCGATGGCGTAGACGGTGCAGGCGGCGGCTTCGAGAATGGCGCGCGTGTAGCCGCCCGCACCGAACGTGCCGTCGACGTACACGCCGTCGTCCTCGGGACGCAGTGCGCCCAGCACTTCTTCCAGCATCACAGGAACGTGTCCCGATGATGCCGGTAGAACATCTTGAGAGCGTGAAACCATCATCGCCAGCCAAACACCGAAAAAAAATATTCTGTTAATATTCTGTCCCCTTCAGCATCCACTACAGGAAGGCAGACATAACCCCTCGTTAACCCTCTGTTAACTTTACAACACAGGCCTTTCAGCCGTCAACGCGCAGGGCTTGGTTTTCAGGGGTCTTGCGCGCTTATTTTTTTTATCCATAAATAAAAACGCGCCACTCAAGGGCGCGTTTTTATTTTATCCCTTTGCGGGAAGGTGATGTCAGGGCGTATTGCTGTCGCCGCCCCATGTCAGTTTCGGCCCCTTCTTCTGGCCGGGCAGAGGCGTGGTCGGCGTTGTGGAGGCGCTGCTTTCGACCAGCTTGGGGTCGCCCGCCGGCGTGACTTCGATCCTGTAGGACGAGGACAGGGCTTCGGCCGCGCGGTTAAACACGTCTACTAGACGCTTGTCCTGCTTCTGGTCGTTGCCCCAGAACATTTTTACTTGTTTGAAGACGTTTTCTTCGTATTTGGGCGGCGCTTCAGCCATGGCGCCCGGCGGCATCATGGCGAGCTGCTGGACGATCTGTGCCAGTTCCGTGGTCAGGCCGGCCATGAAAATGCGTTTGGCGTCGGTGCTGGCGGCGGAAATGTCCGCAGGCGAGGTGCCGGGGTAGGATTCAATGTGAAGGACTTCGGCGATCAGGCCGGCGACGGCGCCGCCGAACTTGGCTTCGACCTTTTTGTAATCCACGGGGTCGCGCACGCAGTCGATCAGCAGCGCGGCGGCGATGAGCGCGGGAGAGCTGCTGTCGCTGTTTTTCTGCAGTTCCAGCGCGGGTGCGAGCTTGGCGCTGCTGAACATGTATTCGAGCTGCTGCTGGGCGATCATCGGCAGGGTTCTTTTTTGGAATTCGGCCGATCTGTCCAGTTGCATCTTGTTCTGGTTGTACTGGTCTTCCGTGACGTATCCGGCATCGCGCGCATCGTCGAGCTGCGCCAGCCTTTGTTGATACTGCTCGTCCAGTTGCTTTTCGAGCTGCAGCGTGATTTCCGGCACCAGTTTTTTGTTGTGTTCTTGTGCGTAGTCGAAGGCTTCTTCGACAAGCGCGTCTTTGGTCAATCCCGTGTAGTCGAATTTCATGGTGTTTCTCCGGTTGTGCTTGGAAACGAATAATATTACAGAATGACAAACGCTATCACGCCTGTGGATGGAATACAATACGCTTTCTGGGCGCACGGCGGCGGAAAATGGCTGTTTTTTCGCGTTTTTTGCGAACAGGGACGGGCGCTATCCGGAATTCTGGCGGTGCCGGAAAAGAGACGGGTTAGTTCTTGTCCTTGTCCTTTTTCGTGCGGAAGCTGTCGAGGGAGATGACCTCGCCTTTTTTCTTCTCTTTGTCGTTTTTATCGACGTCCAGCTCTTCGGCTTCGAAGTGGATTTCGTCGCCGTCGTCTTCGGACAAGGGCTGGAATTGCAGGGCGAAATTGACGGACGGATCGGCGAAGATCGTGACAGCGGAGAGCGGGACGGTCAGGCGCTCGGGCACGTTGTTGAAGCTAAGCATGACGGTGAATTTTTCGCTGTCGACTTCGAGATCGTAGAACTGGTGCTGCAGGACGATCGTCATTTCGCCGGGATAACGCTCTTTGAGATAGTCGGGAATTTTGACGCCGGGATGATCGGTGAAAAACGTAATATAGAAATGATGGTCGTCGACGATGCCTTCGTCCACGACTTCCTGCAGGGCTTGCTTCACGACGCTGCGCAGCGCTTTTTCCACCATTTTGTCGTATCTGAAGGCGTCTTCGTGGTTACGCGTCATGTTTGTCCCGGCTCCGCAGCTTTTTTATTTTGTTCTTGAGTCAGTTTAGTCAGACTCGGCGGGCATGTCACTGGATTTTATATGATTATTATGGCGAAAGAAAAATGGAGGCAGTTCTGTTGCTAGGCCTGCCTCCACGCCCCACCTCCTCTATTACTAGAAGAGGGATTAGATTGCTAACTCGTCAGGACGCGATTAAGCGACGAGACGGAGTTGACCCATTGCTGGGGTATTGTCGTTAGCATTTATAGTTTTTTAGCCCGATAACGGTGGGTACCATGCCGAACGAAAGCAACCGCCTTTACTACGCACGTCGATCCTGTTTCGGCCCCTTAACCGGTGGGTCTTTTCCAACCCAAACTCGTTTTAGATGGTGGAGCCGCCGGGTACCGCCCCCGGGTCCGTCTCGCTTATTCCGCAGCACGTTTATCGTCATAGCCAGCAAGCTGGCAATTCCCATTTTAGCAAATATTATTAAAAAAAACAAACCTGCCGTTACGGATCAGCCGATCGGCACATTTTCGAATAAAACGGAGATGGGCACGGAGAGGGCCAGAGCTATTTTTTCAATGGCGACGAGGCTCGGGTTCCTTTCGCCGCGCTCCACGCCGCCGATATAGCTCCGGTCAAGGCCGCAAATATTGGCCAATTCTTCCTGGGACATCTCCCGTTCCCTGCGCAATTTTCGTACCGATTTGCCAAAGTTTTCGCGTACAAGCATGAAATTTTTACCTTCTAAAATATTGTAATTGCATATTTTTTTTTAGAATGTCGCTGCTGAAATGGATTTCATTGTCGCATTTTTAATAGGAAAATCGAGAGACCAATAGTACCAATATGGTACTATTAATAATAAAAAGGATACAAATAGTACTCTTTTAGTATGTGTCATCATGTGAATTAACCTATAATACGGGGGATTTTATATCTGATGATTACTACTTAAAAGTGTAAAAAAATAATTTTTTAAGGGGGAAAATTGCCATGTGTGTCAATAAATCTCTAATTTAATTACCTTCCCACGCCAGAAAAATACAATTTTTAGTTGTTCACGTCTCGGGAAGGTTTACAAGGGGTACCCGTCATGTCTTATCCAGCTGTCCGCCAATCCGGCAAGAAGAAATCCTTTTTCATCAGAGAAAGCCAAGAGCAGAAGATGCTCGATGCGACGCCGGTCAATATCATGACCTGCGATCCGAGAACCTTCACCATCGATTACGCCAATGAAACCACCATCAACACGCTGAACGGTCTGACGCACCTGCTGCCGCAGGGCGTGAGCGGCGACAACATCGTCGGCCAGAACATCGACATCTTCCACAAAAATCCTGCGCATTAGCGCCGCCTGCTGTCGGACGATCGCAACCTGCCCTATTCGACGGTCATCCGTCTCGGCCCCGAGGCGCTGGAGCTGAACGTCATCGGCATCTACAAGGGCAGAAAGCTGCACCGCCTGATGCTGTCGTGGTCGGTGGTCACGGCGCGCGAGAACCTGAAGCAGATGGTCGACCTGATGCCGATCAACGTCATGATGTGCGACCCGAAGGACTTCAAGATCAACTTCGCCAACCGGACGAGCCTGGACACACTGAAGGGGCTGGAACACCTGCTGCCGGTCAAGGCGGCTGATCTCGACGGCGCCTGCATCGACATATTCCACAAGGCGCCGGCGCACCAGCGCGGCATTTTGGCCGACCCGAAAAACCTGCCCTATCATTCGGTGATCTCCGTCGGGCCGGAAAAGCTGGACCTGAACGTCGCGGCCATCGTCGACGCACGCGGCTATTACGTCGGGCCGATGGTGAGCTGGAGCGTCGTGACGGCGCAGCACCAGCTGGCTTCCAACGTCCGCGAGGTCACCAAAACGGTCGCCTCCACGGCGACGGAATTGCAATCGACGGCGCAGGCCCTGTCGGCTGCGGCCGAGGAGACGTCGCGGCAGTCCGCTTCGGTCGCTGCGGCGTCGGAGCAGGCGTCGTCGAACGTCCAGACGGTGGCGGCTGCGGCCGAAGAGCTGACCAACACCATCCAGACGGTGGCCGAATAGGTGCGGAAATCGGCTGACATTTCGAAACAGGCGGTCAACAACGCCCAAACGGCCAATGACGCGATGCAGGGCTTGAGCGCAGTGGCAGGCAGGATTGGCGCCGTGGTGGACTTGATCACCGACATCGCCGAACAGACCAACCTGCTGGCGCTCAACGCCACCATCGAGGCGGCGCGCGCGGGCGATGCGGGCAAGGGCTTCGCCGTCGTGGCGAGCGAGGTCAAGAGTCTGGCGGCGCAAACTTCCAAGGCGACCGAGGAAATCGCCAAGCAGATCTCCGAGATCCAGAACGAGACGCAACATGCGGTCGCGTCGATCAAGAGCATTACCGAGACGATCTCGCAAATCGACGAAATCGCCGGCAATGTCATGCACTCGATCGACGAGCAGACGACGGCCACCAACGAGATCGCCAAGAACATCCAGCAGGCGGCGGCGGGTATCGCGGAAGTGTCGCACAACATCACCGGCGTGCAAAAAGCCGCGGGCGAAACGGGTGCCGCTTCTCATCAGACGCTCGAGGCGGCCAAGGGGCTGGCGGAAATGTCGGTCAAGCTGGAAACGGAGATCAACAAATTCATCTCCGGCGACGGCAAGAAGAGCTAACCGGCGTCATAATCGACGCGGACGAAATAAAGCCCGTGGGCGGGGGCCATGGCAGCGGCGTTTTGCGTGCGGTCGCAGGCTTCCAGTACGCGCCTGACCTCTTCCGGCGCCCATTTCCCTTCGCCGACCATGCGCAGGGCACCCGCGATGTTGCGGATCTGGTGATGCAGGAAGGAGCGCGCCTCCGCCCAGATCTCGATATGCTGTCCGGCGCTTAAATTATGTGCCGTTTCGATGACGTCGCAGCGCGCCAGCGTGCGGACGGGTGATTTCGCCTGACAGGCTGCGGCGCGGAAGCTGGAAAAATCGTGATTGCCGAGCAGATATTGCGCGGCTTCGTGCATGGCGGCGACGTCTAGGTCCCATGTCACATGCCAGGCGCGTTCATGTTCGATGGCCGGCGCTGGCATGCGTCCCGCCAGAATCTTATAGCAGTAAACACGGTGCGTGGCTTTGAAACGGGCGTGAAATTCATCACTCACCGGTTCGGCTTTGACGACGGCGACGGGCAGGGGGCGTAGATGCGCGTTGATCGCATCGCGCACGGTTTTTGCATCCGCCTCTTTGGCGATGTCGGCATGGGCGACCTGTCCCACGGCATGCACGCCCGCATCGGTGCGTCCGGCGACGTGGAGTGTCACTTTTTCCCCGCAAAAATCGTGTATGGCTTTCTCGATCGCGCCCTGCACGGAAGGATCGTTCTCCTGCCGCTGCCAGCCGACGAACGGCGTGCCGTCGTATTCGATGGTGAGTTTCCAGCGCACCATTACCACATACCTTTTGTCATGTGAGGAAATCGCCGACGTTCATATGTGTGCCGTTCATAAGCGAGAGGCCGTCCATCGGTTTGCGATCCTGCGGTTGGACTTTTTCGAGCAGCAGCGCGTCTTTGCCGCAGGCGACGATCAAATGCCGGTCAAGAATTTCGCCTGCCTTGCCGGAACGTTGTTCAATTTTGGCGGCGAGCACTTTCATGCGCTGGCCGTTGAGAAGGCACCAGACGCCGGGCCAGGGGGTGAGGGCGCGGATTTGGCGCTCGATGGCGGCGGCGGGCTGCGTCCAGTCGATCTTTCCGTCTTCCTTGGCGAGCATCTTCGCATAGGTCGCGCCGTCTTCGGTTTGTGGTTCGGGCGCGATCGTATCGATATTTTCCAGCGTTTCGACGATAAGTTTCGCGCCCTGCCTGGCAAGCGCGTCGTGCAGTTCCGGCGCGGTCGTCGTGTTTGTTATCGGCACCGCACCGCGCATCAACACGGGGCCGGTGTCGAGACCGGCGTCCATCTTCATGATGCAGACGCCGCTTTGCGCGTCGCCCGCGAGGATGGCGCGCTGGATCGGCGCCGCGCCGCGCCAGCGCGGCAAGAGCGACGCATGAATGTTGATGCAGCCGTATTTCGGCGCGTCCAGCACCTCCTGCGGCAAGATCAACCCATAGGCGGCGACGACCGCTGCATCGAGGTGCAGCGCTGCAAAATCGGCGCGCGCTACGGCGTCTTTTTTGAGGCTCTTTGGCGTGCGCACGGGAATGTTCAGTTCTTCGGCGCGCTTTTGTACCGGAGAAGGCTGCAATTTGTGCCCGCGTCCCGCGGGGCGTGGCGGCTGGCAGTAAACGCAGACGACGTCGTGCCCCGCCGCGACCAGCGCGTCGAGAATATGCACCGAGAAATCCGGCGTGCCCATAAAGGCGATTTTGAGTTTTTTAGAGGGGTGCATATTAGAGTAGGACATGGCTTTCGGCCATTTCCGCTTCGTTTTCTTTTTTGTATTTTCTGAGTTTGCGCATGACGATGTCGCGCTTCAGCGTCGAGAGGTGGTCGACGAAGAGAACGCCGTCGAGGTGGTCCATTTCGTGCTGCAGGCAGGTGGCAAGCAGGCCGTCGGCTTCGGTTTCCTGTTCTTTTCCGTTGTAGTCGAGATATTTCACGCGCACCTTGTCCGGTCTTGCCACTTCGGCATATTGGCCGGGTACGGAGAGGCAGCCTTCGTTGTAAACGCGCAGATCTTCCGCTTCCCAGATGATCTCCGGATTGAGGAAGCAGAGCGGCTTGACGCGGCGCGCTTGCGGTTCGATGTCGTCGTCGCGCTTTTGTTCGACGTCGAGCACGAGAATGCGCTTCGAGACGCCCACCTGCGGCGCGGCAAGGCCGATGCCGTCGGTCGCGTACATGGTTTCCAGCATGTCGTCCATCAGCTTGCGGTCTTCATCCGTCACTTCCGCGACGGGATCGGCTTTTTTCTTCAACACCGGATGCGGCGCGACGTATATCTTCAGGACGGTCATGCTTTAAGCGTTCTCCGCTTTTTTGAAGTCTTCGATCTGTCCCGCCTCGAGCAGTTCCTTCGGCAGGGTTTTGGACGATTTGACGCCGAGCTCTTTCAGTTCTTCCGTCTGCCGGATGATGTTGCCTGTGCCGGTGGAGAGTTTTTTGAAGGCGTCGTCATAGGTTTTCTGCGTCGCCTCGATCCGCTTGCCGAGATCCTGCATGGAGCTGACGAAACCCGCGACCTTGTCGTAGAGCAGGCTGCCGCGCCGCGCGATTTCCTGCGTGTTTTTGTTTTGCCGCTCCAGCCGCCAGACGGAGTCGATGGTTTTAAGCGTCGCGAACAGCGTCGAGGGGCAGACGATGACGATTTTTTTGTCCCACGCGTAGCTGTGCAGCGTTGGGTCTTCCTGCATGGCGAGAGAATAGGCACCTTCGATCGGCATGAACATCAAAACGAAATCCGGCGCGCCGAGCTTGTCCGTATCCTGATAGCGGCGTCCTTCAAGGCCGTTGACATGGGCGCGGACGGAAAGCAGATAATCCTTCAGGTATTTCACACGCTCACCCGCGTCGTCCGTGCCGCAATAGCGCTCGTAAGCGGTCAGCGAGACTTTCGCGTCGACGATGATATGCTTGTCTTCCGGCAGCATGATGATGACGTCGGGCTTGATTAGGCTGCCGTCTTCGACGTGCTTGAGGCCGAGGCTGGTGCCCTGCACGATATAATCCTCGCCCTTGCGCAGGCCCGAGCCTTCGAGAATTTTTTCGAGGATCATCTCGCCCCAGTTGCCTTGCGTCTTGACATCGCCCTTGAGCGCCTTGGTCAGGTTTTCGGTCTGCTGCGTCATCTTCTCGTTGACGGTGACGATATGCTTGATCTGCTCCTTGAGAGAGATCTGCTCTTTCATCTGGTCGCCGAAGGAATCGTCGATTTTTTTCTGGAACTCCTGCAGCCGTTCGCGCAAGGGGTTGAGCAGATTGCCGAGATCCTCGCGGGATTCTTTTTTGAAGCGGTCGGTTTTTTCGTCGAAAATGCGGTTGGCGAGGTTTTCGAACTGCAGGGAGAATTTTTCTTCCATGTCAGCAAAACGGGACTTGAGGACGGCGCGCGCGACAAGAAAACCGACGGCAAAACCGATGCCGATCCCGATAAATATATACATAACGCTGTAGCCTGTGAACACGGCGTCCGCCTTCCTTTGCTTTTTGATAATATATAGAGGTATCGTGCGAAAAGGTCAACTTTCGGCGCGGGCGGAATTGGGTTAGAATCCTTCAAAAACAGCCCTCATCGCAGGCTGTTTTCCAGTAAAGATGTGTGCCGCCGGAGGAATATCCCATGTATGAACGTCGCAACCAGCCACTCATTCCGCGGGTGCAATGGCTGTGGCGTCTTGCGCGGTCTTTGAGGCTATCCGCCACCATTATCGGCGTGTCGTTGCTTCTGGGTATAGTGGGTTATCATTTTCTGGGCCATTTGAAGTGGGTTGATGCGCTGCTGGAGGCTTCGATGATCCTTGCAGGGATGGGACCGGTTGCGCCGATGCATAACGATGCCGTCAAGATTTTTGCTTCCGTATACGCCCTGTCCAGCGGCTTCGTCATTCTAGCGGCCTCAAGCATCGCGCTGGCGCCGGTGCTGCACAGGTTCCTTCACCGTTTTCATCAGGAGAAATGAGTTTTGCGCAACAAGAAAAAAACACCTGCAACGGTAGAGGATTTTATCCGTTATGGCGCAGAGTGTTTTATAAAAGCGCACATCGGGTTCGGGCACGGCACGGATAACGCCGCGGACGAGGCGGCCTGGCTGGTGCTGGAAACGCTGGGTCTGCCGCTGGACGAAACCGCGCCGCTGGAAAAAGTGCTGACGCCGCAGGAAGAGAAAGCCGCTCTGGGCATCATCGAAAAACGCATCAAGACGCGCAAGCCCGCCGCCTATCTGCTCAAGAAAGCCTATATTCAGGGCTTGCCGTTTTACGTGGACGAGCGGGTGATCGTGCCGCGCTCGTTTATCGGCGAGTTGCTGCCGGAATTCGATCTGATCGGGCAACCGAAAACAATTCTCGATCTTTGCACCGGCTCCGGCTGCCTTGCCATTCTTGCCGCCCATCTCTTTCCCAAGGCAAAGGTCGACGCGGTGGATTTGTCGGCGCAGGCGCTGGCCGTGGCCAAGCGTAACGTAAAGGATCACCGTTTAAGCATGCGCGTGAAGCTGTTCAAAGGTGATCTTTTCAAGCCGCTGAAGGGTAAAAAGTACGATCTGATCATCACAAATCCGCCCTATGTCGATGCGAAGGCAATGAAGAAGCTACCCGAGGAATACAGGCACGAGCCTAAAATGGCGCTGGCATCGGGCAAGGACGGGCTCGACCTGACGCGGCGCATTCTAAAAGAAGCGCCGGATTATCTCACGGTGAACGGCGGGATCTTGTGCGAGGTCGGGCGCGGCCAAAAACTTCTCGAAAACGAATACAAACGCCTGCCGTTCCTCTGGCTCGATACGGAATTGAGCGAGGGCGAAGTCTTCTGGCTGACGAAAAAGCAGCTTATTTCTTCTTGAGACCGTCCGGATCAACCCAGCCGATGTTTCCGTCCTTGCGGCGGTAGACCATGTTGAGGCCGCCGTGCTTCGGGTTGCGGAACATCAGCGCGGGCATGTCGCCGAGCTCAAGACGCATCACGGCATCCGCGACGGCGAGGGTGAGCACCTGCATTTCCATTTCAGCGACGACGGCGGGTTCCGTCCCGCTTTCGGCCTCGTCTTCATCGCTGCGCAGCGTGGTGTAGGCGGCGGTCATGACTTCTTCCGGTTCGTTTTTGCGGTGGTCGCGGAGCTTATCCTTGTATTTGCTCAGGCGTTTGCCGACGTTTTTCGCCGCGATGTCGAACGCCGGATAGGGGTCGTCCGCCTCATGATGCGTCTGCAGCACGATCCCGCCGCCGACATGAATGGAAATATCCGCCTTGAACAGGTGGTTTTTCTCCTTGGAGAAAACGACGGTGGCCTCGATCGGGTCGCGGAAATACTTGCTGGCGGTATGTCCGAGCTGTTCCTCGACATGGGCGCGAAGTGAATCGCCGACGTCAAGCTGCTTGCCTTTTACTGTCAATTGCATGATTGGCTGCCTTTATTGTTAAGGGGTTTTCCACCCTTATTTATACTCCAGTTGCCATTAAGATCAAGTTAACCAAATGCGGACGAAAGGCGCTTCGGGCTTATGATTTTCCCTGTTTTTTCAGGCGTCTGCGCTGGACGGAGGAGGGAATTTTCATAGCCTCGCGGTATTTGGCGACGGTGCGGCGGGCAATGTCGATTCCTTCCTCTTTCAAGGCGGCGACGAGGTCGTCGTCCGAGAGGATGGCGTCGGGCTCTTCGGCGTCGATCAGGGTCTTCAATTTGGCCTTGACGGCTTCGGACGAAACCTCCGTCGCGCCGTCCGCGCTGGAGACGCCGCTGCTGAAGAAATACTTCAGTTCGAAAACGCCGCGCGGCGTGCCGATGTATTTGTTGTTGGTGACGCGGGAGATGGTGCTTTCGTGCATGCCGACTTCCGACGCGATGTCGCGCAGGACCAGCGGCTTCAAAAATTCCACGCCGTAGTTGAAGAAGGCCTCCTGCTGCAAGATGATCTCGCCAGCGACCTTCATGATCGTCTGCGCGCGCTGGTCCATGGCGCGCACCAGCCAGTTGGCGGTGTTGAGCTGCTCGGCGAGATATTCCTTGTCCTGTTTGGCCTTGGCGTTTTTGCTGATCTCGGCGTAATAGGTCTGGTTGACGAGCACGCGCGGCAGTGTGTCGTTGTTGAGTTCCACCGCCCAGCCGCCGCCCTTGCTTTTCGGTAGCGGCTTCATGAAGACGTCGGGAACGACTGTCTGCGAGACGAAGTGGTCAAAGTCAAGCGCGGGCTTGGGGTTGAGCGCCTTCAGCTCGGTGATCATGTCCGCGAGGTCTTCTTCGTCCACGCCGCAAAGGTCTTTCAGCTTCTTCAGGTCGTGCTTGGCGAGGATGTCGAGGTTGTCGATGAGTGCTTCCATCGCGGGGTCGAGCCGGTCTTTTTCCTTGAGCTGTAGGGCGAGGCATTCGCTCAAACTGCGCGCGAAAATGCCTGCGGGGTCGAGCTGCTGCAGTTTTTGCAATATGCCTTCGACGCGCGCGACGCTGCAGCCGAGGCGGTTGGCGAGATCAAGCAGGTTGGCGCGGAAATATCCCGCCTCGTCGAGATAATCGACCAGCAGCGTGGCGATGGCGCGGTCCTTGTTGTCGGTGAAATCCACATGGATCTGGTCGTGCAGATGGTCGCGCAGCGTGGTCGTGGCGGCCATGGTGTTTTCGAAGCTGTAGTTGTTGTCGTCGAACTTCATGTTGCCGCCAGCGCCGACGCCGGAGAGCGTCGAGCGGGAATAGTCGAAGTCCTCGCTCCGGTCGCCGGATTTTTCGGCGAAGCCTTCGCCGGTGTCGAGTTCGCGCTCGCGGTTTCGTTCGTGCCTCTCGTCCGCGTCCGCGTTCCGGCCGGAATCCATGACGGTCTCTTCGCCGCCCTCCGCGGCAGGTTTCTCGGATGCGGTGCGCGCTTCCTCGCGTTCCAGTAACGGGTTTTTCTCGAGTTCGGTCTCGATATATTCGGCAAGTTCGAGGTTGGAGAGCTGCAAGAGCTTGATCGCCTGCTGCAACTGTGGCGTCATCGTCAGGGTCTGGCCCTGCTTGAGATCAAGCCTTTGGTTAATCGACATAATTCCCTTGCCGCGGGCTGGCTTGCCCACGCTCCCCTCTTTTCAGAGTAGCATTTTCAAGCGGAAATGTCTAAAGGCTGAACTTTTCGCCGAGATAGACGCGGCGGACGTCTTTATGGGCAACGATTTCGGACGGTTTGCCCTCCATCAGCACCTGTCCGCCGTGCAGGATATAGGCGCGGTCGACGATATCGAGCGTGTCGCGGACGTTGTGGTCGGTGATCAGCACGCCGATGTTACGGTTTTTGAGATGCTTGACGAGGTCGCGGATGTCGGCGACGGCGATCGGGTCGATGCCCGCCAGCGGCTCGTCGAGCAGGATGAAGTGCGGGCGCGAGGCGAGGGCGCGGGCGATCTCGACGCGGCGGCGCTCCCCGCCGGAGAGCGCGATGGCCGGCGTCTGGCGCAGGTGGCTGATGGAGAATTCCGCCAGCAGCTCTTCAAGCATGTTTTCGCGGCGGGTGTAATCCATCTCGACGACTTGCAGGACGGAGCGGATGTTGTCCTCCACGTTCAGGCCGCGGAAGATGGAAGATTCCTGCGGCAAATAACTGATGCCCATGCGCGCGCGGCGGTACATCGGCAACGAAGTGATGTCATGTCCGTCGAGTGAGATTTTGCCGTTGTCGGCGTCGATAAGGCCGGTGACGATGTAAAAACAGGTCGTTTTGCCCGCGCCGTTGGGGCCGAGCAGGCCGACGGCCTCGCCGCGCTTGACGGTCAGCGACACGTCGCGGAGGACAGGGCGGCGTTTATAGCGTTTCATCAAATGCTCGACCACCAGCCCCGGCGGGTTGGAAACGAGTCTGGGTTCGGGCTTTTTCTTGTTCGTCGTCAATTTTTGTCAGCCTCTGGTTGGGGCGTTTTCGTTGTCAGATCCGCCGCGGGCTTCCTTTTTTGGGACTGCGGGTAGAACACACCCGTGACACGTCCGCCCATGGTACCATTGCCCTTATCCGATAATCGGCTTATTCCGGTCTTCATGTCAATGTCCGCGCGCGTGCCCTGCAGCCAGTTTTTGCCCTGCCAGATGCGGACAGTGCCCGTCAGGACGGCTTTTTGCGTGGTTGTGTTATAGACGCTTTTGTCACCCGTAATAATTTCCGAAAGTGTCCTGATGATGACATGGCCCTCGGCGCTGATCGTCCGGGCCGTCATTTTGCCCGCGGCGTCTTTGGTGAAGGTCGCGCTCATGACGTCGGCGGTGAGGGTATCGGGACTTTTGTAGGCTTTGGGGCTGCCGACGGCGGTCATCGTGCGGTCGCGGCTGTTATATTCTATCCTCTCCTGCGCCGTGAGGACGCTGCCGTCGTCGGAGGTGATTTCGAGATTTTTGCCCGTCAGGACGGCGTTGCCGGTTTTGACCGTATAAACCGCGCGGTCGCCGACGGCTTTGTAGGGCGGCGCGTCGATCGTGACGCGCCCCTTGGCGTCCAGCGTGGTGATGCTCGCTCCGCCCCTGCGGTCGTCGAGGTAATGGGCGGTCAGCGTGTCGCTGTGGATCGTGACGTCGCCCTGCTTGGCAATGACGTCTTTGATGGCGGTGTAGGTTCTGGCCTTGCGGTCCCATTGCAGGGATTTGGCGGCGGAGATTGTGACGGGCTGCGTTGCGGTTTTTTGCACGGGCGCCGCCAGCGCCGTGCCGGCACCTGCAAGAAGGATCAGCGTTGCGACGAGATATTTTTTCATCCGCGCGCCTTTCCGGTATGGAGAGAGAAGATCGTCAGTTTGGCGGGGCCGCCGAAAATGACCATTTCGCCGTGGTTGAGGATGGACATGTTCTGCGCGGAGAGCATGCCGACCGGTCCCTGTGCGTTGACGGGCTTCGCCGTATAGGCGGTCTTCTGCTTCATGCTGATGACGATGTCCTGCGTTCTCAGCTCGTAGCCGCTGTCGTGAAAGATGTCGACGTTGTCTTTGAGTTCCAGCGTGTCGTTCTTGCGGTCGAACGTGCCGGTTTTCGCTTTGGCGGCGAGCCATGAGTTGTCTTTCAGCATGATGTCCGCGACGGGATTGGTGAAGAGCACCATGTCGGGCGTATCGACGGCGCGGACGGCTTTGTCAGCGGTAATGGTGTAGGGGTTGCCGTCGGTGTCGACGTCCTGAAACTTCGGCTGGATCAGTTCGATCAGGCCGGGGGTGGTTTTTTCCGCGCTCGGCAGGCTGGCGACGTTTTTCTGCTGCGTATTGCTGTCGGTCATATGCGTGATCAGCACGCCGATGATTACCAGCGCCGCGAGCGGCAGGGCAAACTTCATAATCCGGACAAAAAGCGAGTATCCCTGCCTGACGACGTTCAGGCGCCGCGGCGCATAGCCGCTAAAGCGGCGGTTTGCCTGAGGCGATGTCACGCAAAGCCCGCGCGCAGGCAGTCGTGGATGTGCAGCAGCCCGACCGGCTTGCCGCTTGTATCCACCACCAGAAGGCAGGTGATGCGGCGGAAACTGTTTTTCATGTCGTTCATCACGGCCATGGCTTCCGCGACCAGCGTTTCGGAGGATGCGGTTTTCGGGTTTTGCGTCATGATATCTTTCGCGGTCTTGCCAAGAATATCCTCGCCGATTTTGCGGCGGATGTCGCCGTCGGTGATGATGCCGGTCAAAAGGCCGTTTTTATCGGTGAGGCCGATGCAGCCGAAACCCTTGGCGGTGATGATGTCAATGGCGTCCGGCACGGCGATATCTTCCGGCGCGAGCGGCACCTTGTAGCCGGTGTGCATGATCTCGGAGACTTTCATCAGCTGCTGGCCGAGTTTGCCGCCGGGATGGAAGACCTTGAAGTCTTTTTCGGTGAAGCCTTTTTTCTCCAGCAGCGTCACGGCGATGGCGTCGCCCATGGCGAGGGTCAGCGTGGTCGAGGTCGTCGGCGCGAGGCCGTTCGGGCAGGCTTCAGGGCAGGGCGGGAGCAGCAACGCGATGTCGGCGCGTGCCGCCAGCGTCGATTCCGGACGGCTGGTGATGCCGATCAGCGGAATGGCGAAGCGGCGGGTGTATTCGATCAGATCGTTCATCTCCTTGGCTTCGCCCGAGTTGGATAGCGCGAGGACGATGTCGCCGCGCACGATCATGCCCATGTCACCATGACTCGCTTCCGCTGGATGGACGAAAAAGGCCGGCGTGCCGGTCGAAGCGAAGGTCGCTGCGATCTTTTTGCCGACGTGACCCGACTTGCCCATGCCGGTCACGATCACGCGCCCTTCGGCGGAGGAGATCATCTCGATGGCCTGCAAAAAGCTGTCGTTCAAAAATCCGGCGAGTTCCTGCAAGGCACGGGCCTCGGTCTCCAGCACTTTGACGGCTGTGCCGAGCCCCTGTTTTTGGGACGCTTCGGAAAGTTTTACGATGGTCATGGCGGCTGCCTCTTTTTTGTAAAATTGGTGCGCTGCAAATATATACGCAGAAACGTTTTTTTTCTAGTAAATAAAGCCGTTGGCGACAATCATATTTTATGCTTTTAAATCAAATAGAAAGATAGTCTGCTGGACATCTGGACAAGCGGCAATGCCCGCATAAACCTACGTTTTAAGTTTCCTTAATAATTTTAATTGACATATTACCATAATCATTATAATGTATCCATAATTTTTATCCGAAGGGTGGATATCGTTCCGCCCCGTCACGATTTCAGACAGCAGGAGAGTGCGATGGTTTTTATATTTGGCAGAAAATCAAAAGAAGATGTGCAGCCAAAAGCACCGGATTTGGATTTTTACGAGACCGGCAAAAACGGTACGGTGGAGCAATTCCATGAGGCGAACAAGCAGGCCGTAGCGTACGTCACCAAGCCGGTAAGTTACGACTATGCGAAAGAATTTATAGAACATCTCGGCGCGGCCGATCAGAAAAAACTCAGAGAGGGGGCTTTTCAGGCCTTTTGGGAAGGACGCCCCGACAATCTTCTCGAGATCATCAAGCACCCGCTGGAATTCGGCATACGGGATCGTTATGTCAGTCTTGCCAGTAAATTTCCCGAAGATGCGCGCGGCGCTGTTGCGACAGAGCTTGTCCAGCGCAGTAAACATTTGAATGACGATATTGCGCTGGTGCTGAAGGGGTTCGCGCAAAGCGACGAACAGCAGCGGGCGCAAAAATCCATTCTGTTTGCGCTTGATCAGGCGGCCGCTCTCGGAAACAAATCGGAAGCTGAAAGACTGTTTCTATTGTCCATCAAAGTGGCGGAAGGGGAAGAGAATCCGCAAAAAGCCGTACATGATACCTTTGGACGCATATTTGCGCAGGCCGTTGCCGTGCCGGGCAAAGAGGCGGAACTTGAGGACTGTGTTCGTTTCGTTTTGACGCAGGGGGTTCCGGCGGAAGACGTGCAGGAAGCCCTCAATCGCGTTTTGTATGGCGTTGTTTGCACCAAGGGAACGGAAGCCGCCGTGAAAGCGCTTCTGGATGTCGGCGCCGAAGCCAACGCCGCCATGTATGGCGACGGGTATAAAGGACGGATCCTCGCGATGGCGGTCAAAAACGAACTGTCGCCCGCGACCATAGAGATGCTGCACAAGGGCGGCGCGGATTTCGCGGACGCGCTCTATCTGATGAAGGCCAAGCCCGACGAAAAATGGGACGACACCGTAAAAAAGAGCCTCAACCTGCATGCCGAAAAAATAACCGGTCAGGCTGTTGAAAAAGAGACACCGTCAGAGGAAATTTTGCGGCAAATCGCGGAATTGCGCGACGAACTGACGCAAGTCAGGGCAGATCTTGCAGATGCGCGGTCCGAGATCGGCGTGCTCAAGTCGAAAGCCCGTCCCCGCCCGCGCGGTATGGGCCCTCTTTAACTGTGCGCGAAAATATCTTCTTCTTCCCAGCCTGAAATATCGAGCAGGGCGCGATGCGGCAGGAACGAAAAACAGGCCTGCGCCAGCGCGTCGCGTTTTTCGCGCACCAGCATGACATTCAGCGCGTCGCGCAATTTATGCAGATAGAGAACGTCCGAGGCCGCATATTGTATTTGCGCGGGCGTCAATTCGTCCGCGCCCCAGTCCGTCGTCTGCTGCTGCTTGTCGAGACTGACGTCCAGAAGGTCGCTGCACAGGGTTTTCAGCGAATGGTGTTGCGTAAAGGTGCGGGCGAGGCGCGAGGCGATCTTCGTGCAATAGACCGGCTCCGTCAGCACGCTCAGATAAGCCCACATGGCGGCGATGTCGAACCGGCCAAAGTGGAATATTTTGGTGACGTTCTTGTCCGTCAGAAGCTTTTTGAGGTTGGGGGCGGCGTATTGCCCCGCCTTGAGCTGCACGATATGCGCGTTGCCGTCGCCCGCAGAAAGCTGGACAAGGCAGAGCCTGTCGCGCCCCGGTTTAAGCCCCATCGTTTCCGTGTCGATGGCGACGGCGGAACCAAAGCTTAAATCCGCGGGAAGGTCGCCTTGGTGCACGGTCACTGTCATCGTTTTCTCCGGATGATGTTTCTTTTGGGACGCAAGTTTTCGCCATTATCACTTTTTAAGGAGCGTAAATACAGAAAATTTTAACAGGCGTATATGGGGCTCACCTTTGCGTGCGCTTGGGGCTCCCCATCTTTTATGTATAGGGCTGCGCACTTTTTTACGTCGAAAGGTTTACTTTTTATGTCGCTATAGTATACCAGAAAGTACATTTCTTCTGAGGCTTTAAGGCCTTAGCCTTCCGGGGATTTTTATATGAAAAGACTTTTTACCAGATTGGTCGGCGCTGCCGTTGCGCTGTGCCTGGCCACGACTGCTGCCTATGCCGTGCAAATCCCCAATTCCGTGCAGCCGTCGCGCATACAAAAGCAGATCGTGCCGCAGACCACGCCGCAGATGACCGTTCCGTCGATCAGCGGCGCGAAGCGTCCGGAGCGGATCATCGCGCCGAAGGGCGCCAAGAAGTACAAGTTCACGCTGCGCAGCGTGCGGATCGAAGGCATGACGGTTTACAAGGACGCGTCCGTCCGCCCGCTCTATGCCAAAGACATCGGCAAGACCGTCACGCTGGCCTATGTGTACGGACTGGCCGAGAAACTGACGGCGAAATACCGCAACGACGGATATATCCTGACGCGCGTCGTCGTGCCGCCGCAGACCATCAAGCGCGGCACTGTAGTGCTGCATGCGGTCGAAGGTTTCGTCCACAAAGTGACCATCCGCGGCGAGAGCGGCGGTCACGAGGACTTCCTTTATAGGATGGCGGCGCCGCTCACCACGAAGCGCCCGATGAATATGAAGACGCTCGAGCGCGTCCTGCTGCTGATGAACGATTTGCCGGGCCTGTTCGCACGCGCCGTGTTGTCTCCCGCGCCGAAAACGCGCGCCGCGTCCGACGTCACCATATTCGTCACCCACAAGCGCACGGATTTTTCGGCGCAGATCGACAACCGCGGCACGCGCTACCTTGGGCCCCTGCAGATGAACGTGACGGCGCAGCTGAATTCGCCGACAAAGCACTTCGATTCCCTCCAGGCCCAGATCGCGAAAACGCCGGACAGCAACGAGATGGCCTTCGGCAGTTTGACCTATACCGTCCCATTGGGCGCAAACGGCACGCAGCTTTCTCTCGGCGGCAACGTCGGACATGACGTGCCCGGATATTCTCTCGGCCAGTTCGATCTCAGCGGCTGGTCGAAAAGCGCGTTCGTGCAGGTCAGCCATCCCTTCATCCGTTCTCGCTGGAAGAATCTTTCCGCCCTGCTGCGCCTTGACTATCTGGACAGCTACTACACCGACAATCTCGTTACCTCCACGGTGGCTGACCGGCTGAGCGTCCTACGCCTTGGAACGACCTACCAGTTCGCCGACCGCTTCGTCGGCATCAACACGCTGACGTCGGAAATCAGCCACGGCCTCGGCATCTTCCACCCGACCATGCCGGGCACGCCGAGTATGTCGCGCGCGCGCGGCCGCAGCAACTTCACCAAAATCACCGCGCAAATATCGCGCTTGCAGCGCTTGACGGAGAAGACGCAACTCTATGCCGCCGTGTCGGGGCAGAAATCGGCCGACCTCCTGCTGGCGTCGGAGGAATTCGGCGTCGGCGGAACGCAATTCGGCGGCGCGTACGATCCGTCTGAAATCTCGGGCGAAGACGGCGTCGCGGCGAAGCTGGAACTACGCTACAACGGCACCGTCAACAAGCGCTGGCTGAAAAGCTATCAGGCCTACACCTATTACGACATCGGCAAGGTCTGGGATCCGGCCGCCACGACGTCCGAAGGCCGCATCGCCTCGCTCGCATCGGCTGGGGCGGGGGTGCGGATGAATTTCACCAAAACGGTCGCGGGTTCGCTGGAAGCCGCCTTGCCTCTGACCCGTCCCGTCGCGACCACGCACAACAACCATGCAAGGTTCTTCTTTACGCTCAACGTGAAATTCTGACACACACATTAATATTAATTAGTCCAAGGTATTGCGCTCGCGCATGTGATCGTGTATGCCTGCTTTAGCTTTGAAAAACAGGGGATTAATGGATTTTCCTGGTATGCTGGACATCTCGGTTCTTAATTTTTTGTAAATTTTTCTTGCCCCTTTGCCTAAATATGACAAAGATAAAACCCATTCCGCATCAGGCAAAAGGCTGTTTCTTTAACGATTTGATATACCGAGAAAAAAACATGACCCAACAGGCACAAGGCTTCGGCGCCAAGACAAAACTCTTCACCGTATTGGCTGTTTTAACCCTCGCCGTCACGCTTTCCGTTACGGCCTTTGCCGCTACCATCCTTCCCACCGGTTTCAACGTTGCCGCGGGTAATGGCGACGTCTCCACGCCGACCATTGAAGGCAGTGCCATGACGGTCCGGCAGAACAGCGAGCGCGCGATCATCGACTGGAAAACCTTCAACATCGGTTCCAACGCCTCGGTCACCTTCAACCAGCCTGATGCAGCCGCGCGCTGGCCGTCAACCGCGTTACCGGCAGCGCCGATCCTTCGAGAATTTACGGCACCCTGAAAGCCAACGGCAATATCATGATTCTCGATCCGAATGGCGTGCTGTTCGGAAAAAATTCCCACATAGACGTTGGCGGCATCATTGCCTCGACCGGTGATCTGGCACCTACCTTGTTTAGTCCCACGATATGGTGGAGCGGATTTATTTTGAAGCGATCCGGTTCTTTTGTCCAGATTTTACAGACGTATTCATAGGCCGTGAGTCCTTTCAGGGTTTTAAGCCGCTTGGCGAAGTTGT
>JAJZTA010000022.1 GCA_021849295.1 Pseudomonadota bacterium | reverse complement strand
GCGTCGTCATGAACCCGATCGACCACCCGCATGGCGGCGGCGAGGGCAAATCTTCCGGCGGCCGTCATCCGGTCACGCCGTGGGGCAAGCCCACCAAGGGCGCGAAGACGCGCAAGAACAAATCCACGGACAAATATATCTTGCGTCGCCGCAAGAATAAGCGTCTGGCAAAAGGTTAATAGA
The DNA here is from genome assembly GCA_021849295.1 of Pseudomonadota bacterium. Classification (GTDB taxonomy): domain Bacteria; phylum Pseudomonadota; class Alphaproteobacteria; order Micavibrionales; family UBA2020; genus PALSA-926. Next base: position 29,387 of record JAJZTA010000022.1, on the reverse strand, counting down.
GGAGAGCAACAGTGGCACGTTCCGTAAGAAAAGGTCCGTTCATCGACGGCTATCTGCTGAAAAAGGCGGATAAGGCACGGGCATCCGGCCGCAACGAGGTCATCAAGACCTGGTCGCGCCGTTCCACCATCCTGCCGCAATTCATCGGCCTGACGTTCGGCGTCTATAACGGCCAGAAGTTCATTCCCGTGCTCGTCACGGACAATATGATCGGCCACAAGCTGGGCGAGTTCGCGCCGACGCGTCACTTTGTCGCGCACACCGCAGCCGGCGCCGACAAGACAGCGAAGAAGGCGTAAAGACCATGTCAAAAACAAACAAACCCCGCCGCGCCGAAACAGAAGCTATCGCCAAGGCGCGTTATATCAAAGGCAGCGACCGTAAGCTCAACCTGCTGGCGGAAATGATCCGTGGCAAGCTCGCCTCGCGCGCGCTGATCGACCTGCAGTTTTCGCGCAAGCGCATGGCGCTTGAGGTCAGTAAAGTCCTCGAATCCGCGATCGCCAACGCCGAGAACAACCACAATCTCGACGTCGACCGTCTGGTCGTGAAATCGGCGACCGTTGGCAAGACCATGACGATGCGCCGCTTCCATGCACGCGGCCGCGGCCGTTCCGCCGCCGTTGAAAAGCCGTTTTCCAACATCACCATCGTCGTTGGCGAAGGTGGCGCGGAAAAGCACAAGACGAAAAAAGCCGCCGCCGAAGCCAAGCTGAAAGAGGGCGGCAAGGCGAAAGCCAAAGGCGCCGCCAAGAAGACGGCAACAAAGAAACCCGCGGCGAAAAAAGCCGACGCAACCGAAACGAAAGCTGGAGAATAAGTATGGGTCAGAAGATTAACCCGATCGGACTGAGACTGGGCATCAACCGCACGTGGGACAGCCGCTGGTACGCGGGCAAGGACTACGCGGTCAAGCTGCTGCAAGACATCAAGCTCCGCAACCACGTTCTCGCCGCGCTGAAAACCGCGGGCGTCGCGCGCGTCGTCATCGAGCGCGCCGCGAACAAGACCGCCGTCACCATCCACACGGCGCGTCCTGGCGTGATCATCGGCAAGAAGGGCTCCGACATCGAGAAGCTCCGCAAGGACCTGTCCAAGTTCACCGGCGGCGACGTCACGCTGAACATCGTCGAAATCCGCAAGCCGGAAATGGACGCGCAACTCGTGGCCGACGGCATCGCCCAGCAGCTCGAGCGCCGCGTCTCGTTCCGCCGCGCGATGAAGCGTGCGGTGCAATCGGCCCTGCGTCTCGGCGCCGGCGGCATCCGTGTCAACTGCGCCGGTCGTTTGGCGGGCGCGGAAATCGCCCGCCGCGAATGGTACCGCGAAGGCCGCGTGCCCCTGCACACGCTGCGCGCCGACATGGATTACGCCGTTTCGCGCGCCTCGACGACCTACGGCATCATCGGTATCAAGGTATGGATCTTCAAGGGCGAGATTCTCGCGCACGATCCGATGGCGCATGACAAGCGTCTGACCGACCAACACCAGCAACGGGCATAAGGTTTTAAGAGAAAAAAGGAATTACGGCCATGATGTCACCAAAGAAAATGAAGTACAGGAAGCAGCACAAGGGGCGCATCCACGGGAAAGCGACCTCCGGCACTTACCTGGCTTATGGCTCCTTCGGGCTGAAGGCGGTCACCCCCGAGCGCATCACCGCGCGCCAGATCGAGGCCGCCCGCCGCGCCATCAGCCGCTGCATCAAGCGTCAGGGCCGTTTGTGGATCCGTATTTTCCCGGATGTGCCGGTCTCCAAGAAGCCGCTTGAAGTGCGTATGGGTTCCGGTAAAGGTTCGCCCGAGTTTTACGTTTCGCGCGTCAAGCCCGGCAAGATCATGTTTGAACTGGACGGCGTGCCTCGCGCAGTCGCGGAAGAAGCCTTTTCGCTCGCTTCCGCTAAGCTGCCGATCAAAGTGCGTTTCGTGTCCCGCGACTAGGAAGAGAAGAAAATGAAAACCGCAGATTTGAGAGCAAAAAGCCAAGACGAACTGCAGCAGAGCCTGATGGATCTGCGCAAGGAGCAGTTCAATTTCCGGTTCCAGCAAAAGACAGGCAAGATCGAAGACACGTCGCGCATCCGCACGGTTCGCCGCGATATCGCCAAGATCAAGACGCTTTTGAACGAAATGAAATCCGGCACCGCCCCGTCCGCGAAACCCGCGAAGGCGGCCAAAAAGGCGCCGGCCAAAAAGAAAGCTAAGGAGTAAGAAACATGCCACGTCGTGTACTTGAAGGCAAAGTCGTCAGCAATAAGTGCGACAAAACGGTAACGGTGCTGGTCGAGCGCCGCGTGAAAGACAGCGTTTACGGCAAGATCGTCCGCCGTTCCGCGAAATATGCGGCGCACGACGAGACGAACCAGTGGAAGGTCGGCGACGTGGTGACGATCGAGGAGTGCCGTCCGCTTTCCAAATCGAAAAATTGGCGCGTAATCAGCGGCAAAGTGACAGGCGAAAGCCAGGCGAAGACGGTTGACGACGCGGATCATGGCAAAAAGTCCGTGAAGCGCGATCTTTCGGCCAAAAAAGAAGAGAAGTAAGAAGAGTTTATTTAGAAAGGTCAAAAACATGATACAGATGCAAACTAATCTGGATGTTGCCGACAACAGCGGCGCCCGCCGGGTCCAGTGCATCAAGGTGCTGGGCGGTTCTCACCGCCGGACGGCCGGGATCGGCGACATCGTCGTCGTTTCGGTGAAGGACGCCATTCCGCGCGGCCGCGTCAAGAAGGGCACCGTGCACAAGGCGGTTATCGTCCGCACCTCCACGCCGCTGAAGCGCGACGACGGCACGTCGATCCGCTTCGACCGCAACGCCGCCGTGCTGATCAATCAGGCCGGCGAGCCGGTCGGCACCCGTATCTTCGGGCCCGTCACCCGCGAACTGCGCGGCAAGAACTTCATGAAAATCATTTCCCTTGCCCCGGAGGTGCTGTGATGACCGCTCAGAAATTCAAGATCAAGAAGGGTGACACCGTGATCGTCCTCACCGGCAAGGACAAAGGCAAAAAGGGCGAAGTGAAGCACATCGACACGACAATGGCGCGTGTCACGGTTGCAGGCGTCAATCAAGTGACCAAGCACCGCAAGCCTTCGCAAGCCAGCCCCGGCGGCCTCGAGAAGATCGAAAAGTCGCTGCATATATCCAACGTGGCGCTGCTCGACCCCAAGTCCGGCAAGCCGACCCGCGTCGGATACAAAACAGTGGGTGACCGCAAGGTGCGCGTCGCAAAACGTTCCGGCGAGCAGATGGAATAAGTGAGGAAGCTATGGTAGCGCGTCTTAAAAAAGAATATCTGGAAAAAATCAAGCCGGCGTTGAAGCAGCAGTTCGGATTCGAAAACGACATGCAGATCCCGCGTCTGGACAAGATCGTCATCAATATGGGCGTGGGCGAAAACGCCTCCGACAGCAAGAAGATCAACGGCGCCGTTGCCGACATGACGCTGATCGCGGGCCAAAAGCCGGTGGTCCTGCACGCCAAGAAGTCGATTGCGACCTTCAAACTGCGTGAAGGCGTGCCGATCGGCTGCAAGGTGACCCTGCGCGGCGAGCGTATGTACGAGTTCCTTGACCGCCTGATCACGATCGCCATGCCCCGCATCCGCGACTTCCGCGGCGTGTCGGACAAGAGCTTTGACGGTCATGGCAACTACGCCCTCGGCATCAAGGAACAGATCATTTTCCCCGAAATCAACTTCGATAAAGTCGATACGATCCGGGGCATGGACATCATCATTTGCACCACAGCAACGAAGGATGATCATGCAAAAGCTTTGCTGAAGGCGCTCAAAATGCCCTTCAGGATTCGTTAATTCAGGAAGGATTTTTCAAGTATGGCTAAAACAAGTTCAGTCGAAAAGAACAACCGCCGCAAGAAGATGGTGAAGCAGTATGCCGCCAAGTGGGCGCGTCTCAAGGAGATCGCCAACGACGAATCCCGTCCGGCGGACGAGCGCTTCGCCGCGCGCCTGAAGATGGCGACGCTGCCGCGCAACTCGCACCCGACGCGCATCCGCAACCGTTGCGCGCTCACGGGCCGCGCCCGCGGCAACTACCGGAAATTCGGCATCTCGCGCCTGATGTTCCGCGAACTCGCGTCCATGGGGATGATCCCGGGCGTCACGAAATCAAGCTGGTAAGAGGAAAGGAGAATATATCAATGGTAAACGATCCTCTTGGAGATTTGCTCACCCGCATCCGCAACGGCCAGATGGCGCGCCTGACCGCCGTCTCCAGCCCCGCGTCGAAGCACCGCATCAGCGTGCTCGAAGTGCTGAAGCGCGAAGGCTATATTCGCGATTACAGCGTGTCGAAGAAGGACAACGGCGCGGACGAGCTGAATGTCGAACTGAAATATTCCGAAGGCCAGCCGGTGATCCGCAACATCACGCGCATTTCCCGCCCCGGCCGCCGGATTTATTCGAAGGTCGCGGACGTTCCGCGCGTTTATAACGGTCTTGGTATTTCGATCCTCTCCACCTCGCGTGGCGTGATGTCCGACAAGGAAGCACGCGAAGCGCATGTGGGCGGCGAACTGCTCTGCCGGGTCTTTTAATCGAAGGGTATGTAGTCATGTCAAGAATTGCAAAACACCCGATCAAGATCCCCGCCGGCGTCGACGTCAAGGTCGGCGGCGGGAAGATGGTCGTCAAGGGCAAGAAGGGCGAACTCACGCTCGATCTCGTCAGCGATGTCTCCGTCGAAGTCAAGGACGGTGCCGTCACCATCCGTCCCGTCTCCAAGGCGCGTTTCGCCATGGATATGTGGGGTACGACGGCCTCCAACCTGCGCAACATGCTGAAGGGCGTGACCGAAGGTTATTCCAAGAAGCTGCTTCTCGAAGGCGTCGGTTTCCGCGCCCAGATGAAGGGCAAGGACCTTGTGATACAGATCGGTTTCAGCCACGAAGTCAACTACAAGACGCCGCAGGGCATCGAGATCAAGGCGCCGAAGCCGACGGAAATCGAAATCCACGGCAGCGACAAGCAAAAAGTCGGCCAGGTCGCCGCCGAAATTTACTACATGAAGCCGCCGGAGCCGTATAAAGGCAAGGGCTTCAGGTACGAAGGTCAAATCATCCGCCGCAAGGAAGGCAAGAAGAAGTAAGGGTAAGCCATGAAAACAACGTCAAAACAACGCCGCCAGTGGCGGGTCCGCAAGGCCGTCCGGCATGCAACGGAGAAGAACAACCGTCCGCGTCTCAGCGTACACCGCTCCGCGCACCATATCTACGCGCAAGTCATCAACGATGTGACCGGCACGACGCTGGCCGCCGCCTCGACGATGGACACGGATCTGAAGAAGAGCCTCAAGAGCACGCACAACAAGGACGCGGCCGCCGCTGTCGGCAAGCTCGTCGCCGAGCGCGCCAAAAAGGCGGGCGTCGAGAAAGTCGCGTTCGACCGCGGCTCCTACATGTATCATGGCCGCGTCAAGGCCCTCGCAGAAGCGGCGCGCGAAGCCGGCTTATCGTTTTAAAGGAAGAGAACAATGGCAGAACCGAAAAAAAGAGAACACAAAGGCCGCGACCGCGAAGAGGGCAGCGAGCTGCAAGAACGTCTCGTCGCCGTCAACCGCGTTTCCAAGACGGTCAAGGGCGGTCGCCGCATGGGCTTCGCCGCCATCGTCGTCGTCGGTGACGGCCGCGGCCGCATCGGCGCCGGCTCCGGCAAGGCCCGTGAAGTTCCCGAAGCGATCAAAAAAGCCACCGATCAGGCGAAGCGCCACATGGTGCGCGTCCCCCTGCGCGATGCGCGTACGCTGCATCACGACATTGAAGCGCGCTTCGGCGCCGGTCGCGTGCGCCTGCGCGCCGCTCCGGCCGGTACAGGCATCATCGCCGGAGGTCCGCTGCGTGCCGTGTTCGAAGTTCTCGGCGTTCACGACGTCGTGGCGAAGAATCTCGGTTCCCCCAACCCTTACAACATGGTGAAGGCCGCGCTCGCCGCGTTCAAAATCATGGAAAGCCCCCGCATGGTCGCCGGCCGCCGCGGCCGCCGCGTCAACGAAGTGCTGGGTCGCAAGAACGATGCGAAGGAGACCGCATAATGACTGAAGCAAAAAAGAAACCCGCCGCGAAGAAAGCTGCACCGAAGGCTGCTGCGAAATCCGGCAAGAAAATCAAGGTCACGCAGATCGGCAGCCCGATTGGCCGCATCGATGTGCAGCAAGCGACGCTGATCGGTCTCGGTCTCAACAAGCGCCACCGCTCGAAGGTGCTGGAAGACACGCCCGCCGTGCGCGGCATGATCAATGTCGTCAAACATCTCGTCACCGTCGAAGACGCGGCGTAAGAATAAGGACAAAAGGAATAAAGCCATGAAACTCAACCAGCTCAAAGACAATCCCGGCGCGCGCAAGGCCTCTATCACGGTTGGTCGCGGCATCGGTTCCGGCAAGGGCAAGACCTGCGGCCGCGGCGTCAAGGGCCAGAAAGCCCGCTCCGGCGTGGCGATCAAGGGCTTCGAAGGCGGTCAAATGCCGATGTTGCGCCGTATTCCGAAGCGCGGCTTCAAGAACTATACGGCCAAATGCTATGCGGAGATCAATCTCGACGACCTGCAGGAAGCTGTGGCGTCCAAAAAGATTTCCGGTTCCAAGATTGACCTCGCCGTTTTGCTCGATGCGGGCGTTGTCCGCGGGGGCAAGGACGGTTTGCGCGTCGTCGCCGGCCGTCAGCCGCTCAAGGCCAAGCTGGACATCGTCGTGACCGGCGCGACCAAGGGCGCGATCGCCGCGGTGGAAAAAGCCGGCGGCAAGATCGAGGTTCTGCCCGCGAAGCTCAACAAGCTTCTCAAGGGCAAGCCCGGCAAAAAAGAGCAAGCCAAAAAGGCCGCCAAGAAGTAACCAACCTCGCGTTCCGTAACATATCGGGCGGCGCGCGACGGCGCGGCGTTTCTTTCGGCTGCGCTTTGAAAAAGCCTGTGTCACGGCGGTCGGTTATAGCTATTGACCCGCTGATTTCATCGCCCTAGACTTGTGCCCGATCGCGCCCATTCAAGAGGAGACCTCTATAGTGTCATCGGACATCGAACAATTCGCCTCCAACCTCAATTTCGCGGCTTTTTCCAAAGCGACGGAGTTGAAAAAGCGCCTGTGGTTTACGCTCGGCGCACTGCTGGTTTTCCGCCTCGGCACGTTCATCCCCCTGCCAGGGATCGACCCGCAGGTCTGGCAAGGCATTTTCCACCAGCATTCCGGCGGCGTGCTCGACATGTTCAACATGTTCTCGGGCGGCGCGCTGAAGCGGATGTCGATTTTCGCGCTCAATATCATGCCCTACATCTCGGCGTCGATTATCATGCAGATTATGACCTCCATGCACCCGCAGCTCGAGGCGCTGAAAAAAGAGGGCGCATCAGGACAGCAGAAGATCAACCAGTATACGCGCTATGGCACCATCCTGCTGGCGGCGCTGCAGGGCTACGGCCTTGCCGTGGCGCTCGAGCATATGCGCGGGCAGGGCGGCCTTTCCGCCGTGATCGATCCCGGCGTCTTTTTCCGCATCACGACCGTCATAAGTATGGTCGGCGGCACGATCTTCCTGATGTGGATTGGTGAGCAGATCACGGCACGCGGCGTCGGCAACGGCCAGTCGCTGATCATCTTCGCGGGCATTGTTTCGCGCATTCCGAGCGCGGTCGGTGCGGTGCTGGCGCTGGGCCAGCAGGGCGCGCTGTCGCCGCTTACAATCCTCGGCATTATCGTGATGGTGATCGCCGTTGTCGCCTTTATCGTCTTCATGGAGCGGGCCTACCGGCGCGTGATATTGCAGTACCCGAAGCGCATGGTCGGCAACCGCATGTCCGGCGGCGATTCGAGCCATATGCCGCTGAAGCTCAACACCTCCGGCGTCATTCCACCGATCTTCGCGTCCTCGCTGCTGCTGCTGCCGATGACGTTTGTGAACTTTTCCGGTTTTGGCAAAAACAGCACCGTCATGGAATGGGTCGCGCGCAACCTCCAGCACGGCCAGCCGCTGTTTATGGCCTCTTACGGCATACTCATTGTTTTCTTCACGTTCTTTTACACGGCAATCGTCTTCAATCCCGACGAAACCGCGGACAACCTGCGCAAATACGGCGGGTTCATTCCGGGCTACCGTCCGGGGCAGGCGACGGCGGATTACATGGACTACGTGTTGACGCGCATCACCGTTATCGGCTCGGCCTATCTGGTCTTCGTCTGCCTTTTGCCGGAGTTTCTGATGTCGAAATTCAGCATGCCGTTCTACTTCGGCGGCACGAGCCTGCTGATTACCGTCGTCGTGATGATGGATACCGTGGCGCAGATCCATTCCCACCTGATTGCGCACCAATATGAGGGTCTGATCAAGAAAACCAAACTGAGAGGGTCGCGGAGATGAGAATTATCCTTTTGGGTCCGCCGGGCGCGGGCAAAGGCACGCAAGCGCGCATTTTGACGGAGAAATACGGCATTCCGCAGATTGCCGCGGGCGATCTCTTCCGCGAGAACATCAAGAACAAGACTGCGCTGGGCCAGCAGGTCGAGGAGATTCTCAAGGCGGGCACGCTGGTGCCGGATGCCATTACTATCAAGATGATCTCCGAGCGGCTTGACCAGCCGGATTGCAAGAACGGCTTCATCCTCGACGGCTTTCCGCGCAACGTCGCGCAGGCCGAGGCGCTGGAGGAGATGCTGAAAAAGAAAGGCATCAAGCTCGATGCCGCGGTGCAGATGACCGTTGACGACGACGATCTGGTAGAGCGCATCTCCGGCCGCTTCACCTGCGGCGATTGCGGCGAGGGCTACCACGACAAGTTCAAGCCTCCGCACGATCCCGACACGTGCGACAAATGCGGCGCCAAGGACCACTTCACCCGCCGTCCGGACGATAACGAGGAGACGGTGCGCACCCGTCTCGACACCTACCACAAGCAGACCAAGCCGATTCTCCCCTTCTACGAGGAGCGCGGATTATTGAAAACAGTCGACGGCATGGCGCCCTTGAAGAACGTGACTGCCGAGATTCTGGCTCTTTTCCCGTCCAAAAAGACGCCGAATCAAGGAATTCAGGCCAAGAAAAACGGCTAAAAATTAACTTTTTATGCCGAATTGGCGAAAAAGCGCGCTTTCGCCTTCAATAAGGTAAATATACTGTTGACGTATCTTGCTCTTCTCTTATAATGCGCCGACTCGCCTGCTCTTCAGCATGCGGGATGTAATTTTTGTCCTGAATAAAGGAGTATCCGCGTGGCACGTATCGAAGGTGTCAATATCCCCACCGAAAAAGTTGTCGGCATTGCGCTGACCTATATCCATGGCATCGGCCGTACGACCGCCAAAAAACTTCTTGAAACGGCCGGCGTGCCCTGGGGTAAGCGCGTCAACGCGCTCTCCGAGGACGAACTGAACCGCATCCGCGACGCGATCAAGGCGAGTTGCAAGGTCGAGGGCGAACTGCGCCGCGAAATCGCCATGAGCGTCAAGCGCCTGATGGACCTCGGCTGCTATCGCGGCCTGCGTCATCGCAAGGGCCTGCCCGTGCGCGGCCAGCGCACCAAGACCAATGCGCGCACGCGCAAAGGCCCGCGCAAGACGATCGCCGGCAAGAAGATGGTCGCGGCGAAGAAGTAAAATTTTAGTGAAAGCAGAATAACATGGATAAAGAGCAGAAAAAAAACCAGGCGGTGCGCGCACGCAAAAAAGAACGCAAGAACGTCACCACCGGTACGGCGCACGTCAACTCGACGTTCAACAACACCATCGTCACGATCACAGACGCGCAAGGCAACACGCTGGCTTGGTCCACCGCCGGCCATCAGGGCTTCAAGGGCTCGCGCAAATCGACTCCTTATGCGGCGCAGATCGCCGCCGAAGACGCCGGCCGCAAGGCGCAGGAACACGGCGTCAAGACGCTCGAGGTGCTGGTCAAGGGTCCGGGTTCGGGCCGCGAATCGGCTTTGCGCGCGCTGCAGTCCGTCGGCTTCACGATCAACTCGATCGTCGACATCACGCCGGTGCCGCACAACGGCTGCCGTCCGCGCAAGCGCCGCCGCGTTTAAGTTTCCGAGACCTGTTTCGTCGTTTATTTACCGCTAATATATAAGAGGGGCTGACCTTGATACAAAAAAACTGGCAAGAGCTTATCAAACCGAACAAGATTGAAGTCACCACCGCAAAAGATCCCGCCCGCCACGGCACCGTCGTCGTCGAGCCGCTCGAGCGCGGCTACGGCCTGACGCTCGGCAACGCGCTGCGCCGCGTCCTGCTGTCTTCCCTGCAGGGCGCCGCCATCACCTCGATCAAGATCGATGGCGTGCTGCACGAGTTCTCCTCCATCGATGGCGTGCGCGAAGACGTGACCGACATCATCCTCAACGTCAAGAACATCGCCCTGCGCATGCACGTCGAAGGCACGAAGAAGATCCATCTGCGCGCCGAAGGCCCGTGCGAAGTCAAGGCCGGCATGATCGAGACCACCGCCGATATCGAGATCACCAATCCCGACCTCGTCCTTTGCACGCTCGGCAACGGCGCCAAGCTGGAGATCGAATTCTCCGTCAGTACCGGCAAGGGCTACCGCCCTGCTTCGCAAAACCGCGCCGAAGACGCGCCGATCGGCCTCATTCCGGTCGACAGCATCTTCAGCCCCGTGCGCCGCGTGTCCTACAAGGTCGAAGACACCCGCGTCGGCCAAATCACCGATTACGATAAACTCGTTCTGGACGTCGAAACCAATGGCACAGTCAAACCGGAAGACGCCGTGGCTTTCGCCGCGCGCATCCTGCAAGACCAGCTGCAAGTGTTCGTCAACTTCCAGGAGCCGGAAGCGGTCGCCAAGGAAGAAGACAAGGACGAGCTGCCCTTCAGCCGTCACCTGCTGCGCAAGGTCGAAGAACTGGAGCTTTCTGTCCGTTCGGCCAACTGCCTCAAGAACGACAACATCATTTACATCGGCGACCTCGTCCAGAAGACGGAAGCGGACATGCTCCGCACTCCGAACTTCGGCCGCAAGTCGCTCAACGAGATCAAGGAAGTTCTCACCAATATGGACCTGCACCTCGGCATGAAAGTCGAAGGCTGGCCGCCCGAGAACATCGAAGACCTCGCCAAGAAGCTCGAAGAGCCGTTCTGAACTCGGAACTAATGGATTTGAACTAACGGGCATTGTGCCCGCCGCGGTGCTGCTGAACACAGGGTATCGCTCATACAATCCGTCTTATGCGTAAGGCGACAGCACAAGGAGAACTGACCAATGCGTCATAAAAAAGCAGGCCGTAAACTCGGCGTAACCACAACCCACCGCAAAGCGATGTTCGCCAACATGGCCGTCGCCCTCATCAAGCACGAGCAGATCACCACCACGCTGCCGAAAGCGAAGGAGCTGCGCGGCTTCGTCGAGAAGCTGATCACCCTCGGCAAAAAGGGCGGCTTGGCCAATCGCCGCCTCGCCCAGTCGCGCCTGCGCGATCTCGACATGCTGAAGAAGCTGTTCGACGTGCTCGCGCCCCGCTACCAGGAGCGCAAGGGCGGTTACACGCGCATTTACAAGGCCGGTTTCCGCCACGGCGACAACGCGCCCGTCGCGATTATCGAGCTGGTCGACCGCGACCCCGCCGCCAAAGGGCAGGACAGCGGCGCGGACAAGGCCGAGGAAGCGGAAGCAAAACCTGTTTCCGAAAAGAAGGCCAAAAAAACTCCGGCGAAAAAGAAAGCCGCCGCTGGTTAACTTTTGAAAAATAAGATATAAAAAAAGGGCGGAAGTTCATTCTTTCGCCCTTTTTTGCGGTTTATTTGGCGCGTCCATTTGGGCAAAAACGGAACTCCGGCGTTCCGGAGGCGGTTTTTCTGGGGTATGACAACGAAGGGACAGTCATGAAAAAGACACTCGCTATTTTCTCATGCGTTTTGATGCTGTGCGCGGGCGCCGCGCAGGCGCAAGCGTCCTCTGGGCAGGCACAGGAACAGGTGCCGGTTTCCATCCAGCAGATGCAGCTGAGCTTCGCGCCGCTGGTCAAGAAGGTCGTGCCTGCCGTCGTCAATATTTATGCAAAACGAGTCGTCAGGCAGAGTCTGCAGGTCATCAGCCCGTTTGCGCTCAATCCGCTTTTCAACCAGTTTTTCAGAGCGCCGCAATTCGGCAACCTGACCCGCGAGCAGATCCAGCGGTCGCTCGGCTCCGGCGTGATCGTCGGTGCGGACGGCATTATCGCCACCAACCATCACGTGATCGCGAACGCGATGGAGATCAGGGTCGTTCTGTCCGACGGGCGCGAGTTCGACGCCAAAAAGATTCTCGACGATCCGCGCACCGACCTTGCGATCCTCAAAATCGACGCGCAAGGCGAAAAGCTGCCGGTGTTGCAACTGGCGGACAGCGATAACGTCCAGGTGGGCGATCTCGTGCTGGCGATCGGCGACCCGTTCGGCGTCGGGCAGACGGTGACGAACGGCATCGTCTCCGGCCTCGCGCGCACCGACATCGGCAGGTCAGACTACCGCTATTTCATCCAGACGGACGCGGCGATCAATCCTGGCAATTCCGGCGGCGCGCTGGTCGATATGCAGGGGCGGCTGATCGGCATCAACAGCGAGATTTATTCCAAGGACGGCGGTTCGCTCGGCATCGGCTTCGCCATTCCGTCGGACATGGTGCGCGCGATCATCGCCGACGCTCTCCACGGCGGCAAGGTTGCGCGCGCCTGGACGGGCATGGTCGGGCAGGCGGTGACGCGGGACATGTTGCAGAGCCTGCATTTGAAGAACACTTATGGCGCGCTGACGTCGATAGTTGTCAAGGGCAGCCCTGCCGAAAAGGCGGGCATCAAGCGCGGCGACGTCATTCTCGCCATCAACGGCAAGCGGATACAGGACCCCGAGGCTCTGAAGTTCCGGCTGGGGACGGTGCCGATCGGCAGCACGATCCGTCTCGAGATATCGCGTCAGGGAAAAATCATGCAGGTCGAGCTTCCGGCCGAGCCGGCGCCCGCCGTGCCGGCGCCGGACGCAACCCTGCTTCAGGGGCTGAACCCTTTCGCAGGCGCTGTGGTGGCGAATATCTCTCCGGCGCTGTCGCAGGAGATGGGCGAGCTCAGCGCCAGCGCGGGCGTCGTCGTTTATGACGTCAAGGGCGGCACGGCCGGCCTCATCGGTCTGCAAAGGGGCGATGTCCTCACCCTCGTGAACGGGCAGCAAATCGTCTCCGTCGAACAATTGAAGGCGTTTCTGGCGAAGGCCAATACGCCGCGGTGGCAGGTGCAGATCCTCCGCGCGGGGCGGACGATCACCCTGAATATCGCCGGATGACCAGCCTGTTCGATATTGCGGGAGAGGACAAAAGCGATGCGGCTCCGCATCCGCTGGCCGATCTGCTCCGCCCGCAAAATCTGGAAGACGTCGTCGGGCAGGACCATCTGACCAAAGACGACGGCCTGCTGGCGCAAATGGCGGAAGCGGGGAACATCCCCTCGCTGATTCTCTGGGGACCGCCGGGCTGTGGCAAGACGACGCTGGCGCGGCTGCTGGCGCGGCATACCGATCTCCATTTCGAGGCGATCTCCGCCGTCTTTTCCGGTGTCGCCGATTTGCGCAAGGTGTTCGAATCCGCCGTGCACCGCAGGCGCGCGGGGCGCGGCACGCTGTTGTTCGTCGACGAGATCCACCGTTTCAACAAGGCGCAGCAGGACGGTTTCCTGTCGCACGTCGAGGACGGCACGATCACGCTGGTCGGGGCGACGACCGAAAACCCGTCTTTCGAACTGAATGCCGCGCTGCTGTCGCGCTGTCAGGTGCTGGTACTGAAGCGGCTGGACGATGCGGCGCTGGAGACGCTGCTGCGGCGCGCGGAAAAAACGCTCGACCGTCCCCTGCCGCTGACGCCGGAGGCGCGTGCCGCACTGCTCTCCATGGCCGACGGAGACGGGCGCTATATCCTCAATCTCGCCGAGCGGATTTTCCAATCGCAAAAGAAGGGCGTGCTTGATATTCCCGCGCTCACCAAACTGGTGCAAAAACGCGCGCCGCTCTATGACAAGTCGGACGAAGGGCATTACAATCTCATCAGCGCGCTGCACAAGTCCGTGCGCGGCTCCGATGCCGACGCCGCGCTCTACTGGTTCAGCCGCATGCTGGAAGGCGGCGAGGACCCGCGCTATATCGCGCGGCGCATGGTGCGGATGGCGGTCGAGGACATCGGCCTTGCCGACCCGCAGGCGATGACGGTCGCGCTGCACGCGTGGGAGGTGTTCGAGCGCCTCGGCGCGCCGGAGGGCGAACTGGCGTTGAGCGAAGCGCTGATTTATCTTGCTACCGCGCCGAAATCCAACGCGGCCTACGTCGCCCACGGCGCGGCGCGCGCGGCGGCGAAGGAAACCGGCTCGCTGATGCCGCCGAAACACATTCTCAACGCGCCGACCAGACTGATGAAAGAGATCGGCTACGGATCGGGGTATCAATACGACCCCGATACCGAGCACGGGTTTTCCGGTCAGAATTATTTCCCCGAAGAGATGCGGCGGCGGCGGTTTTTCATCCCCGTGGAGCGCGGCTTCGAGCGCGAGATCAAAAAGCGCATCGACTACTGGGACAAACTGAGGCAAGAGAAGGAGAAAGAATAATGGGCATGATATTGGCGATCGCCTTTGGCGGCGGGCTTGGCGCGGTGGCGCGGCACTATATGATTGCGGCGGTGAACAACCTGACGGGCGCGCACTTTCCCTACGGCACGATGGCCGTCAATGTCACCGGTTCGTTTGTCATCGGCTTCCTGATGGAGATGATGGCGCTGAAATGGCAGTTGTCGCTCGAGACACGGGCCTTTCTGGTGACGGGCGTCCTTGGCGGATTTACCACGTTTTCGACGTTTTCGTTCGATATGTTCAAGCTGGTGGATACGGACCGGTATATCGGCGCGCTTTTGTATATGATCGGCTCCGTCGGCATTTCCCTCACCATGCTGTTTGGCGCCGTGCTACTCGTCCGGCGGATGTATCCCTGATGGCCGAAAACGTCGTTGTCGCAGAAACGGAAGACGGTGTGCGTCTCGACCGCTGGCTCAAGAAGCATTATCCGGCCGTGCCGTTCGGCAACCTGCAGAAGATTCTCCGCACCGGACAGCTGCGCGTTGACGGCAAGCGGGTGAAGGGCGATGCGCGGCTGGTCAAGGGGCAGCAGATCCGCATTCCGCCGCAATTATCCGGCGCGGAGCCGCGGGACAAAAAATCCGTCAGCGCGCGCGATGCCGATTTTATCCGTTCGCTGGTTTTGTATGAAGATGGCGCCGTCATCGCCATCAACAAGCCCGCGGGTCTCGCCTCGCAGGGCGGCTCGAAGATCACCCGCCATGTCGACGGCATGCTGGAAGGCCTGGCCGTGGACGGCGTGAAGCCGCATCTGGTGCATAGGCTCGACAAAGACACCTCCGGCGTCATGCTGCTGGCGCGCAATCCGGAGATGGCAAAGAAAATGGGCGCGCTGTTTCAGGGGCGCGACATCCGCAAATATTACTGGGCGATCACCGTGCCCGCGCCGAAACTGCATCAGGGCAAGATCAAATCCGTGATCGCCAAAACCGCCGGCGCGGACGGCGAAAAAATGCGCCCGACCGACGATGAAAAAGGAAAGACCGCGCTCACCTATTATCAGGTGCTGGAAACGGCGGGAACGAAGCTGGCATGGGTCGCCTTCTGGCCGCGCACGGGGCGTACGCACCAGATCCGCGTCCACGCGCTGGAGATGGGATGCCCGCTGCTGGGCGATTACAAATACAGCCGTCATCAGGAATTGCTGGAGGAAACACCGGATCTGCCCAATATGCTGCACCTGCATGCGCGACGCATCATCCTGCCGCATCCGGTGACGGGAAAAACGCTCGACATCACCGCGCCGCTCGACAAGACCATGCGCAAGACGTGGGAATTTTTCAACTTCAATCCCGATGACAAGACGGACCCCTTTCTGGACGTGGAGTAATGATGAGGTTATTTCTGTCCGCGCTCTGGCATATCGTCGTTTTTCTACTTGTAGCTTTCGTGCTGCTGCTGTTTGTGAACCTCGCACCCTTGAAACCGCACATAGAAAGAACAACGACGGCGCTGCTCGGCCAGAAGGTCACGATCGGCAATAACATCAAATTCAGGCTGGTCGGCGGGCGTCCGGCCCTGCTGCTGCATCGCGTTTCCATCGGCGCGGACGTGAAGGCAGACGCGGTGGCCCTGGCTTTGCGCGGCCTGCATCCGTCGCGCGGGGTCTTTGTCCGCGCGAAAGGCCTGAAAGTTGACGGCGTGCCGCTCGGTGACTACGACCTGCCGGTTACGATTTTGAAGGACGGCTTCGAAGTGAAGCCGCTCAAGGGCCGTCTGAAAGACACGACGCTGGACGGCAGCGTGAAATACGCGAGTGACAACCTTTATATCGACGGCGCGGCGAAAAAAGTGCCGCTTGGCATGCTGCTCGGCGACAGCGCGCAAGGCGACGTCGCCGCGGAATTCCGTTTGATGAGCAAAGGAAAAACGCCGGTGCAGTTGCTGGGCGGGCTGGAGGGACGTTTTATGCTGACCAATAACGGCGGAACGCTCACCAGTTCGTCGCTGAAATTCTGGTCGAGTGGCCTGCTTTCCAGCCTGTTGCCCGGAAAAGAGGACAAGACGCAATTGAACTGCGCCATCGTCGATTTCAACATCAAGGACGGCATGGCCGACAGCCGGACCATCGTCGTCGATACGGGCGACAACACCATCTTCGCCAAGGGGCGCATCGATCTCGTGAACCAAAAGATCGATATGGTTTTAACCCCCAATCCCAAGAACATGCAGCTGGTGAGCCTGGCCACGCCGATGCTGGTTACTGGGCCGATCGCCAACCCGACGGTGACGCCCGAGGCGGGCGGCATGGTGGAAAAGATCGGCGGCATGCTGCTAGGTGTGGTCAATCCAGCGCTCGCGCTGTTGCCGCTGCTGGAGACGGGGTTCGGCGACTATCAGGGCTCCTGCGCGGCGATCGTGAAAGCGCGCGAGAAGCAGAAATGAAGAAGTTTTATAAAACGGCGGACGTGGAAAAACGGGAGAGTGAATATGCGGTGCGCCTTGATGGAAAACCCGTCAAAACCCCGCTTGGCAGGCCGCTGGTCGTGCCCGCCTTGCCGCTGGCGAACGGCATAGCGGCGGAATGGGCAGAGCAAGGCGAAGAGCTGAAGCCGGAAACCATGCCGCTGACGCGTCTTGCAAATACCATGGTCGACAAGGCGGCGGGCCCTGACCGCGCCGGCATGAACGCGGAGCTTTTGAAATACGGCGGCTCCGATCTGCTGTGTTATTTCGCGCCGCATCCCTCCGATCTCGTCCGCAAGCAGGAAGAGGCGTGGCGCCCGCTGCTGGCGTGGATGGAGGAACAATACGGCATCGTCTTCGATACGGCGTCAGGCGTGCAGTTCCGGCAACAGCCGCCGGCGGCGCTCGAAAGGCTGAAAAAAGTTATCGACGGCCTCGATGCGGGCGCGTTCACCGTCGTGCAGGCGGCGGCCGCGACGGCGGGCTCGGTCATCATCGCCCTTGCACTTCTGGAAGGAAGACTTGCGCCGGAAGGGGCTTATGCCGCGGCATTTGTCGACGAGCTGCATCAGCTTGAGGCCTGGGGCGAGGACGAGGAGGCGCGTCGCCAGCTGGAGGCGAAGCGCGCAGAACTTGGCGATGTCGTGCGTTTTCGGGAGCTGCTTAAAACCAGCGCGTGACGTTCTCCACGGGTTTCTCTGCATGGGCGAGCACGTAGCCGCGCCAGCAGCGGTGCACCGTCCATATGACCGGAACGGCAGTGGTGATGACGGCGATAACGTGAATCCTGACCATATTGTCAGAAAAATATTTTTTGATCGTGCTCAAAATAGCATGCGCATCTCCGCCGAGCAGCGTATGGACGAGAGAGGCCGCGTCCGTAAAGACGAAGATCAGCACCCCCGTCAGAACGACAGCAAGCGGAACGATCACCAGCGCGCCGATCCACAAGGTGCGGTTCATCCAGCGCAGATGGCTTTCGAAGACCGTGCCTTTGACGTTTTTCCGGTTTTGGTTGGCGATGAAGCCGGCGAGGGCGATAGCGACAAGGCCCGCCATCATCGTCGCGTCGAAAAACTGCAGCACGGCGCCGAGCGAGTAGGCGATATAGACCGTGATGGAGATGTTTTGCAATTTTGTCATTTAAAGGAAGGCCATGGGTTTGTTCATCGGTTCCGATTTGGCGGCGTGGCGGAACCCCGTCCAGCAGCGCCACAGCCACCAGAGGATCGGCGGGGTAATGGAGAGGTAGGCGATGCGGCTGATCAGGGCGCCGTATTGATGGAAGTAATTCCGCACCATCCGTTCTATATCGGCGGGGGTTACAATGCTTCCCGTAACGATGTTCCTGGCGATGTCCCGCTGCAGGTCTGTCAGATGCGCATATTTGAAAATAAAAAAGAACATGACGAGCGCGGCGGCAGGCAACAGGTAAACGCAGCCGATATACAGCGTCCGCCCGATCCATTTCGCGTGGCTTTCGAAGACCGTGCCCTGCGCCGTTTTTTTCTGGCGGCGGAGCAGAAAAATGCTGGCCCAGAGCAGAAAGAGGCCGAACAGGAACGTGCCGGGCGTCACGGCGTATTGCGCAAGGGCCGTTGCGGCGGCGAGGGAGTAGATCCACATGAAGCGCGTGCGTTGCTGCTCGTCGCCTTTCCCGCTGTCCGGCGCGCCGGACATCACTTTCTCCCGAACAGTTTTTCGATGTCGCCCAGCTTCAGCTCGACGTAGGTCGGGCGGCCGTGGTTGCACTGGCCGGAATGGGGGGTCGCTTCCATCTGGCGCAGGAGCGCGTTCATTTCCTCGCGCGTCAGGCGGCGGCCGGCGCGCACCGAGCCGTGGCAGGCGATGGTGCCGCAGATGCTTTCCAGTTTTTCTTTCAGCGACACGGTCTGGCCGTAGGCGGCGATGTCGTCGGCAAGATCGCAGACGAGCTGTCTGATGTCGGTTGCGCCGAGCAACGCCGGAACCTCCTGCACGGCGATCGCGCCGGGGCCGAAGCTTTCGATGACGAGGCCGAGTTCTTCCAGTTCCGCTTTGCGGGCGAGCAGGCGATCCACGGCGGGCTCGTCCATCTCGACGATTTCCGGCAGCAAAAGCGCCTGCCGCGCTATGCCGCCGGCGGCGAGAGCCTGCTTCATCTTCTCGTAAACAAGACGTTCGTGCGCGGCGTGCTGGTCGACCAGCACGAGGCCGTCGGCGGTTTGCGCAACGATATAGGTTTCATGCAACTGCGCGCAGGCGGCGCCCAGGGGGAAGTCCTGCTGCGCGGCGGTCGCGGCGTCGTTGACAGGTGCTTCGCCGGCGAAGTTCCGCGCAGCGGGCGCGTCGTCGAGCGCGAGGCTGCCGTGCGCGGCGTAATAGCTGCCCGCGGATCCTCCGTCCGCCATGCCTTTAAAGTTTTTGTAAGATGGCTGCCGCTGGCGGTATTCCCCGTCCCAGTGCGGCGCGGAGGACTGGAACGATTGCAGGGTTTGCGCGGCGACGGTGGTCGAGGCGCGATGCCCCGCCTCCGTGATGGCGTGCTTCAGACCGCCGACGATCAGTCCGCGCACCAGAGCCGCATCCTGAAAGCGCACTTCGGATTTGGCGGGATGCACGTTGACGTCGACCAACTCCGGAGGCATGTTGAGAAACAGGCAGAGCATCGGATGGCGGTCGCGGGCGAGAAAATCCGCATAGGCGCCGCGCACCGCGCCGACCGTCAGCTTGTCGTGCACCGGCCGGCCGTTGACGAAGAAATATTGATACTGGCTGGTGCCGCGGTTGAGAGTCGGCAGGGCGGCGAAACCGGAGAGGGTGATGCCGTCGCGCTCCAGCGTGATCGGCAGCGCGTTTTCGGCGAAGTCGCGCCCCACGATCTGCTGCAGGCGCTCCAGACGGTCGGCGGAGGGCAGGTCGAGCACGGTCTTGTCGTCGTGCGTCAGGCGAAAGGCAATGTCGGGATAGGCCATGGCGAGGCGGGTGACGACGTCGCGCACCTGTCCTGCCTCGCTGCGCGGGGTTTTGAGAAACTTGAGGCGCGCGGGCGTGGCGTAGAAGAGGTCGCGGATATCGACCTTCGTGCCGGCAGGATGCGCGGCGGGCGTGATTTTTGATTTTTTGCCGCCATCGACGGTGATGGAAGCGGCATCCGCCGTCTTATCGCTACGCGGACGGCTGGTGAGCGTGAGGCGGGAAACCGCGCCGATCGAGGGCAGGGCCTCGCCGCGAAAGCCGAGCGAGGCGATATGCACGAGGTTGTCGTCTGGAAGTTTCGAGGTGGCGTGCCGCTCGACCGCGAGAGCCAGCTCGTCCGCCGTCATGCCGATGCCGTCGTCCTGCACGGTGATCAGGCTCGCGCCGCCTACGCGGATCAAAATGTCGATTCGCGACGCGCCCGCATCGATGGCGTTTTCGGCCAGCTCCTTGACGGCGGCGGCGGGGCGCTCGATCACCTCGCCCGCGGCGATCTGGTTGATTAATGTTTCTGGCAGTTGTCGGATACGCATGGTTCTTTATAACCCATGGGCTTTGGGGCTGGAAGGAAATGATAGGGGGATTACTACTTTTGCATAAAATTCACAACTAAGGATTATGATTATTCGGTTGGTTCTTTTATAAAAATATGGTAAAAGCTAGTCCCTTATCAAAATAACACAATGAAAATTGTGCAAGATGAGAGATCAGGCTGACAGCAGCAAGGGGCCGCAACCGCCCAAAGCATTCGGCCGGTCGGCGCAACCCGCGCCCCTGTTCGGGCAAAAGCCCCAGACGCCGGCCACGCCCGCGAAGCCGGTTGCCGCGCTCAAGAAGATGAACATGCTTCCTATGATCGAGAAGAGCGCGCAGCCCCGTCCGGCGCAACCGCTGCCGCCGCCGTCCAATCTCAACACGATGGCGGTGGTGTCCCATGCGCGGGGCGGTAAAAAACTCGAAGAGCTTAGCCGAAAAATTCTCGAGGAGCTTTATAAATCGGTCAACCTCGTCGAGTTCGCCGACATGTCTCCCGAGGAAGTGCAGGCCGAGATCCGTCACGCGATAGAAGTGATTTGCACGTTACGCCAGTACATACTGACTACCGAAGAGCTGGACACCATCACCACGGACATTTGCAACGAGATGCTCGGCTTCGGGCCGCTGGAAGTCCTGCTGGCGCGCGACGACATTTCCGACATCATGGTCAACGGCCCCGACAACGTTTATATCGAGCTGGGCGGCAAGGTGCGTCGCTCGGATGTCCGCTTCCGCGACAACGCCCAGCTGACTAACGTCTGCTGCCGTATCGACGAATCGTCGCCGATGTGCGACGCGCGCCTACACGACGGCTCGCGCCGCATCACGCACATCACCGAAGTGTGCGGCATGGAAGGCGACGTTGTCACACTGCAGGATTTGTTCCTCTACGACATTACCGGCGAGGACGCGCAAGGCCGCGTCATCGGCAAGCACAGTTTTTCCGGCGTGCAACCGCGCTTTTTGAATAAGGCGAAGGAACGCGGTCTGGCCGGAGAGCTGATCGACGCCATGGGCAGTCTTTAAAAATCAGGCTTTTTCCCGCGACGGAGCGTCATCGTCGAACATGGCGTCAGTCAGCACCGCGCCGTCGAAATTCGCCTCCGTCAGGGTGGCGCCGGTGAAGTCGGCACGGCGCAGATCGCAGTTGGAAAAATCGGCCTGCGTCAGGTCGGCGCCCGCGAATTTCCCCTCGATGATCCGCGCGCCGGAAAAGACCACCTGCCGCATGCCCGCCCGTTCGAAATTGCACGGGATGCGGTATTCAACGCCGTCCGGTTTTTTGAATTGCAGCGGGTTGAGATTGGCTTTCGAAAAATTGGCGCGCTGGAACAGGCCGTCGCTGAAGTTCGTGCCGCGCAGGTCGGTGTTTTGCAGCTGACATTTGCGGAAGTCCGCCTTCTCCAGATGCGCGCCCTGCATTTCGGTGCCGCGCAAATCCATCTCGGCGAAGGTCGCGCCCGGCGCCTTGATCGCGGTGAGCCGTTTGGCGGCGAGCGAAGGCCCTTTGCGCATGTCCGTGCCAGCGAGATCGAGCCGGAAGCCCTGTCTGCCGCTCGTGCCCACCCATGTGGCGTGCTTGAGCAAAAGCTCGTCGAGCGTCAAATCCACCTCGGCAAAGTCTTTGCCGACGGGTTCTGCCGTCAGGGTCAGGGTGAAATCCGTGCCGTTCGTCTCCGCGCCGTCGGTTTGGGCGTCGACCATGGTCGCTTGCGTGAAATCGGCGTTGCGCATGTCGGCCTTGGTCATGTCGGCGCGGCTCAAGTCCGTGCCGTGAAAGTTCGCGCCCTGCAGGTCGGCGCCATGCATCGAGACGCCCTGCATGTTGGCATCGGTGAAATTGGCGGAGATGGCGATGGCGTTGTTGAGCTTGACGTTGTTGAGGATGCTGCCCACGAACTGCGCCGGCGTCGGCAGCGGACCGTCGAAATTCTCGCTTAAGGGGTGGGCGCGGCGCTTGATGATGGTCTTGCCTTCGCGCAGGTCCGCGCCGGTCAGGTCCGCCTTTGTCAGGTCGGCGCGGCTGACTTCGGATCCGCGCATGTCGGCGCGCACCAGCCGCGTGCCGACCATTTTCGCGCTGGTGAAATCGCAGCCGAAGAGCGTCGCGCTCTCGAAATTGGCATTGGTCATGTCGGATTCGGCGAGGACACAGCCCGTGAAGTCCGACTGCGAGAGATTTTGGCCGACGAAGGAAAGTCCGGACAGGTCTTTGTCCTTGACCACTGCGCGGCGGCCGCCCGCCTTGGCGGTCAGGAACATGTGGTGCTTGCGGATGATTTCGTTCAGTTCCGCCTGACTGACTTTTTCAAATCCAAGATTGCTGTCATGTTCTGGCATTGGTGATATTAACTCATGAACAAAATTTCCTTCGGGAATAAAACCGCTCAAGTATATGATATTACAATCATTGTTAAAAAACAGTAACGCTCTGCATGCCGCTGTTCATAAAGATGGATTAACGACAGAACTTGCGGAGAATCAAATTTTTTGTAAAATAATTGAGGGATAGAGACTAAATCAGGCGACAGAGAAGCGCCGCAGCGAGGAGGACTCGTGAAAATGGAAAATGCGCAATTTGAACGCATCCGCAGCGACATCGCGGAAAACGATATCGTCCTTTACATGAAAGGCACCCCCATCTTTCCGCAAGACGGCTATTCCGCCGTCGTGGCCGAGGTTTTGCGCGGGCTCGACGTCTCTTATTACAGCGTCGACGTTCTTGAAGACAAAGCGCTTTATCAGGCTGTGAAGGAATTCACCAACTGGCCGAACGTCCCGCAGCTTTACGTCAGAGGCGAGTTCGTCGGCGGCAGCGATGCCATCAAAGAACTCAACGCGTCGGGCGAGCTGCGCGCTTTGCTGGAGAAGCACGGCCTGCTGAATGCCTGAAATTATTCGACCGTGACGGACTTGGCGAGATTGCGCGGCTGGTCGACGTCCGTGCCCTTGATCACTGCCGTGTGATAGGCGAGCAGCTGCACCGGCAGCGTGTAGAGGATGGGGGCAACGAACGGGTCGGCTTCCGGAATTTCGATTGTCCAGGTGGCGATGTCTCTCAGCTTGGCGATGCCGTTTTTATCCGAGATCAGCAGCACCTTGCCACCGCGCGCGACGATCTCCTGCGCGTTGGAGGCGGTTTTCTCGAAGAGCTCGTCGTAGGGTGCAATGACGATGACCGGCACATCCTCGTCGATCAGGGCGATCGGCCCGTGCTTCATTTCACCCGAGGCGTAGCCTTCGGCGTGGATGTAGGAGATTTCCTTCAGTTTCAGCGCGCCCTCCAGCGCGATCGGGTAGGCCGTGCCGCGGCCGAGATAAAGCGCGTCGCGGGCTTCCGCGATCTGGTGCGCGATGGCTTGAATCTTTTCGTCGTGATTGAGCAGCGCGGCGAAGCGGGAGGGCAGCTCTCTTAAAGCCGCCGTGAGCTCCTGTTCGCGTGCCGCCGTGATCTTGCCGCGGGTGCGGGCGAAGGCGACAGCGAGGCAGGCGAGAGTGGTGAGCTGCGTCGTGAAGGCTTTTGTCGAGGCGACGCCGATTTCCGGCCCCGCCAGCGTGCGCAGCACATGATCCGATTCGCGCTCGATGGTGCTTTCGATGGTGTTGAGCAGGGAGATGGTCTTCTGGTCCTGCCGCTTGCAGTAGCGCAAGGCCTCGAGCGTATCGAGCGTCTCGCCCGATTGCGAGATGAACAGGGCCGCGCCGCCTCTGGGCAGCGGCGCCTCGCGGTAACGGAATTCGGAGGCGATGTCAGTCTCGACCGGCAGCCGCGCGATCTGCTCGAACCAGTATTTCGCCACCATGCCGGCGTAAAAAGCCGTTCCGCAGGCGGAAATGGTGAGGCGCGGCGATGTGCTGAGCGCGATGATGTCGTCCGGCATCGTGATGTGGCCTGTCGCGGGATTGATGTAGGAATTGAGCGTGTCGGCGATGACCGCGGGCTGCTCGTATATTTCCTTCAGCATGAAGTGGCGGTATTTTCCCTTGCCCATGATGGCGCCGGATTGCGCCGTGGTGCGGATCTCGCGCTCGACCTTGTCGCCGTTGGCGGCAAAGATGGTGACGCCGCTACGCGTCATATGCACGCAGTCGCCGTCGTCGAGAAAGCTGATCTTGTCGGTCAGCGGCGCGAGCGCGTATGAATCTGAGGCGAGGAACATTTCGCCTTTGCCGTACCCTATTGCCAGCGGCGTGCCGCAGCGCACGCCAATCATCAGATCTTCCTCGCCCGCGAAGATCATGGCGATGGAAAAGGCTCCCTTGAGCCGCACGCGCGCGGCGTCGACGGCGGCTTGCGGCGTCATGCCCTGCCTCAGATGATGCGTGACGAGGTGGGCGATGACCTCGGTGTCCGTGTCGGTTTCGAATCGGCACTGGGATTGTTCCAGCTCGCTTTTAAGCTCCTGATAATTCTCGATAATGCCGTTGTGTACCACGGCGACCCTGTCCGTCGCGTGCGGGTGGGCGTTGGTTTCGTTGGCGATGCCGTGGGTCGCCCAGCGCGTGTGGCCGATGCCGACCGTGCCGTCAAGCGGCTCTTTTTCAAGGCGCGTGGCGAGGTTGACGAGCTTGCCTTCGGCGCGGCGGCGCTCGATTTCGCCGCCGACCAGCGTGGCGATGCCCGCGCTGTCGTAGCCGCGGTATTCAAGCCTTTTCAATCCCTCGAGCAACTGGGGAGCTGCGTCCTTTTTTCCGATGATGCCGACGATGCCGCACATGATTATTCGTCCTTCTTCTTCGTGTTCTTTTTTCTGAATTCTTTCGCCCAGCCGTCCTTGTTGACTTGGCGTCCGCGGGTGATGCCGAGGGCGTCCGCCGGCACGTCAGAGCCGATCGCGGAGCCGGCGCCCGTGATCGCGCCGTCGCCGACGCGCACGGGCGCGATCAGCGCCGTGTTGGAACCGATAAAGGCGCCTTTGCCGACAGTGGTTTTGTGTTTTGCGAAGCCGTCGTAGTTGCAGGTGATCGTGCCCGCGCCAATGTTGGCGTTATCGCCGATCTCCGCGTCGCCGAGGTAGGAGAGATGCCCCGCTTTCGTGCCCGCGCCGAGCTGCGCGTTTTTGGTCTCGACGAAATTGCCGACTTTGGCGTCTTTGCCGATTTTGGTGCCGGGACGCAGGCGCGCGAAGGGGCCGACCGAGGCGCCAGCGCCGATGTCCGCGCCTGCGATATGACAGTGGGCAAAGATGTGCGCGCCGTCGTGGACGGTGACGTCGGGGCCGAAGAAAACGTCCGGCTCGATCACGACGTCGCGGCCGATTTGCGTATCGAAGCTGAAATAGACCGTTTCGGGGGCGATCAGCGTCGCGCCGTTCGTCATGTGCTGCGCGCGCAAACGCTGCTGTAAGAGCTTTTCGACATGGGCGAGGTCGATGCGCGAGTTGACGCCCTCCATCTCTTCCGCAGGGACTTCGACGACGTGCGTCTGGCGGTTGTCTTTGCGCGCGATGGCGGGCAGGTCGGTGAGGTAATATTCGCCTTGCGCGTTGTCGTTGCCGACTGCCGAGAGCCAGTCGAACAGTTTCGCGCCGTCGGCGCAGACGAGGCCACCGTTGCAGAGGGTAATTTTCTTTTCGTCCGCCGAAGCGTCCTTGAACTCGACGATTTTTTTGAGCGTGCCGTCATCGTCCAACACCATGCGGCCATAGGCGTTATCTTCCGTCATCCGCATGCCGGAAAAAGTCAGGCCGACGGCGGGAAACTGGCGGCGGATGTCGACCATCTTTTGTAACGTCTGCGTTGTGACCAGCGGCGTGTCGCCGTAAAGGATCAGGATGTCGCCGTCGAAATTTTTGAAGTGTTCTCTTGCCGCCAGTACCGCGCCGCCCGTGCCGTTGACGGTTTTCTGGATGGCGGTCGCGTGCGGACGCACGGCGTCCGCCATTTGTTTCATGTCGGGGCCGATGACGACGACGATTTTTTCCGGCGCGAGGGCTTCCGCTGCGGCGATGACGTGTTCCACCATGGCGCGTCCCGCGACTGCATGCAGCGGTTTGGGCAGGGCGGATTTCATGCGCTTGCCTTCGCCCGCCGCGAGGACGATACAGCCGAGTTTTTTGCTCATGTCAGATGTTCCCCCGTTGTCATCGTTTATTCATTGCAGAGCGCGCCCTGCCGGCGCAAATCACAGTTTGTTGCAGACGATAACATTCTATCAGTCGGCGTTGCTGTTCGACAAGTGGGCGACAACCGCCCCGAATTCGCTGGCAATTTCCATTTTCACGGGCACAACCTGCCCTGTCCCCTTGAGACGGCCCAGCCACAGCGTCGGCAGCATGTGGTGCGCTTCGGTGTGGTGCTGCACGGCGAGCCAGCCGCGTTTCTGGTCCTCTTTGCTGAATCCCGCGACCGGCTGGACGGTCAGTGTGCAGCGCAGCGCCATGCCTCTATAATCCGAATAGCTGGAGGACTTCAGCATTTCCTCGCCGTCGTTCTTCAAAACGATGTTGAAACGGCGCTTGCCGTCGAACACCGGAAAGGCGCCCGCGCAACTGTCGGTGTTTTTGACGCTTTGCAGCATGGCGAGGACGCCGGTCAGCATGTCGAGCGTGTGGCGCGTGAGTGTGGCCTTGAAATCGCGTTTGACGGTGGTTTTATCGCCGTCCTGCGTGGTGGATTTGAGGATCCGGCCATTGGGGCCGTAATCCATTTCGGTGATTTTCTCGTTTTTGCGCCATGTGTTGCGTGCGGTATAGACGGAGGGCACAAGCATGCCGTGCTGCGTGTGTCCGGTAGTGATGTAGGAGGCCTGCCACGGAAAAAGATCGCCGATGAGGCCTTGCGTTTCCGCTTTGACCTTCAGGCCGTAGGCCCTTTTATCGAGGTTCATGACCAGCGTGGCATGCAAGGCTTCGAACCCGCCGGCGTAAACGCTGTAGTGCAGGTCGAGCTTGCGTTTTGTCTTCACCGCATAGCGCAGACTGGAAGCGGAGAGATCGGGGTATTGATCATAGCTCGCCTGCGCGGCGGGGATGGCCATATAGGCCGCGACTGTCATGGCGAACAAGGCGAGGCTGCTTTTCCCGATCGTTTTACCCATTGCACAAATCTCTTTTAAAAAATGGCTCCGCTTCAAAGGGACGCTTCCGGAGATTACGTCCTGCGGGCAAAAATTGTAACCGATGCAAAAGTATTGATACTTATGAAAAAAGTCAATACTCTTCCTTGAATATACATAACTAATTGATTTTAAATATTATTTCAATTTTTCATTGACAGAATCTATATCATTATACATAATCCAACAAATAACAATTTGCACACAGGGAGAAAAATCATGAAAGACCTCAAAAACACGCTGAAAAAAGCTTTTTACAACGCACAAATCGTCGCTGACACCGCCGCCGCTTATGCCGGCGCCGCTCTTGGCGTATTGGCGGGCGAAACGCCCTCAGCGCTCTTTGCGCTGCAATACGGCACGATGAAGGCCGATCAGGCGCGCCTCAAAAAGCAGAGCCTCTAAAAGAGGCTTTTCACCAAAATCGTATCCTCGCGTTCGGGGCTGGTCGAGATGGCGGCGCAGGTCGCGCCGGTCAGTTCTTCCAGACGGCGAATGTATTTCACCGCGTTCTCCGGCAGGTCTTCGAAGGCGCGTACGCCCTGAATGGATTTTTGCCAGCCGGGCAGCGTTTCGTACACCGGTTTGACTTCCGCCTGCAGGTCGGATGACGCGGGCAGATAGTCGTATTTTTTCCCGCGCGCTTCGTAAGCGATGCAGATTTTCACTTCTCCCAGCGTATCCATGACGTCGAGCTTGGTCAGCACGAGATGGTCGAGACCGCCGGTCTTGACGGCCTGGCGTACCTGCACGGCATCGAACCAGCCGCAGCGGCGTTTGCGCCCCGTGGTCGTGCCGAACTCGTGCCCGCGCTGGCCCAGCGTTTCGCCGATATCGTCGGTGAGTTCTGTCGGGAAAGGCCCCGAGCCGACGCGCGTCGTGTAGGCCTTGGTGATGCCGAGTACGGTGCCCGCCTTGCTGGTGCCCGTGCCGGTGGCGGCGTTGGCGGCGACGGTGTTCGACGAGGTGACGAAAGGATAGGTGCCGTGGTCGACGTCGAGCATGATGCCTTGCGCGCCCTCGAAGAGGACTTTTTTGTTGTCGTTGCGCGCGCGGTCGAGCGCCTGCCAGCAGGAGCCGGCATAGGGGGTGATTTTCGGCGCAATCTCGGTCAGGGATGCGACCAGTTCGTCGGCGTCGAGCGGCGCGGCGCCGAGGCCCTTGAGCAGCGCGTTGTGATACATCAGCGCATTGTCGAGTTTTTGGCGTAAGGTCTCGGGATGCGCGAGATCGCAGACGCGCAACGCGCGGCGTCCAACTTTGTCTTCGTAGGCGGGGCCGATGCCGCGCCCCGTGGTGCCGATTTTGGAAGCGCCGCGGGCTTCTTCCAGCGCGCGATCGATCGCGCCGTGCAGCGGCAAAATCAACGGCGCGTTTTCGGAGACGAGCAGGTTTTCCGGCGAGACCTCCACGCCCTGTCCGCGCAAGGTGCCTATTTCTTCCAATAACGCCCAGGGGTCTATGACCACGCCGTTGCCGATGATCGAGAGCTTGCCCTTGCGCACGATGCCGGACGGGAGTAGGTGCAATTTATAAACCTGATTGCCGATGACCAGCGTATGCCCTGCGTTGTGCCCGCCCTGAAAGCGCGCCACGACGTCGGCCTTTTCCGCCAGCCAGTCGACGACTTTGCCTTTGCCTTCGTCGCCCCATTGCGCGCCGATGACGGTGATGTTTGCCATGATTTATTACTCCTCCGGTTTGAGTTGGTTAGCGATTTTTTCCTGTTCCGCGGCCTTCTGCCCGTCGCCCTGATAGGCGTATATGGCGGCAAGGAACTTATGCGGCCAGTAGCTGTGCTGGGGATCGATGCGCACGGCTT
>JAJZTA010000033.1 GCA_021849295.1 Pseudomonadota bacterium | reverse complement strand
CGCCCCTTGCGGCAGAACGGCATCCCCTACAGAGGCATGAACGTGCTTCTGCTCTGGGCGGAGGCGATGGAGAAAGGCTATGCCGCGCCCATCTGGATGACGTTCAAACAGGCGCAGGAGCTCGGCGCGCACGTCAAAAAGGGCGAGAAAGGCGCTCTGGTCGTTTACGCCAACACCGTCGACAAGACGGAAAAAGGCGAAAACGGCGAAGACGTCGAGCGGAGGATAGCCTTCATGCGCGCCTACACCGTGTTCAACGTCGAACAGGTGGAAGGATTGCCGCAGCATTACTACGCGAAGCCTGCCGATCCCCTGCCGGTCACGGAACGCATGGCCGCTGTGGAGGACTACATCACGGCCACCGGCGCGGACATCCGCCATGGCGGAGACAGCGCCTACTACGCGCCCGGGCCGGACTTCGTGCAAATGCCCAACTTCGAGACCTTCAAAGACAAGGAAGGCTATTACGCGACGCTCCTGCACGAGCTGGTGCACTGGTCCGGCGCGAAACGCCGCCTAGACCGCAGCTTCGGCGAAGGCAAGTTCGGCAACGAAGCCTATGCCCGCGAGGAACTGGTGGCGGAACTCGGCGCGGCCTTCCTCTGCACCGATCTCGGCATCACCCCCGAAGTCAGAGACGACCACGCGCCCTACATCGCAAGCTGGCTCGAAGTGCTAAAGCGCGACAAGCGGGCGATATTCAGCGCCGCGGCGCATGCGCAGCGGGCGGCGGATTATTTGGAGGGGTTGCAATCTGTATAGATCGACTTATTTCTTTAAAAAGTTATAGTGGCGTTGTATCGGATCATGATGGTAACGTTATTAAAAGATTACCTAATTTTATATTTGGTGGATTTTCGAAATGAAAAGAGATGGGAAATCCGGACTGGGCGCGTTTCTGGAGCATGAAGATGCAATGCAACCGCAGCAGCCCGCAGACGGACAACGGCTGGATACGTTTGACCAAGATACTGGGGTGCGCGCAACACTCAAGCGGATATTTCCAT
The DNA here is from genome assembly GCA_021849295.1 of Pseudomonadota bacterium. Lineage (GTDB taxonomy): Bacteria > Pseudomonadota > Alphaproteobacteria > Micavibrionales > UBA2020 > PALSA-926. The sequence goes on along the minus strand of JAJZTA010000033.1, from coordinate 5,118 downwards.
TATCGTCAACCGGCGCAGAGCGGCGGCGTTTCTTAGGTCTCATGGGCAGAAAGAGCGTTGGCGATGAATACTTTACTTATGCCGAAGGTTATATTGGGCGGTTGAGTATAGTCGCAACATATAGGACCAGTTTGCCGTTGGCTGTTCTGTTTATGATTTTTTTCGCTTATCTTTCTTATAAAGGGGTTGATGTTTCCGCTTATTTATCTGGAATTTATGCATCAAGCACGGGCGTGCAAACAACCGGAATTTCGGGTCTTTATGCTTACTACTACGCCCATATTATGTATGCCCCCTGTATGTTTATCGCTTTGGCATGTTTTACCCTTTTCCTCATTCATGTGAAGAAGGGGGAAGTCGTTTGGATGAATAGGATGCCTCTCATTAGAGATATACAGGATAGGTCTTTTGTGAACATGACAAAAACTTTTCTACTGGAGTGTGTTGTGGGTGGCATGGGCTATATAGCTGTGAAGACATGGTACTTGGGTTTGATGGACCTCATGTATAATTTTCTTCCTCTGTATAACTTAGGTTTCATAGGAGTACTGTTAAGCGGAGTTGTCATCTGCTTGCTGGGATGTGCAGTGCAGGCAGCAGGAGTAGTTGCAATTTATACTGCTCTGATTTCTACGTGGTCTATTCTCTTTCGTTACGACAGAAAATAGGTGCTGTGTATTGTCATCTATCAGTTTTGGTACGAGGTCGGGATTTATTTTCCCAAGGGTCCCGCCAAGTATGGCGTAAACTGATCCATTGAAAAAGAAAGATGAGGAAGAGGGCTAAAAAGCATGTTGGCCAGATCCAACTCTTAGCGCCGTGATCAATGACATTCGTTGGACCAAAGCGGGACACAATCACACTTTCTCCGACGTGATAGTCCTTGGCGTCTGTAACTAAAATTGTTACGGTTTTCTCGGCTGTGTTCGGCGATGGTTGGTATTTAACAGCTATGCTTTCTTTAAGACTGCTTCTTTCTGGGTTTGGTACATGAGTTAACCCCATAACTTGCCCGGTCGCCTTCTGGCCAAATGTTGCGATTAATGCGTGAGGAATTGAAATAGCGCTCCATAGGCCAAGCAAGAGAGTGCCTATGATGGCAAGGTAAATGTGCGGAATGAAAGTATAAGACTTTCTAAAGGAGGAGGATGATGTTTTCATTTCTATTTTGGCCTTCCTATAAAATAATCAAAATCTCCATTTTAAATATATCAGAAATTCACCCTTCTTCCAGCAGCGCCTTTCTCACATCCTCATCAGACCAATGAAGCCTCTGCGGTTCGCCGCGCAGGAGGGTGGTGCGTTTTTTGGTGATGACGGTGCCGGCCTTGTGCGGCAGGAGTTCTTTGGCGACGGCGTTTTCGAGAAGTTCGGATTTCAGGACGGTAAGTTTGATAAAGTCGCCGTCTATCTCGGTGATCTGCGCGATGACCTTTTGCTTGCCGACGGGGCGGGGCTTGCTCTTTCGCCGCCTTGCTGTGCGGCGCGGCCAGATCGCCTCCGTCCATTCTATGACGTCGGAGACAACGAAACTGTCTGATTGCTCCCACGTCATGACGGCCTCCACTGCGCGTTGAATTTCGCGGAGGCCTTGCGGGCTTTCTTGGGGGCAACGGTGCGCGCATCGTCATCCGGACGCCGCCCCGCACGGCGGAGAAGCTCTTTGGCTTCGAGCACGTCGGCGCGCAGGTCGACCGTCGCCATCGGCGGATCGACCTCGGGCGGTCGGGACGGTTTGGCGAGGGTGGAAAGCAGTTCGCGAGCGGATGTCTCGCGTAAAGCGGCGCTATAGGCACGCTCGTCCAGCACCCGCTCCGGCGGCGGGGGCATGACGCTGATCTCCCATCGCGGGATGCCGTTCAGGGCATAGCTCATGTTCATGACGACGTCGTAAAACTGCCTGTTCGCCGCGATTTTGCGGTTTTCCTCTTCCAGCTTTACCTGCAATTCGGCGTATCGCCGGACGTATTCATTATACGCAGCCTGCCGCGCGGCGTATTCGCGCTCTCTTTCTTGCGCCCGCGCCGCGCGTATCTTTTCCGTGTCGGTTTTGAGATGCAGCGTTTCGAGCGTGACCTCGATCATGCGCCGCAGCGCGCCGCGCATATCGTCGGAGAGAAGGTCGCTCTCCAGCGCCGATTGCAACTGGGTGATGTCGCCCGTCAGCAGGGCGATCTTGCTTTGCACCTCGGCCATTTCCGTCTTGAGGGTAATGGCTAAGGCTGGTTTGACGGTTTGCGGCGGCTCCGTGGCCGTCGCCACATAGCCCGCGATCTCCCGCCGGATGCGCAAAGCCTCTGTCTTTTGCTCTTCCTTGTAAACCTTGACGGTCTTTTGCAGTTCCTGCCGCTCCAGCAGGTGCGACCGGACAAGCTCGTGCAGCTCCTGCCTGTCGCGCTCCAGCGCGGCGCGGGTTTCGGCTTCGTTTCGGGCGCGGACTTTTTGATACGCGCCCGTGGCCTTGTGCCAGATGCCGCGAAATCCCTTCGGCAGGCGCGCCACGCGGGCACGGGTTTCCCGCGCCCAACGTTCCTGTTGCCGCGCGATCAGCGCCTCACGCTCTTTGCGCTGCACCGCCACCATGGCGCGGATTTCGCGCACAAGCGGCGCGCGCACGTCTTTCGCCCGCCGTTTGGCCTCGGCGAGATAGTCCGTCAAGTTCTCGCTCATGCGGGCGGAGAGATACGCCTTCGCCTCTGCAATGGAGCGCAAGGCTTCCGGTTTGCCGAGGCGGGCTTTAAGATCGCGGGTGCCGATGTCCAGCCATCTGGTGAGGGAATAGACGCCGCCCGTGATGTCGAGCGCGACGAAGCCGCGCCGGTCTCCACGGGCGAGCAAAAACCCGCGCTCCTGCAGGGCGTGGGCGAAGGTCTCTTTGCTGTCTGATTGCTCCCATGCGCTTTTGAGCAGAACTTTGAGAGATTGCGCGTCCTCCGCAAGGCGGACGGACTGGCGGTATTCCGCGCGCGTCAACTGCCACGGGCTACGATCCTGGGCGCGTTGCATGCCTTTGGGCATCTTCCAGCCATATTTAAGGAACAGAAAACGCGAAACTTCCATGAGTTTCAGTTTGAAATGCGCCATATTGACGGCGACCAGCTTTTCCGTGTCGATCCGCGACCAGACAACGTGACAGTGCCGCCGCCCGTTTTTCTCGTGAAAGACGATAATGCGCGGCTGGCCGACCAGAAAAAGCTTTCTCTCGATCTGTTCTATCGCCGCCTCGAAGTCCTCTATCGGCACGTCCGCATATTCGGGAGGATTGAGGCTCAGGGAGAACAGAAACTGTCTGCACCGCGTGCCCCGACTCACGGCTTCTGCCTCGCGCAGGGCCTCGGCGACGGTGTCGGCCACGAACCCCCGTATCTCGTGGACGGTCACATGGTCATTGTCGTCGCCGTTCAGCAGGTGCTTCGCCAGTCTGGCCGCATTCGCTCTCTGACTGGCGTAAAGGATCATTTTGCTGCTCCGTCCTCGTGGATGCCTCGGACGGAGGGCGGCAGGCCCAGAGCCTCCATAAGCTCCTGCCGCATGCAGGCGACGGCGGCGCAGGCCTCAAGGAGGGCCTGTTCGGTCTCCTTTGAGGCTGGCAAAGCGCCGTTATTCACGGCTTTTGCCAACTGGTTCAGGTTCGAGGACAGGCGCGAGCGCCCCAAAGCCCCTAAAAGCCGCGCGAATACCTGCTCGTCCTGCACAGGACGGCGGGTGGTGCGTTTGAGGGGCGTGGGGTGCTCGAAGAGGCGTGAGCGGACGTATTCGCCGACTGTCTTGCTCCCGGCATCTACGCTCAGCCGGCGGCGTTGCGCCCGTGTCAGGCGCAACGAAAACGGTACCGTATAATCATCATCGGTTCCGTCGCCCATGCGTCCTCCTTCGCTTTAAGGAAGGAGACCGGGCGTTAAATATTAACGGATCAAAAAATCGCGAGATTAAATACCGTGCGTCACGGCTTTTAAATGAGCCTCTTTTTTCTCGCTTCCTATACTTTTAGCGTAGCGCGCGTTTATTAACCGAAGTTTAAAGAAACCCTTGCGGCACCGCATCATTGTTGCACAGCGTCATTGACGAAAACGCGCGGAGGTGGTACGTATTCACCTATGCTTAAGCGCGTGAATCCAAAACGTGATTCCGTCTGAAAGCCCTAGTAAACTGCGGCTTTCGCCGCTCCGCCGAAGGCGGAAATATTGTCTCAAAGAATATTTTTTCCGCGTAACCGCGCTCCCGCGCGGAAGGCAAGCTGTGTATGTAACTACGTTCCCGTCTCCGCCGAGTCGGAACCGCCGTCCCATACCGAGCTTGGCAAGGGCGGGGGTATCCCCCGCCCGTTGCATCCCACCCCAGGAGGAAGGGTAATGCCGCAGGCCTTCAGCCCGCCTGTTTACCCCTCCCTACGAATCCTGTCCGGATTTCGTACCCACCCCGCAAGCGTCCCGGAATGAAGAAGGCCGTCCGTGCCTCATGGCAGGACGGCGTCATCCCGCGAAGCTTGAAAGGGTGTTCTGGCCGCACCCTTTGAAACCCCAAGGCCGCCCGCGCAGGCATCAAAATGTCATTGAAATTTTATTGCCCGCACAGGCGCAACCGTTCAGCCGATTGAGCACAGCCGAGAGCGTTCCTGCCCTCTGGACACCAGACGCTTACCACCAGACCATCCCTGCGCGTTTTGGATGCCATCAGGGATTTGCCATCCCTTGAAACCCTGCCTCATGACAAGGCATAAAGCGCCTCAATCAAGGCAGTCCGCTTTTCGCCTCTCGGTTCACGGGCAAGCTGGATTACAAGTTTTATGTGCGTTTGCACAAAATCCCTGAACTCGGCACTATCCCATATGGAACGGAGCCATGCCTTTTCTTCTGGCCGCCACATGGCCAGAAACTCCGGTGGCGCACTGGCAATGTAGTCTTCATCTTCCCAGTTCGACCCGCGCCGTAGGCCGGGGGGCTGGCCGTGCGGGACGCCCAAAACGGCAGGGATGAGATAGGTATTTTGGGCATGGGCCTTGCGAAGCCGTTTGGCAGCCTCGTCCGGCATGCCTGCGCGATAGAGGGTAAGCGCCCAACACAACCGGTGAAACGGCTCGCCGCCGTCATCGGGAAATTGTCTTTCAAACCATTTGTA
>JAJZTA010000021.1 GCA_021849295.1 Pseudomonadota bacterium | reverse complement strand
TTCGCCAAGCGGCTTAAAACCCTGAAAGGACTCACGGCCTATGAATACGTCTGTAAAATCTGGACAAAAGAACCGGATCGCTTCAAAATAAATCCGCTCCACCATATCGTGGGACTAAACACCTAGTACAAATGCTGGCATATCTACTGCTATCATGGGTATTCCCATGTCAGCAAACGCAGGAACTGGTATAAGAACGCTATGCTTAGAAACAACAGAGGTTCATTTATGCCTTTTTTGTGAGACACGAATTTATCCTTTTCCCTTTCTCAATGCGCCTCAGCCCAATTCTTCCCCCAGCCGGTGCCGACTTCGAGCGGCACGCCTATCCCCAAGCCCGCCGACTCCATGATTTTTTTCACCAGCGCTTCGGTTTCGGCTTTTTCTTTCACCGGAACTTCGAACAGCAATTCGTCATGCACCTGCAGCAGCATCTTCGCGCCCAAGCCCGCTTTCGCAATCGCGGGACGCAGCGCGATCATGGCGCGCTTCATGATATCCGCCGCCGTGCCCTGCAGCGGCGCGTTGATCGCCTGCCGCTCGGCGAAGCTGCGCATCGGCCCTTTGTCGTTGATGCCGCGGATAAAGCATTTGCGGCCGTAGAACGTCTTCACGTAGCCGTGCTTTTTCGCGTAATTTTTCGCGTCGTCCATGAATTTTTGCAGCTCGGGGAAGCGCGCGAGATATTTCTTGATGTAGTCCGACGCTTCTGCGGGGCTGATGCCGAGCTGTTTCGCGAGGCCGAACCCGCTGATGCCGTAGATAATGCCGAAGTTGACCGCCTTGGCGCGGCGGCGGATCTCCGGCGTCATGTCTTTCATCGGCACGTCGAATACTTGGCTGGCCGTCGCCGCGTGAATGTCCACGCCGTCGTGAAACGCCTGTTTCAGCGCCTTAATGTTGCCAAGCTCCGCGGCGAGGCGCAGCTCGACCTGCGAATAGTCCACCGAGAGCAGCTCATGGCCCTTTTCGGGAATGAACGCGGCGCGGATTTTCTTGCCGTTGTCGGTGCGGATGGGAATGTTTTGCAGGTTCGGGTCGGACGACGACAGCCGCCCCGTGTTTGTGCCCGCCATCGAGAACGACGTGTGGATGCGCCCCGTCTTCGGCGTGATCGCGGCGGGCAGGGCGTCGGCATAGGTGCTTTTCAGCTTTGAAAGTTCGCGCCATTCCAGGATTTTATCGACGATCTCGTTGCCCGCGAGCTGTTCCAGCGCGTCCGCGCTTGTCGACCATGCGCCGGTTTTGGTTTTCTTGCCGCCTTCGAGGCCCATTGACCCGAACAGCACATCGCCCATCTGCTTTGGCGATCCGATGTTGAAGCTCTGCCCCGCGATGTCGTAAATCTCTTTTTCATGCTCCGCGATTTGTTTGGCGAAGGAGTTGCTGAGGCGTTTTAGCTCCGCCACGTCGACCTTGATGCCGTTATATTCCATCTCGGCGATCACGGCGGCGAGGGGGCGCTCCAGCGTTTCATAGACCGTTACCATCTGCTCCTGTGCGAGGCGCGGCTTGAACATCTTGTGCAGTTGCAGGGTGATGTCCGCGTCCTCGGCGGCGTAGTCCAGCGCCTTGTCGAGCGGCACGAGATCGAACGTCACCTGCGCCTTGCCTTTGCCGGTCACGTCTTCGTATTTGATCGTATCATGCTCGAGGAAGGTTTTCGCCAGTTCGTCCATGCCGTGGCCGTGTTGCGTGCCGTCGAGCACGTAAGAGAGCAGCATCGTGTCGTCCACGGGTGCGATTTTGATGCCGTAGGGGAAGAACATCTGCATGTCGTATTTGATGTTATGCCCGATTTTGAGCACGGACGGATCTTCCAGCAGCGGCTTCAGCAGCTTCATCGCCTTTTCGACGGGGATTTGCTTGAGTTCCGGTTCCGGCGCTTTTTCCTTCATTGAAAAATCGAAGCTCTCGCTGTATCCTTCCGGTGGGCGATGCTGCAAAGGGATGTAACAGCCGTTGCCCTCTGCCGTGGACATCGAAATGCCCACCAGCTTTGCGCCTGCAGGGGTGAGGGACGTCGTCTCCGTGTCCACCGCGACGAAGCCCGCCTCGATCGCCATGTCGATCCATTTTTTTAGCGAGGCTTCGGTCTGGACGAGTTCGTAGCCTTGCGTTTGCGCTTTTTCGTGTTTGGCTGGTGCGGGGGCGGCTGGCGCTTCATCATTCGCCGCGCCGAACTTCTTCTCCATCCGCGATAGAACGCTCTTGAAACCCTGTTCCTGCAAGAAGGCATAAAGCTTGGCGGTATCCGGCTTTTTGACCTTGAGGTCGGCGAGCTTCAGCGGCACTTTCGCGTGGTCGTCGAGTTGCACCAGCTTTTTGGAGATGCGCGCCATTTCGGCGTTTTCGATCAAAGCTTCGCGGCGCTTGTTTTGCTTGATCTCGCCTGCGCGTTTCAGCAGCGTTTCAAGATCGCCGTATTCGTTGATCAGCAACGCTGCCGTTTTGACGCCGATGCCGGGCACGCCGGGGACGTTGTCCGTGCTGTCGCCCGCGAGCGCCTGCACGTCCACCACCTTGTCGGGGGTGACGCCGAATTTTTCCAGCACTTCGTTTTCACCGATGTCCTTGTATTTCATCGGGTCGATCATCCGCACGCCGGGGCGGACGAGCTGCATCAGGTCTTTGTCCGACGAGACGATGGCGACGGGATAGCCCTTTTCATTCGCGAGGCGGGCGTATGCGGCGATCAGGTCGTCGGCCTCGAAGCCTTCCATCTCGATCGCGGGGATGGAAAAGGCTTCCGTCGCCTTGCGGATGAGCGGGAATTGCGGGATCAGGTCTTCCGGCGTTTCGTCGCGGTTGGCTTTGTATTTGGGATAAATGTCGTTGCGGAAGTTTTTGCGCGCGGCATCGAAGATCACCGCGATGTTCGGCACGTGCATGTCGGTGATGAGCTTGACCAGCATATTGGTGAAGCCGAGCACCGCGTTGACCGGCGTGCCGTCAGGTCGGTTGAGCGGCGGCAGGGCGTGATAGGCGCGGAAAATAAATCCCGAGCCGTCGATGAGGAACAGTTCGTTTTTACGGTCGTTTTTGTCCATGGGCGCCGCCTTCCGTAGTGCATATGTGCTGATCATGGGTTTTAAAATGCACGCAGGTTTTGAGTGAGTCTATAGCGGGTATGCAGATATGCGGGTTAAGCGGCCTATTTTTCCCATAAATTTCAAACTTTAGGTGGAATATAATTGGCGGGCTGATGGTTTGGATTTAGATTTTTTGCAAATAAACATAAGATTGGAGCTGTTTTATGGACGACATAGGGCTGGAAAAGCGGTTGCTCAGGATTCAATTTCTTAAAGCGCAGATGACGGACGCACAAAAGGCCGCCTATGAAAGCTTATCAAAACAGTTGCACTATGCGGACTGGAAAGAGCTGCAATCCCGCAGGGCGCTGGAGGCCCAAGCCGGCCATGATACGCGCCTCGACACGCACCAGAACATTACGGTGCCCGCCAATATCCGCAAAAAAAGACGCGCTGAAGGCGCTGGAACTTATAAAGCTGGAATGCGATCCGTCGGAAAATTTCTCCGTCACATGGCAGAAAACGGGCAAGAGCATGCGCATGGTAGAGGAAATCGCCCAGTCGCCGCGGCCTAAACCGTAATTATTTCTTGCGCTTTCCGCCTTTGTCGCGGCTCGCGGTGACGATGGTGTTGATCGCGTCCACGTGCGATTTGGAAGCTTTGCCGGGCTTGTTGACGCCGCGCGGCGTTGCTTCGCCGAAATTGCCGGTCGGCTCGCCTTTGCCGCGCAGGCTTTCGAGCAACGCGTCGCCGAATTCGTCAATGTCGTGATCTTCCGGATTGATTTTCTTTGGCGCGTTCTTTTGTTCCGGTTTGTCGATGTGGGCGAGGGCGTGAACGATAATGCTGTGCATATGCGGGCTGACGAGGCCGTAGAGCAGGCTCTGGTCTTTTTCAAGCCACGACATTAGGAGGCGTTGCGCCTTGAGATGATTGCCGCCGGATTTTTCCAGCGCGTCCTTGACCCGTGACAGTGCGTATTCTCTGCTCATAAACCCCTCCCTTAAACTCGCTCAATTAAGAGTGGCATATCAACAAAGTTCCGTCAATTCCTTCAAGATCTTGTGCGTGCCGCGCAGGCGTTGCGGAAGTTCGTCCCAGGCTTTGATAATGACGAGTTTCTGGTCTTCGGGCCGCAGCTTGACCGTGCCCGGCTGCTTCGAAATATATTGCACCAGCTTGTTAATATTGACCTTTGTGGATTGGTGAAAAGAGAGCAGCGCGCCCTTCGGCCCCGCATCGACACGCGCCACGCCGGCACTGCGGCAAAGCTGTTTAATTTCCACAAGCTTGAGCAGGTTTTCCACATCATCCGGCAGCGGGCCGAAGCGGTCGATCAGTTCGGCGGCGAAGCTTTCGATCTCCGCCTTGTCGGCAAGCTCGGCGACGCGGCGGTAAATGGAAAGGCGGAGGTTGAGATCGGGGATGTATTTCTCCGGAATGAGCACTGGCATGCCGAGGTTGATCTGCGGCGACCAGTGATCGGCCTCGGGAATAATTTTGCCGCCTTCCGGTGATCCGCGCCCGATTTCTTTTGCGACGGCGACGGCTTCTTCCAGCATTTCCTGATAAAGCTCGACGCCGATCTCGCGGATATGGCCGGATTGTTCCTCGCCCAAAAGATTGCCCGCGCCGCGAATGTCGAGGTCGTGGCTGGCGAGCTGGAACCCCGCGCCGAGGCTGTCGAGCTGTTCAATCGCATGGAGACGCTGGATGGCAGATTTGGTGAGCGTCTTGTTTTGCGCATAGGTGAGGTAAGCGTAGGCGCGCTGCTTGGCGCGGCCGATGCGCCCGCGCAACTGATAAAGCTGCGCAAGGCCGAACATTTCCGCGCGGTGGATGATCATTGTGTTGGCGTTGGGAATGTCGAGGCCGGATTCAACAATGGTGGTCGAGAGCAGAACGTCAAATGCGCCGTCGTAGAACGCGGTCATCTTTTCCTCGATTTCTTCCGCGCCCATCTGCCCGTGCGCGACGACGATTTTCAGTTCCGGCACCAATGTACGGAGGTCGCGCTCAAGCTCCGCGATGTCGGAGATGCGCGGGCAAACGTAGAAAGACTGCCCGCCGCGGTAATGCTCGCGCATCAGTGCGTCGCGGATGACGACGGGATCAAAAGGCAGAACGAAGGTTTTGACGGCGAGGCGGTCGATGGGCGCTGTTGCGATCAGGCTGAGTTCGCGCACGCCCGTCAGCGCCATTTGCAGCGTGCGCGGGATGGGCGTCGCGGTGAGCGTCAGTACGTGGACGTTTTCCTTCAACTGTTTTAAACGTTCCTTTTGCTTCACGCCGAATTTTTGCTCTTCGTCGACGATCAGCAGGCCGAGATTGTTGAATTTGATCTTTTCGCTCAAAAGCGCGTGCGTGCCGATGACGATGTTGACGTCGCCTTTTGCAAGATCTTCGCGGGTCTGCTCGGCCTCCCTCGCGGAAACGAAGCGCGAGAGCAGGGCGATTTTGACCGGAAAGCCGTGAAAGCGTTTGACGAATGTCTGGTAATGCTGGCGGGCGAGCAGCGTAGTGGGCGCGATGAGCGCGACCTGATGCCTGCTCAATGCCGCGACGCTGGCGGCACGCAAGGCGACCTCTGTTTTGCCGAAGCCGACGTCGCCGCAGACCAGCCTGTCCATCGCTGTGTCCTGCTCCAGGTCTTTGAGCGCGTCTTCGATGGCGCGTTGCTGGTCTTCGGTTTCGGGGTAGGGGAAACCGGCGGCGAATTTCTCGTATATTTCGGGCGCGAGACTGATGGGGTCGGAATGGCGCAAAATCCGCGCGGCGGCGATTTTGAGCAGTTCGTTGGCCAGCGCCAGCAGGTCTTTTTTGACTCGCGCCTTGCGGGCCTGCCATGCCGCGCCGCCGAGCTTGTCGAGCACCGCCCCTGCTTCGGCCGAGCCGTAGCGCGAGAGAACGTCTAGGTTTTCGACCGGCACGAACAATTTGTCGCCGCCCGCGTAGATCAGTTTCAAGCAATCGTGCGGAATGTTGTCAACGACGACGGTTTCCAGCTTTTCGAACCGGCCGACGCCGTGGTCTTCATGGACGACGTAATCACCCTCATGCAGTTGGCTGATTTCAAAGAGGAAGGCGTCGCTCTTTTTCTTTTTCTTGGTCGTACGCGAGAGACGGTCGCCGAGCAGATCCTGCTCCGTCAATACGGCGAGATCAGCGGTTTCAAAGCCATGCTCAAGACCGAGAATGGCGAGATCGTATTTCGGCGAAGTATAAAGCCCTTGTTCTTCGAGCAGATGTTTCAGGCGGTCGCGCGAGCCCAGACTATAAGTTGCAATCAGCACCTTCTTGTTCAGAGATTTAACGTGCGTGGCGATGGCGGCATAAAGATCGGCACCGGATTGTGCGCGAATGTCGCCGAAATCGCGGCCTTTGCGCCCGCCTGCATCCTCTTGTTGCGGTGGCGGGGCGAAGGGCGAGAAATCTATCGTTTCATAGCCTTCAAGCTTTTTCTCCCATTCCACCTGCGGTACATAGAGCAGCGCGACCGGAACGGGGCGATATTGCGCGGGCGTATCCTTCTGCTCGGCCTTGAGCATGGAGTGGCGCGCCTGATACAAGTCTTCGATTTGTTGCATCCGCATCTCGCGGGCCTGCGTGGCCTGATTGTCGAGCGTGACCGTGGCTTCCGGCACATAGTCGAACAGCGTTTCGAGACGGTCGTAATACAGCGGCAGCCAGTGCTCAAGACCCGCGTATTTGCGGCCTTCGCTGACGGATTCATAAAGCGCGTCTTCCTTGCGCACCGCGCCGAAAAGTTCGCGGTACTTGGTGCGGAAGTTTTCGATCGCTTCAGGCGTCAGCAAAACTTCGGAGACGGCATAAAGCTCGAGCGCGTCCTTGTCTTCGTTCGTGCGCTGGCTCAAGGCGTCGAAGGCGCGGATATGCTCGATCTCGTCGCCAAACAGGTCGATGCGTAGCGGTTCTTCCGACCCTGCGGGAAAAATGTCGATCAGCCCGCCGCGCAGGGCGAATTCTCCCGCCTCGCGCACGGTTTCCGTACGGTGATAGCCGTTGGCGGCGAGGAAGGTTTGCAGCGCATGGACATCAAGTCGCTCGCCTTTTTTTACACTGAAAGTGGAATTTTTGAGCAGTTTCCGCGCCGGCACGCGCTGGATGATCGCGGAGACTGTGGTGAGGACGATCAGCGGCTTGCTGTTTTGATGGTGCATGAGGCGGGCAAGGGTTTTCAGCCTTTCGCCCACAACATCGGACGTCGGCGAGATGCGGTCATAGGGCAGGCAGTCCCACGCCGGAAAGCGCAACACTTCCACATCCGGCGCGAAGAAGCGCAGGGTCTCGTACATCTGCTCGAAGCGGAGATCGTCGGAAGCGACATGGATGACGGGATGCGGGGCCTTTTTCGCCAGCCGTCCCAAAAAGACAGAATCATACCCCTCCGGCACGCCGAAAAGGGGGTGTCGTTTGTGGATTTGCCGTTGCGGCGCAGGGCTTGGTTCGGTCATATTGCCCTCGTCTGTTCAGGCGGATATGTATCATGGGATCGGGAAAATAGCCAGCTTTTTCAGGCTGCGGCTTGGCGATCGCCGAACAGGGCTGTGCCGACGCGCACGTGCGTCGCGCCGTATTTGATGGCGGTTTCAAAGTCCGCGCTCATGCCCATGCTGAGTTGCTTCAAGCCCAATTCGTCCGCCAGCTTGGCGAGCAGGGCGAAGTGCAGGTCGGGTACATCCTCTTCGGGCGGAATGCACATCAGGCCGATGATGTTCAGCTTCAAATCCTGACAGGTTTTGTAGAGTGCGGGCAGGTCTTTGGGCGCGACGCCGCCTTTTTGCGGCTCCTCTCCGGTATTGACCTGAATGAAGCAGGGCAGCTCGCGGTCTTGCTTGTCCATTTCCTTGCGGAGCGCCTTGGCAAGGTCTTCGCGATCGACGGTCTCGATCACGTCGAACAGCGCGACGGCGTTTTTGGTTTTGTTGGTTTGCAGATGGCCGATGAAGTGGAGCTGGATGTCGGGATATTTTTTCCGCAAAGGCGGATATTTTCCTTCCGCTTCCTGCACGCGATTTTCGCCGAAGACGCGCTGGCCGTCATTTAAAAGCTTCTCGACTTTATCCGCTTCCTGAAACTTGCTGACCGCGACGAGCGTGACGGAATCAGGCTTGCGGCCCGCCGCCTTGCATGCAGAGACGATATCCGCTTTGACGTCGGTCAGCCCCATGTCAGCTCCCCGTAACCGGTGCGAAGGCGGTCGGTGCGGGGTCGACGACCACGGGGTGGCCTTCCTCGATCTGCAGCACGGCGAGGCCGCGCTCAGAAAGCCCGCTCGGCAGGAAGCGGAAGATGCCGTCGATGCCGGCAAAACCGCGTGGGTTGGTGATCCGCGGCGCGGTATAGGCGTCGGCGTCGTCCGGCGCAGAGCGCGCCAGCACGGCGGCAAGCGCGGTCGCGTCATAGGCGAGCGAAGCGAGGCGCATCGGCGGCGTGCCGAAGTCGTCCTGATAGCGTTTCTTGAAATTGGCGCGCAGCTTCGGGTCCGGCGCGGCGAACAGGCCGCCGAAAAGTCCGGGACTGTTCATCAGTGTTGAATCGTCCCACAGGCCGGTGCCGATGAACCTGATGCCGCTTGGCGTGGGTTGCTGATCCGGCGGCGCGTTCGGCGGCAGCGGCAGATATTGCGAGATGCCGTTGTCGTTCAGCGTGGTGACCAGAGAGCGCAGGCCCTCGCTGCCGATCGGCAGCATCAGCGCGTTGAAGTCGAATCCGTCTGCGGTTTTGCTCTCGCTGGCGAAGTCCTGCACATAAGACGTCAGCTCGATCTGGTTTGCGGGATAGCGGTAAATGCGCACCAGATCGGCGTTGCTCTTTTGCAGCGTGTTGATGATGATGTCGGCATACTGCGTGTCGGGCGCGAAGACTGCAATCTTGCCGAACCCCTGACCGGCGGCATACTGCGCGACGCGCACGACCTGCGTGAAGGGCAGGAAGCCCATGACGTAGGTATTGTCTCCGGCGAGCGTCCAGTCAGTGGTGAAGGAGATGACCGGCGTGTTGGTGGGGCCGACGATCGGTTTGATCGCCTTCAGGTCGCCCGAGAAAACAGGGCCGAGGATGAGCGCGCTGTGCGCGTTGAGTGCGGCCTGCGCGGCGGCCTGCGCGCCGGCGGGGGTACTCTTGGTGTCGCGTGGGACGAGCTCGAAGTTGGCGCTGCCGATGTCGAACAGGGCCATCTGCGCCGCGTTGAGCATCGACTGGCCGAGGCGGGACTGCGCCCCGGTCAGCGGTAGCAGAATGGAGACGATGATTTTATGAGGCGCGGCGGGGATGGCGGGGACAGGTTGCGCCGTGACGGGGGCTGTCGTCGCCGGTGAGGTCGGCACCGCTGCATTTGACGTTTGCGCGGCAGGCGTGTTTTGCGCCGCGGGCACGGCGGCAGCCTGCGCTTCCACGGCCCTGCTTTGTTCCGAGAGGATCTGCCGCTGCCCCGGCGTTTGCCAGCTGATATTGGGCATCACGGCGGGATTGCTGGTGACGATGCCCGTGTTGGCGGTGGCACCCCATGGCATATAGTAGCTGTTGTTGGCGCACCCGGCCAGCAGCAGGGCAGAGAAAAGGGTGATCACGAGGCGGGTTTTTGCGTATACTCTCAACAAAGGACGGTCTCCATGGCACGTAAGACAGTTTCAGACACAGATTCGGATTTGCCTGCGGGGCTGTACATTATAGCCACGCCTATAGGCAATATAGAAGACATCACTTTACGCGCCCTGAGGATATTAGGAAAGGCGGATCTGATCGCTTGCGAGGATACGCGCGTATCCGGAAAACTTACGTCTTTTTACGATATTTCTACGCCGAAAACGCCCTATCACGACCATAATGCGGATGCGGCGCGGCCGAAGCTGCTCGCCATGCTGCGCGAAGGCAAGCGGATCGCGCTGATTTCGGATGCGGGCATGCCGCTGGTCTCCGACCCGGGGTATAAGCTGGTGGCGGCCTGCTCGGCGGAGGATATTCCTGTGACCTGCGTGCCGGGAGCGTCCGCGTCGCTGGCCGCGCTGGCCTTGTCGGGGCTACCGACGGACAGGTTTATGTTTGCGGGATTTTTACCGGTGAAATCGGCGGCGCGGCGCACGGCTTTGTCCGAACTCAGGGATGTGCCGGCCACGCTGATTTTTTACGAAACGGGGCAGCGGCTGGAAAAAAGTTTGCAGGATATGCTGGAGGTGCTAGGAGATCGACCAGCTGCCCTAGCTAGAGAATTAACAAAGAAATTTGAAGAAGTTAAAAGAAATACATTATCTAATTTATTAGAAATTTATGCGGGCGGCGGAGAGACGCGCGGTGAAATCGTTATTATCGTCGGCGCACCGGAAGAAGGCGCGGGAGAGACATGGACGGAAACTGATATCGACACGCTGCTGCTTGAAATGATCAAAAAACAAGACATGAGCGTGAAAGACGCTGCTGCCTATGTCAGCGCGAAGTCCGGTTTGAAAAAGCGCGATGTTTACCAGCGCGCGTTACTCCTGAATAAGAAGGAAGAAAATTGATGGCAGAAACCTCTCATAGCAAAGGGTTGATGGCGGAACTTAAGGCGAGATCTTTTTTGCGCTCCAAGGGCTTTCGTATCTTAACAAAAAGATTCAAAACTCCGCTAGGAGAGATTGATTTTATTGCAAAAGACGGCAAAACACTCGTCTTCGTCGAAGTGAAGCTGCGTAAAACCAAGGAAGCGGCAGCGGAAGCCATTGATAAGAAGAACAAAAAACGTGTCCGCAACGCCGCGGAACTTTACCTTCAGCAGCATCCGGAGTACAATGACTTCGAGATGCGGTTTGATGCCCTGATCCTCGCGCCCGGCGCCTGGCCAGAGCATATTCCGGACGCTTTTTGATAAAACGTCGTTCAAAAGACCTTGGGGAGGGTCGTTCGCGAGGGGGAAGAATGCTTCAGCAAAAGCGTATGCGTTTTTTATCGGTTCTGCTGGCTTCGGCTTGTGGCCTGCTGGTTGCGGGCTGCAGCCCGACAAGCATGGCGCTCAGCAGCGCGGCGTCGATCGGGGTTGCGGCGGAGCAGGAAGGCGGCGTGACCGGTGCGGTCAGAGACGATGCCATCCAGCTCAGGATTGTCGATGCTTACATCCAGCATGATCTTAAATTGTTCCGCGACCTCAGCGTGACCGTTAAAGAAGGGCGCGTCCTGCTGACGGGGGCGGTGCCCAATCCGGACATGCGGGTCGAGGCGGTGCGCCTTGCGTGGCAGGCGCCGAACGTGAAGCAGGTCCTGAACGAGATTTCAGTCAATCAGGGCGAGGGCGTTTCCGGCGCTCTTGTCGACGGCTGGATCACCGGCAATATCAAGACCCGTCTGATGTTCGATAAATACGTGCAATCGATCAACTACAACATCGATACGGTGGACGGCAATGTCTATGTTATGGGCGTGGCGCAGAACCAGAGCGAGCTCGAGCGCGTGCTGGCCTATGCGCGCAACACCGACCATGTCCGCAACGTCATCAGCTACGTCCGCCTGAAATACCAGAACCCGAACCAAATGCCCGGCGCGGCATCGGGCAATAATGGTTGAGGCGGACGCGGAAGAGTCCGCCCTTTTTCAATCGTCGGACGAGGCGCTTTCCTATCTCCGGCAGATCGGCGACCTTGCGGATAAAGAGATAGATCTTGCGGAGGCAGCGCTGGCACTTGGACTGATTTTCCTGCCCGGCGTGCATGTCGACCGCTACCGCCAGCATTTGGCCAAGCTTTCCGGACAGGTGCGGGAGGAATACCGCGCGCGGCTGCGTCCGGAGGAGAAGGATACGCTCGCCTTGCGCGTGCAGATCCTGCGCAGGATCATTCACGAGACGCATGATTATCAGGGCGATGATAAAAATTACGACGACATCCAGAACGTCAACTTTATTCGCGTGATCGAACGGCGCAGGGGGCTGCCTATATCGCTTGGCATTCTTTACATCATTCTCGCGCGCGCGGCAGGGTGGGTTTGCGAAGGCCTGAATTTTCCGGGGCATTTTCTGGTGCGGATGGAGATGGACGGAGAACGCGTCATCCTCGATCCGTTCAAGCGGGGCCGCGAGATGGACGCTGCGGCGTTGCGCGATCTTCTCAAGTCCATCGTCGGCAAAAGAGCGGAACTCTCGCATAACTATTACGATGCCGTCTCCAACCGCGAGATTCTCGTGCGGCTGGAGAACAACCTCAAAAAACGCCTGATCGACGGCGAGGACTACGCCGAGGCGATCCGTGCCGTGGACGCGATCGGCGCCTTTTCGCCGGATGAATACCGCATTTATCTCGACAAGGGCGTGCTCTACGCTAAGCTGAGGCAGGGCGCGCTGGCCGTGGAAGCTCTAGAAACCTATATCGCCAGAACGCCTTATGCGCGCGAAAAGCAGCAGGCGCACGTATTATTACAGCAAATAAAAGCATCGCTCGATTAAGCTGCAACTCACGGGCTGACAAAAAACGGAGATTAAGGTATGGTTTACAGGATGTTTATGTTTAAGAAAAGGATGTTGTTATGTCCCTGATCACTTTAGTTATGCTTATCGCGCTGTCGCTGCTTTATCTGACGAGGTGGAGCAAGAGAAAGGAGAACGACCCGCTGTTCAATCTGGTGAACAAGTCTGACGGGTATTTGACGAAGTTTGATGATTTTCTGAGGAGAACCATCCATTGCGATGCGCTGACGGCATTCCTTATCTATACCATTGCGGCTGCGCTGCTTACTCTGGTGATGCCGATGGATGTACAGGAGATACTCATCAGGTTCTTCGCCAACGTGGTGGCCGCTTTGATGATATTGCCGTTCGTTGTCGAAAAGGCCGTCGTCAAATACAAGGACAAGGTGAACGCCGCCATCCTTCAGGAAATGGCGAACCTCGCCGGCTGGGTCGTGCGGAACGAGAAATATTTCACTTTTGTCGGCGGAGGCTTTGCCGCTTTGCTGTTTTTCGTCCTGTTCAGATAGGGCGCTTGCACGCACAAAAAAGCCGCCATTTGGCGGGGCGGCTTTTTTGTTTTACGTCGTCCGCGCAGATTAGCCGCGCAGTCCGAGGCTGTCGATCAGCGTTTCATAGCGCTTCGGATCGACCGACTTGATGTATTTCAGAAGGCTGCGGCGGTTGCTCACCATGGTGAGGAGGCCGCGGCGGCTGCCGAGATCTTTCTTGTGGGTCTTCATGTGTTCGGTCAGGTTTTTGATGCGGCTCGTCAGAATGGCGATCTGCACTTCCGGTGAACCTGTGTCCTTCGGGCTGGTCGCATACTTCTTGATGACGGCCTGCTTTTCTTTCTTTTCAATCGACATCGCATACTCCTTTTAGAGCTAGAGGTTGAACACGCGCACCGGATGCAGTTGAATGCCGTCCTTTTCGAGGAGGGCAAGCGGCTTGTTGTCGCCGATGGCCAGTATGAGGTCTGTCATGTCGTCGATGCCCGCGATATCGAGGCGGCCAATATCCTGACGCGACAGAAGCCTGATGGTCTGGCCCTGCTTGATGCGGCTGATCTCGTCGTCCGTCAGGGCAAGGGCCGGGATGTCGTCCAGCACTGTCTCGACAGGCAACAGGTACCGATCAGGGTCGGCAGATTGCACCATTTTCTCGAATACGTCCAGTGAAATCGCGTTTTGGGCTTCAAAAGGGCCCACGGCGAGCCTTCTGAGCGCCGAAACATAGCCAAAACAACCCAGAATCCGCCCCATATCGCGGGCCAGGGCGCGGACATAGGTGCCTTTGCCGCACTCCATCTCGAAGGTCGCCGTGTCCGCCGTGGTGCCGGTGAGGCGCAAATCATAGATGGAAACGATGCGGGATTTGAGCTCCACGTCTTCCCCGGCGCGGGACATATCGTAGGCGCGCTGGCCGTCGATCTTGATGGCGGAGAACTTGGGCGGCGTCTGCTCGATGTCGCCGATAAATTGCGGGATCAGGGCGATGATTTCGTCCGCCGTCGGGCGTTTATCAGAGGTCTGGGTGACTTCGCCTTCGCCGTCGTCGGTGTTGCGCGCTTCGCCCCAGGTGACGGTGAACTCATAGACCTTGTCGCGGTCCTGCGCGAAGGGGATGGTTTTGGTCGCTTCGCCGAGCGCGATGGGCAAAACGCCGGTGGCGAGCGGGTCGAGCGTGCCCGCATGGCCGAGCTTTTGCGCGTTGAGGATGCGGCGGATGCGGCCGATGGCTTGAGTCGACGTCAGTCCTTGCGGCTTGTCGATATTCAGCCAGCCGTTGACGACGACGCCTTTTTTGTTGCGGCCCATTTATTCTTCTTTTTTCTCGATGTCGCGGCGCACGCGCTCCTGTTTCAGCAGGTTTTCGATGCGCTCGGCTTCGTCGAAGCTTTGGTCGATTTTAAAGGTGATGCGCGGAATATAGCGCAGATCGATCTTGGGCGCGATTTCGCTGCGGAAATAACCTGCGGAACGGTTGAGCGCTTCCAGTGTCGCTTCCGCGTCCTTGCCGCCAAGCGGCATGATAAAGGCGGTGGCGTTTTTGAGATCGGGGCCGATCTCGACGGCGGTGACGGTGACGCGATGCGCGTCGAGCAACGCGGGATCGTGAAAGCTGCCGCGCTGCAGCGTTTCAACCAGCAGGTGGCGGATTGTTTCGGCGACGCGCAACTGGCGCTGCCCCGGAGGCGTCCGGCTGGCGTGTGATCGCGTTCTTCTCATGGTGTCGTTGCGCCTTCTTTAAGCCAGTTTGCGTTCGGTTTCTTCCATCTCGAAGGCTTCGATCATATCGCCTTCCTTGATGTCGTCGTAGTTTTCGAACGCCATGCCGCACTCGTAGCCCTTCTGCACTTCCTTGACTTCGTCCTTGAAGCGGCGGAGCGTCTTGAGCGTGCCTTCGTGGATGACGACGTTGTCGCGGAGCAGGCGGACCTTCGCGCCGCGGCGGACGAGGCCTTCGGTGACGAAGCAACCCGCGATCTTGCCGGCCTTGCTGACGTTGAAGACCTTGCGGATTTCGGCGTAACCGATGAACTTCTCCTTGACGTCGGGCGAGAGCAGGCCGCTGAGCAGTTGCTTCACTTCGTCGATGACTTCATAGATGATCGAATAGTAGCGGATCTCGACGCCGTCGCGCTTGGCGAGGTCGCGCGCCTGCGGATTGGCGCGGACGTTGAAGCCGATGATCAGCGCCTTGGAGGCATTGGCGAGAGTCACGTCGGACTCCGTGATCGCGCCGACGCCCGAGTGGAGCACCTGCACCTGCACTTCCTTGTTTTCCTCGGTCAGCTTGCCCAGCGCCGTGGCGATGGCTTCGACGGAGCCGTGCACGTCGCCCTTGATGAGCACGGGCAGGTTCTGCGCGACGCCGGCCTGTATTTCGCTGATCATCTGGTCGAGTCCGCCGCGGCCCTTCTTGGCCTTGGCGGCGGCGAGGGCGCGCTTCCTGCGCAGGCGGAAGTCGGCGATGTTGCGCGCCTTGGCTTCGTCTTCGACGACGGTGAAATCGTCGCCCGCTTCGGGCGTGCCGGACAGGCCGAGCACTTCGATCGGCTGGCCGGGCAGGGCTTCTTTTACTTGCTGGCCGCGGTCGTTGATGAGGGCGCGGACGCGGCCTGTTTCCGTGCCGGTGACGAAGATGTCGCCGGTTTTGAGCGTGCCTTTTTGCACCAGTACGGTGGCGACGGAGCCGCGGCCCTGCTCGAGGCGGGATTCGACAACGGCGCCGATGGCGGTACGGTCTGGGTTGGCGCGCAGGTGCAGGACTTCGGCCTGCAGCAGGATCGCTTCCTCGAGGTCGGTGAGGCCTTTTTTGGTCTTGGCGGAAACTTCGACGCACTGGCTTTCGCCGCCCATTTGCTCGACGACGACTTCGTACGAGAGCAGCTCCTGACGCACCTTGTCGGGATTGGCGTTGGGCAGGTCGCATTTGTTGATGGCGATGATGAGCGGTTTGCCCGCGGCCTTGGCGTGGCTGATCGCCTCGATGGTCTGCGGCATAACGCTGTCGTCCGCCGCGACGACGAGGACGACGATGTCGGTCACGTCGGCGCCGCGCGCGCGCATTTCGGTGAAGGCGGCGTGGCCGGGCGTGTCGATGAAGGTGATCTTCTTGCCGGATTTGGTTTGAATTTGATAGGCGCCGATGTGCTGGGTGATGCCGCCCGCTTCGTGCGCGGCGACGTCGGCCGAGCGGATGGCGTCGAGCAGGGAAGTTTTGCCGTGGTCGACGTGGCCCATGATGGTGACGACCGGCGGACGGGGCTTCAGGTCTTCTTCGCTGTCCTCGACGCTGTGTGCGCCGAGTTCGACGTCGGATTCCTGCACGCGTTTGAAAGTGTGCCCGAATTCCTGAACGATCAGTTCCGCCGTGTCGGCGTCGATGGACTGGTTCGCCGTCGCCATGATGCCGAGGCCCATGAGTTTTTTCACGACGTCGCCGAGTTTTTCCGTCATGCGGTTGGCGAGTTCTTGCACGGTGATGACTTCGGGAATGACCACTTCGCGGAACTGCTTGACCTTTTCCTGCGCCGCGGCGGCCTGCTTGCGCATGCGCTCGCGGGCGCGGCGCTGTGCCGCCATGGAGGGCGTGCGGCCTTCGCGGTCGCCCATCGTGTCGTTGATGACCTGATGGACGGTCAGCTTGCCGCTGTTGCGACGGTTGCGCGCATTTCCGTTGCGCAGACCCGGACGTTTTTTGCCGAAAGCGCCGGCATCATCCTGCGTGTCGGCGGCGGGACGGGTATAAAAATCGACCTTGCGTCCGCCGGGCTTCTTGTCGGCGGGCGGCGCGACCGTTTCCGGTTCCGCCGCGCCGTGGGCAGCGGCGGGTTCGGCGGCGGCCGTATCTCCGCTTTTGGAGACGTCGTCTTCCTCGATTTCCGGCGTTTTGATGACGAGCTTGGTCTGATAGGGGGTCGTCGTCGTTTCCTTCGGCGCCTCCTTGGACTGTTGCAGCGCGCGGACGCGGCTCTCGCGTTCGGCGTCCGTCAGATGCAAGTCGGCATCGGAGACGGCCGGTCTGGACGTCGTTTCGGCGCTTGCGCCGCGCTTCTTGCGGACTTCCACGGCGACAGGCTTCGAAGAGCGTCCCATCGCGACGTTGCGCCGCTTCGGTCCGGCGCCGAGGGGCGCCTTCAGGCTCAGCGTTCCTTTTTTGGCCGGTTTCTTTTGCTCTTTTTCAGATTTGTCCGTCATTGTAAGCCGTTTCACTTTCCTATGAGGTTATCCGTTGCTGGCGGTCTTGGCGGCGTCACCATTGGCGTCGTCGGCAGGGGGTTCGTCGGCAAACCATCCGGCGCGGGCGGCCATGATGATGGCGTTCGCCTGCGATTCCGTCAGTTTGTCTTCGCCGACGATTTCGCGCAGCTCGTCGCCGGCGAGATCGCCGAGGTCGTCCATCGTCTTCACGCCGTTTTCGCCGAGGACGATGATCATGTCCTGCGTCAGGCCATCGACGGCGGAGAGTTCGGCGCTGATGCCGATTTCCTTGGCGCGTTTGTCGAATTCGTCCTTCTTGGCGGCGAGCCAGCTCGTGGCACGGCGTTTCAGTTCGACGGCAATGTCTTCGTCGAAGCCCTCGATGCGGGCGATTTCGGCGTCGGAGGTCTCGACGATGTCCTCGATGGAGACGAAGCCTTCGACCACCAGCAGGTGGGCGATGACTTCATCGACGTCCAGCGCCTCGATGAAGAGGGTGGAGCGCGTCTTGAACTCGTTCTGGCGGCGTTCGGATTCTTCCGCTTCGGTCATGATGTCGATGTTCCAGCCGGAAAGCTGCGTTGCGAGGCGGACGTTCTGCCCGCGGCGGCCGATGGCCAGAGACAACTGGTCGTCGGGCACGACGACGTCAAGTCTCCGGTTGTCCTCGTCCATGACGACTTTGGTGACTTCGGCGGGCGAGAGCGCGTTGACCACGAAGGTCGCCGTGTCCTGCGTCCAGGGAATGATGTCGATCTTCTCGCCCTGCAGTTCGCCGACGACGGCCTGCACGCGGCTGCCGCGCATGCCGACGCAGGCGCCGACGGGGTCAATCGAACCGTCGCGGGAGATGACGGCGATCTTGGCGCGGGAGCCCGGGTCGCGGGCGACGGCCTTGATTTCGATGATGCCGTCGTAGATTTCCGGCACTTCCTGCTTGAAGAGCTTGGCGAGGAAGTCGGCGTGCGTGCGGCTCAAAAAGACTTGCGGGCCGCGCGGCTCCTGACGGACGTCGTAGATGTAGGCGCGGACGCGGTCGCCGGTCTTGAAATGCTCGCGGGGCAGGGCGTCGTTGCGGCGCATAAAGGCTTCGCCACGGCCGAGATCGACGGTGACGTTGCCGTATTCGACGCGTTTCACCACGCCGGAGACGATTTCGCCCACGCGGTCTTTGTATTCCTCGTATTGCTTTTCGCGCTCGGCGTCGCGCACCTTCTGGAAGATGACTTGCTTGGCGGTCTGCGCGCCGATGCGGCCGAAGTCGAAGGAAGGCAGTTCGTCGATGATGAATTCGCCGAGCTGGATCTCTTTGTTGATCTTCTTCGCGTCTTTGAGCAGGATTTGCTGCGGCTCGAGTTCCGGCGTTTCGGGGTCAAAGGCCTCGACGACCGTGCGGTAGCGGTAAAGCTTGATCTCGCCGGTTTTGCGGTCGATCGTGGCGCGTATATCGTGATCATAGCCGTATTTCGAGCGGCCGGCTTTCTGGATCGCCTCTTCCATGGCGACGATGACGATCTCGCGGTCGATGTTCTTCTCACGCGCGGCGGCGTCTGCGACTTGAAGTAATTCCTGCATCTGTTTTTTCCTGTTCTCCTAGTTGGCTTTTTTGCTACGTTGTTTCGGTTTTAAAAGTTCGTCTGCGATAGTCAGTTTCGCTTTTTCAATGCTGTTGAAAGGGATCTCCGTCTCGCCGTCTTCGGTGACGATCAGGACGGATTTGCCTTTCGTGCCCTTCAGTATGCCGCGGAAGCGCTTGCGCCCGTCGATGGCGGGCTCGATCTCCACTTTCGCATCCTGACCGGCGAAACGGTCGTAATCCTTGAGGCGGGTCAGGGGACGGTCTATCCCCGGCGAGCCGACTTCGAGGAAGTAGGGCTTGTCCTCCATCACGTTCTCGACGTCGAGCACGACCGAGATGGCCTGGCTGAGCTTGCCGCACTCGTCGATGGTGATCGTGCCGCCTTGTTCCGTCTCCGGATCCCACGGCCTTTCCGCCATGATCTGCAGGGTCGGTTTGCCCGAACCGGTCATGAGCACGCGCACAAGCTCGAACCCCATGGACTCTGCGGTCGGGGTGATGGCGCGTTCGATCTTTTGAATCAGTGGCGGTTTGTTCACTTTACCAAAATTTCCTAAGCAAAAGGGCGGGCTCTTTTGAAGCCCACCCTTTTTGTTAACGCTGATTATGGGCATATCACCTATAACAGCTTGGGATTTAGCAGGTTTATACAGTCTGCAGGGGTCATATAGCAAGGTTTTTTTCGCATTTATTAGGTCTCTGACGCTCTTATTTCCTTGTATTTTCATAATAAATAACTTTTTTCCAGATTTTTTTAAAATTTAATTATTTTTTAACATAATTTATATAAAGTTTTATTGGAAATTGAAATAAATATATACATAATTCGTGAAAACTTGCTATAATAAGGAGTATGGAGTAGTGGACGAACTTTGGAATATTAGCGCTGCGGCTCATGCGGGGAGATTTGGCGGGATGGACTCGAAACAGCTTTTGCAACTGGCCAAGGATACGACGCCTCAGGGTCGTTATGCGCTGGCCAATGCGGTATCCGGATTTTTTGAGAACGACGAACTGAACGAGATGGAACACCGTCTCGTCGTCGAGATCATGATGCAGCTGATCCGGCAGGCGGAACTGGATTTGCGGCTGGCGCTGGCCGAGCGGCTGGCGGTTTTGCCGAACGTGCCGCCGGAGGTGGTGATCTTCCTTGCCAACGACGAGATTTCTGTGGCGCGTCCTATTCTGCGCCAGAGCACGGTTTTGAACGATGTTGACCTTGTGTGCATCATTTCCTCGAAGAGCGCGGACTACTGGCGCTCGATCGCGGAGCGCGAGTACCTCAGCCCGACGGTTGTGGGAAGGCTGATCGAGACGGGCGACGCGGAAACGGCGGTCAGCATGCTGGAGAACCCGAAGATCGTTCTGCCGCAGAACAGCCTGCGGCGCATGGTCAAGGCGGCGCTGACGTACGAGAAGCTGCAGGAATCCATGCTGCGCCGTCCGGAGATGGACAAAGATCTCGCGGCGGACCTCTACGGCTGCGTATCGAACAGGCTGAGATACGAAATATCGAAGCGTTTCAAAATTCCGTCCGAGCAGATCGAAACGGCGCTCGACAGTCTGGTCGAGGAGCTGTGCCGCGACTCGCGGGGCAACCTGCACGTGACGCCGGCGATGATGACGCTGGCGCAGCGCTATCGCGAACGGGGCGAGCTTTCGCCGAACCAGATGATCAAGACGCTGCGCCGCGGACAGATTTCGTTTTTCATCGCGCTGTTTTCCGTGCAGCTGGGTCTGCCGCCCGATGCGGTGCTGCATGTCATCCGCAAGGAAGGCGGCAAGTCCTTCGCGATCGCCTGCCGTTCGATCGGCATGATGAAGACGGAGTTCGCCTCGATCTATCTTCTCAGCCGCCCCGCGCGGACCGACGAGAAGGTGGTCGACCAGCAGGAGATGGCGCAGGCGTTGAAGTTCTTCGACACCGTCCGCGATGCCGACGTCATGCGCGTCCGCAAGGAATGGGCGCGCGATCCGGACGCCGTTTGATCCTATAACGTGTACCATGTGCCTTTGCCGCGTCCGTGACGGCGCGCGTAGCCGCGCGCGACGAGCTGGCTTAAGTGATGCTTGATCGTGCTGCGCGAAACGTTTCTGAACGTGTGCAGCCCGCAGAGGGAGGCGAGGGTGACGCGTTTTTCGTGTTCGATCCGGCGGAGGATTTCCGCGCCGACGGGGGGAACGGTGAGATCGTAGAGCCCGCGGTTTTCGCTTTCGCAATCCTCGGTTGTTTCCGTTGAATCCGTGTTTTTCATGTCCGTATTTGTCCGTATCCGGTACGCATGTGTCCGCAAACGCCCGCATGTGTCCGCAACTGTCCGTATCCGTCCGCATTTGACCGTATCTGTCCGCACATTTTTTCAGGCGGGCATGAAACGGTTTCAGCGCTTGCGTAACAGGGGGAAACGGCAGGGAGCGGGCAGGGGCGCGCGGATGCGCGATGCGATGACGGTGGATAGGCAAACTGCCTCCTTTCGTTCGCGTCAAAATAAAAAAGGACCCGTCGGCGTATCTGCCAGATCGGGTCCTTTGCTTTGGCACAGGGATGGGGTAAATGTGTTCTTGCCCCACCACATGAGCGGTTTTATTCAATCATGGATTGTGTGGAATGTCAAGAGGCATCTTGTTTGTCAAATAAGTCACACTGCCCCCCCTCCCAACTTATGTACCAGTAGATGGTAGAGTCATGCCGTGGTTATAGACTGGCGACTGCCGCCCGTCAATCTTGTTGATGCCGGGGCATGCCCCGGCAAATTTTTTCGCGAATGCCGCGGACGTCAGCCAGCCGAGGGCGCTGTGCGGACGGACGTTGTTGTAGTCTTGCCGCCATTCCTCCAGCATGATCTGGACTTCCTTTAAACTGGTGAACCAGTGCATGTTGAGGAGCTCGTCCCTGATCTTGCCGTTGAGGCTTTCGGTGAAGCCGTTCTGCTGCGGCTTGCCGGGCTGGATGTAATGCCACTCGATTCCCTGTTCGGTCGCCCAGACGATCACCGCCTTGCTGGTGAACTCGGGGCCGTTGTCGGAGATGATTGCCTTGGGCTTTGCGCCGCGCGCGCGAATGGCGGCTTCCAGCTCCCGCACCACACGCGCAGGCCGGGGATGGAACTGTCGGTCATGGCATGGACGCTCTCGCGACTGCACTGGTCGATCACGCCTAGCACGCGGAATCTTCTTCCCGTAGAAAGACTGTCGCTCATGAAGTCGAGGCTCCAGATCTGTGATTGATACCGTCCGGCACAGGCAGCGGCTGGCGCTCACGCAAGGCTCTTTTACGGCCTTTCCTGTTCTTGACCTGCAACTTCTCCTCCTTGTAAATACGGTGGATCTTCTTGATGTTGTGCTCGATGCCCTCGCGCTTGAGAAAAATGTTCAGCCGTTCGCAGCCGAACCTCGGGCGCGCCGCCGCGTGAAACCGCAGCCTCTCGCGCAAGTGCGTGTCGGGAGGCCGCCGCGAGCGGTAGCGCACAAGGCCGCGCACGACGCCAAGTAAACGGCATACCCGCCGCTCGCTCACCTCGCGCGTTTCCTTCACATACGCCACCGCTTCACGCTTCGCGTGCGGCGTCACCATTTTTTTTGAGTTGACGTCCTTCAGGATCTCGATGTCCAGGGCCATGTTCGCCACCAGCTTCTTCAGCCGTGCGTTCTCGGACTCCAGCGCCTTCAGCTTCCGCGCGTCCGACACATCCATCCCGCCGAACTTCGCCTTCCACTTGTAAAACGTCCCATGGCTGATCCCGTGACGGCGGCATAAGTCCTTCGTCCCGCCTTCGGCCTCGTGCTCCCGCAATATCCGGATAATCTGCTCCTCGGTAAACCTGCTCTTCATTGTCTGCTCTTTCTGCCCTGTCCTTTAAGGGCGGTTATGTATAGCAGACTCTACGATCTTTTGGATCAATTTATTGGGAGGGGGTCAACGTCTTGCACCAGCCGCGGAAGGGCGTTGTCTGCGTGTCCGGCGCGGCGGACGCGACCGTCAGCGGGGTTTGTTCCGGCTCCGGTGCGGAGATTGAATCGGCAGCGGTCTGAAATGCCACGGATAAGGTTTCTGCATTCATACCTAAGTATTGTATATAATTATGGTTAACTGTTGATTAATCAATGCTTTACTACTTTATGAGACACTCTTTAACTGAAAAATCAGTTGATTTTACAATGTTTTATGATAAGAAAAGGGCTTTAAAACGCCTTTTCACAGACTGGAGATCTCAAGATGCACGCCTACCGCACCCACAAATGCAACGATCTGCGCGCCAGTGACGCGGGGCAGACGGTCAAAATCGCCGGATGGGTCCACCGGAAGCGCGACCACGGCGGTCTCCTTTTCCTCGATCTGCGCGACCATTACGGCCTGACGCAGGTGGTCATCAACAACGACAATCCGTTGTTCGAGGCGGTTGAAAAACTGAAGCTCGAAAACGTGATCTCCGTGACGGGCAAGGTGGTCGAGCGTACCGATGAAACCAAGAATTCCAAGCTTCCCACGGGCGAAATTGAAGTAAAGCTTGAAGCATACGAGCTGCTCTCCGCGCCGGTGACCGACATGCTGCCGCTGCAGGTCAACTCCGACGAACCCTACGGCGAGGACGTGCGCCTCAAATACCGCTTCCTCGATCTGCGCCGCGAGGTTCTGCACCGCAACATCGTTCTGCGCTGCGACGTTATTTCCTCGCTCCGCCGCCGCATGCTGGAGCAGGGCTTCCGCGAATTCCAGACGCCGATTTTGACGGCCTCCAGCCCCGAGGGCGCGCGCGACTATCTCGTGCCGTCCCGCGTGCATCCGGGGCAGTTCTACGCGCTGCCGCAGGCGCCGCAGCAGTTCAAACAGCTGCTGATGATGTCCGGCTTCGACCGCTACTTCCAGATCGCGCCGTGCTTCCGCGACGAGGACGCGCGCGCCGACCGCTCGCCCGGCGAGTTCTACCAGCTTGATATCGAAATGTCGTTCGTCACGCAGGACGACGTCTTCGCCGCCATCGAGCCTGTGATGTACGACGTGTTCGAGGAATTCTCCGGCTTCACCGGCACGAAGTGGGACGTTTCCAAGCCGCCGTTCGTGCGCATCCCTTATGATGAATCCATGCTCAAATACGGCAACGACAAGCCCGACCTCCGCAACCCGCTGGTCATCGCCGACGTGACGGAGGTTTTCGCCCGTCCGGACGTCGAGTTCAAGGCCTTCAAGACCATGATCGAAAAGGGCGGCGTCGTCCGCGCCATCCGCGCTCCCGCGGTCTTCGACAAGCCGCGCAGCTTCTTCGACAAGCTCAACAGCTGGGCGCAGGGCGAGGGCGCGCCGGGCCTCGGCTACATCATCTTCGAAAGCGAAGGCGGAAATAATGGTACTGCCGCCGGAGGCGGCAAGGGCCCCATCGCCAAGTTCGTGCCCGCCGAGGCGCAGGCGGAACTCCGCCGGCTGTGCGGCATCGAAACCGGCGACGCTTTGTTCTTCATCTGCGATCTGCCCGCCAAAGCCGCGCCGTTCGCGGGATTGGCGCGCACCAAGATCGGCGAGGAGATGGACGTGATCGAGAAGAACATCTTCAAGTTCTGCTGGATCGTCGACTTCCCGATGTTCGAGATCAACGACCGCACCGGCAAGCTCGACTTCTCGCACAACCCGTTCTCCATGCCGCAGGGCGGCCTCGAAGCGCTGGAAAAACAGGACCCTCTGACCATCAAGGCCTATCAATACGACATCGTCTGCAACGGCGTGGAACTGTCTTCCGGCGCGATCCGGAACCACCTGCCGGAAGTGATGGAGAAGGCCTTCGCCATCGCGGGGCACCCGAAGGAGATCCTGCAGGAGAAATTCGGCGGCATGTACAACGCCTTCAAGTTCGGCGCGCCTCCGCACGGTGGCTGCGCGCCCGGCGTCGACCGCATCGTGATGCTGCTCGCCAACGAGCCGAACATCCGCGAGGTCATCGCCTTCCCGATGAACCAGCAGGCGCAGGACCTGCTGATGGGCGCGCCGTCGAAAGTCGACGCGCAGCAGCTCAAGGACGTGCATATCAAACTCGATTTGCCCAAGACGCAAGTCAAGGCGGCAAGCTGAAATGGCGGGCGAGGTCCTGCACATCGTCTTCAGCGAAGCGGGCGCGGAAAACGTGCGCCACGCGCTGGAAAAGGCCCGCCGCTGGGACGAGGTCGCCGGCATGCCCGACTGTCTCAGCCTCGGCCCGATCAACCCGCCGGATCTGGAAGCGCGGCAGGCATGGCTGGAAAAGGAACTCACCGACGACGGCTACGAAGACATTTACGCGCGCACCGAAATTTTCTGGAACAAGGTTCTCACCGACAAAAAGCCCAAGGTGCTGTGGGTGTCGCGCCGCTGCGCCGCCGATTACGCGGGCTTTCTCGAGGCCGTGTGGCGGCTGGGCGGCACGCCCTGTTCGGTCATCGACGTGACGGACGCCTCCATCGTTTTGAACGACCCGAAAACCGGCGCCACGAAACGCTGGCTGTCGCTGCTCGGCCTCGTGGTGATGACCGACGAGTATATCGTGAAGAGCGGCCTGCTCGACAAGGCAGAGCCCCTGACGGAAGAAAAGGCCAGACAATACCGCGAGATCTGGCAGCGCCTGCGCGAGGAAAACGCGCCGTTCCGCGTCGTGAACGAGAAGGGCATCTCTTCCGCGCCCGTCACGCATTTCGACAAGGGCCTGCTGTCCTTCGTCACCACCGCGTGGCAAACCTCGGCGCAGGTGGCCGGCGCGGCGCTCACCAGCGTGATGAACGACGATTACTTCCAGCTCGACATGCAGGGCGCGATCCTGTTCGCCCGCCTGCAAAAGCTTGCCGCCAACGGCCTGATCGAGGCGCGCGGCGACGTGTCGCAGGTCAACGGCGAAGTCCGTCTCAGGCAGGTCAAAAAGTAATCTAATATATTGATTTTACTCAATTGTCTCCCTTTATTATTGACATAATAGGCAAAGGAGGACATATTGGCTGTCACACATGAGGAAAACGACATCGGCGCTTGCAGGAGACGGTTCATACATGCGGGATGAGAGCGGAAGAACGAACAGCAACCTCAGTACCGCGTTTCTCAAACGCATCGGCGAATATATGCTCGTCGAAACGCCGCTCGCCGTGGCGGATGTCTGCATCGTTTTCGGCAACAACAGCCACGCCGTGCATCTCGCCGAACATGCGGCCGATCTCTACGCCAGAGGATATTTCAAGACCATCGTCGTGACGGGCGGCGTGCCGATGAAGGACGGACGTCTGGAGTGCGACGTGATGCGCGACGTTTTGCTGCAGCGCAGCGTGCCCGCGTCGGCGATCCTTGTGGAAGATAAAGCGACGAACACCGGCGAAAACGCCGCTTACTCGCGCGCGCTGCTGGAAAAAAACTTCGGCGTCGGCGCGGTGCAATCCGTTCTTGCCATCGGCCATCTGCACGCGGCGCGGCGCTTCCTGATGACGCTGGAAAAAGAGTGGCCGCCGATTATCAAAATGTTTTCAACCACAAACTGCTTTAAAGCGTCAAAAAATCTCTGGTATACTGACCCGACCTTCAAGGGAGCGGTTCTCGCGGAATACGCCAAGATTGCGCCGTACAAGGCGCAGGGGTATATCGCGGAAATCGACCTTGAAAAAATGAAACGGCGCATCGCGGCCCTGCCGCAGCCGGCAAACGGGAGAAGAAAATACCATGGCGGCCCCAACAACAGACCGTAAAGAAAACGGCTATATCGACAATTACTACACCCACTTCATCCATGAAGACACGCAATACCCGACGCTCGCGGGCGCGGAGGAAGCGGACGTCTGCGTCGTCGGCGGCGGTCTTGCGGGTTTGAACACGGCGCTCGGGCTTGTCGAGCGCGGCAAGACGGTCGCGCTCTGCGAGGCGCACCGCATCGGCTGGGGCGCGTCGGGGCGCAACGCGGGCTTCGTCGCCAAGGGCTACGCCGCGGGCGAGCAGAACCTCGCCAAAAAGCTCGGCCTCGAAAAAGCGCAGGCGCTCGTCAGCCTCACCAAGAACGCGCGCAAGCTGATCAAGAAGCGCATCGCCGCTTACAATATCGACTGCGGCCCCGTGAAGGACGGCGTGCTGACCGTCTCGTACCGCGACCGCGCGGAGGAGCTGAAAAAGACCATCGATCAGGCGAACGACAATTTCGGCCTCGGCTTCGAGTTCTGGCCGCGCGACAAGGTGCGCCGGCACTGCAAGACGGAAAAATATTTCGACGGCATCTTCTCGCCCAACGATTACCAGTTCAATCCGCTGGAATACCTGCGGGGCCTCGCGAAAACCGTCACCGCGAAAGGCGGCAGGATTTTCGAAAACAGCGCCGCGGTGAAGATCACGAAAGACGGCGCGGGCTGGGTCGTGCATACGGCGGGCGGGCAGGTCAAGGCGAAGGACATCGTCCTTTCCTGCGCGATCTACATGGACGGGCTCGACCGCAGGATCGAAAACGCGGCGTTCCCCGTGCAGACCTACATGATGACGACGAAGCCGGTCGATCCGCAGGTGCTGAAAGACGCCATCGACACGCCGCACTGCATCTACGACACGCGCTTTTGCAGCGATTATTACCGCCTGCTGCCCGGCAGCCGCCTGATGTGGGGCGGACGCGTCGGCCTGTGGGCGCATCCCGAGAACATCGCGCAGACGATGCTCGGCGACATCTACAACGTCTATCCGCAATTGAAAGGCCATCTCGAGCCGGAGTTCTCGTGGTCGGGCAAGCTCTGCTACGCGCCGCACAAGATGCCGCAGATCGGCAAGATCGAGGAGGGCTACTGGTACAACACCGGCTACGGCGGCCACGGCCTCTGCCCGACGACGGCGGGCAGCGAAGTCGTCGCCGCGGCGATCGCGGAAGGCGACAGGACCTACGAGCAGTTCGCGCCGTTCGGCATTTCCTACGCGGGCGGCAAGCTCGGCCGCTACGCCGCGCAGATGGTCTACTGGTGGTGGAAGGCGCGGGATCTGCTCGACGTCTGAGTTATTGCGCGTTGTTTGATGGCGCGTCTGGCGGCGACGAGAAGTTGAAAACCGCGCCATGCTCTTTTTTCATGAACTTGCGGACGTCCTCCTGCCAGCGGTCGCGTTCCTTGCGCCGCGCTTCGAAAACTTCCATGAAGGTCGCGTCCGCCATGCCCGTGCCGTTGGCCATTTGCGGCAGGCCCGGGTCCGGCGTTTCGTTGACGTCGATGATCACGGGGCCGTCCGCGGTCGCCGCGATGTCCCAGCCGATGATCCCGAAGGCGCCCATGGCCGCCATGCCGTAGAGCGCCGTCGTGCAAATCTCCTCCCACAGCGGCAGTTTCAGGCCGGCGAGGCGCGCCCCCGTTTCGGGATGGGTTTCGATGAGGCGCAGGCCGGCGTCCGTCCGCGCCAGCGCGCGCGTGACCGTGCCGGTCGCCATGTCGACGCCCGCGAGAATGTTGCCCCGCCGCCAGAAGTTGTCGGCCATGTTGGCGCCGGCGGGAATCTTCCAGCAGACCTTGAACACGTAAGGCACGTTTTCCTTCATGACCGTCATGACGCGCACCGTGGCGAGCTTGTCGCCGCACAGCGCGCGCACCGCCGCGTGCGGCGCGAGCTTCGGCTGGAAAATATAGCCGTCGAAGCCGTAGCGGGCGTGGATCTCCCGCGCCAGATCGGCGGCTTTGACGGTGCGGCCGTCCTGCAGGGCGAGCGTTCCCGCCGCCGCGTCGCGTGAGGCGATGCTGGTCGTCCCGAGGCTCTGCGAACCCCACAGCGGCTTGCCGAAGGCGGGGCAGGAAAGATCGTTCAGCAAAAAGGCTTCCAGCGCCTGCGCCGTCGCCGTCCGTCCCGCGGAAGGGAAGGCGCGCGCCGTGTGCAGGTTCAGCAGCGGCACGACGGGCAGCCCGTGGGCGGCGAGGATCGCGTCCGACGCGATCTTGCTGAAGGCCAGCGCGTTCATGTCCTTCCTGAAGTTGACCACGGGATACAATCTTTTTATGGCGTTGAGCGTGTCGGTGAAGTCTTCCAGCCGCGCCTGCGGATAGAGCGCCGGGTCCCAGAGCTGCATCCCGAGATACTCGCCGGGCTGCAGCCTGTTGCGTTTGCAGCGCAGCTTCAGCCACTGGAAAAAAGCCCCCGCGGGGCTGACGCCCGCGGCCTTCATCGCCCTGATCGTCTGCGGAATGTCGTAGACGCGGTCCGGATGCACGGTATCGAGTAAGGGGGCGGGCTGGTCGGTCATTGTACTCTCTTGTTATGCTGCATTTTTTTTATGCTACATCAGGTTGACAGAGTAAGTCGATGCTCCTAATATCTCCGCTATCCCTTTTCCACAACTATTCCGGTTACCCGCATGTCAGTTTTCCGTAAACCATACGAGCGTTATTTTTCTTTCGTTGCCGCGTTATGCTTCGCTTTCGGCGTGTTTTTCGCGCCGCAGGCCGCCGCGCATACGCGCGTCATGAGCGAGAGGACCAGCGGCGCGGGCAGCTATGCGGTGAAGCTCAAACTCATGCCCGCAAAATCTTTTAAAAAGGGCAAGAGCAAGATTGTCTGGGAAGGCGGCGCAAGGCCCGTTCCTCTGCACAGCCGCGCGCATCCCAACCATGATCTGGTCGCCTTCATCAAAAAGGACGGGCGTCCGGTCGAACATGCGGACGTCGGCATTCTTTACCGCAGGCTCTGGCCGCGCGCGCAGCGGGCCTGGCAAACTCTGCCCATCGCGCGCATATACGCCGCGCGCAAGGGGCCGAAGTCCACGCGCTTCGGCAACAACGTGCGCCTGCCGTCCGGCCACTACGACGTGCAGGTGAGCGTGAACGGCATCTGGCCGGCGGTTTTCTATCTTACGCTGCATGGCTGAAAAGGGAGGCGCCGCTCTGGGGCTTTCTGTCCCGGCGGCGCCTGTTCGAGGGATCCTATATGGTTCTATATAGGATGGGTGGGTCTCTTTTACCTTACGGCTGGATTTGCAGCAGTGCCTGCGTCATCTGGTTGGCGGTGGTGATGACTTTGGAGTTCGCCGCGTAGGCCTGTTGCGTGACGATCATCGAGGAGAACTCCTTGGCGAGGTCGACGTTCGAAGCTTCGAGCGTGCCGCTGGAGACCGTCCCCGCGCCGCCGGTGTTCGACAGGCGGAGGTTGTAGGTGCCCGATTTGTCCGTCTGGCTGAAGGCGTTGCCGCTTTCCGAGTTCAGGCCGTTCGGGTTGGAGAAGGTGGCGATCGGCAGCTGGTAGATCTTCTGGCTCTGGCCGTTCGAGAACTGCGCGACGACGTAGCCGTCCTTGTCGATCGAGACGCCGGTTTGCAGGCCGAGGGCCGCGCCGTTCTGGTTCGAGGCGACGATGTCGTAGCCGCTGGCGAACTGCGTGAAGCCGGCCATGTTGAAGTTGATGTTCTGCGGGTTCGAGCCGTTGCCCCAGTTGATGTTGTTGAGCGCCGTCAGGACCTGCTGGTTCGTGTCCGGAACCGCGTTCAGCAGACCGCCGCCGGTGAAGTTGATCGCGCCGTCGCCGACCACCGCGCCGCTGGGCGTGGTGAAGCTCACGTTCCACCAGCCGTTGGTGTTGACGTTGTTGGCGGGATTGAGCGCCGTCAGCAGGTTCGGCGACTGCGAGGGCGGCGGCACGAGACCGGTGACGTTGTAGGTCGTCGGCGCGGCGGCGATGCCGAAGTAGGTCGCGAGCGGCGCATTGGCGCCGTCGGTGAGCGTCAGGGCGGCGTTGTTCGTCGAGCGGATGTCGAGGAAGCCCGTCGCGCTGTCGATGCTGGCCGAGACGCCGGTGATGGCGTTGAGCTGGGCGAGCAGGTCGGTCATGCCGGCGTTGATGTTGACCGTGGTGGTCACGCCGGTGACGCTGTTTTTGAGCGTGAAGTTGCTGCCCGCGGGCATGTTGGGCGTTCCGGTCACCATGTCGGTCTGGCTGTAGGTCGTGGTGTCGATGTTGCCGACCGCCTGCGACTGCAGCTGCGTGTTGATGCCGAGCGCCGTGAGCGGCGTGCCGTTGACGTTGGCAAGAGAGAAAGTGTCGCCTATGTTGCGCGAGGCGATGTTCAGCGCGCCCGTCACGGGGTTGAGCTGCGCGTAGAGCAGCGGCTTGCCGGTCGTCGGGTCCTGGATGGCGTTGATCTGCGCGAGCATGCTGGCGACGGTGCCGCCGGTGTTGATCGTCGTATTGGTCACGGCCGTGCCGGTGGTGGAGATGGTGAAGCTGTCCGTCGAGGTCATGCCGACCACTTGCCCCGCCATGTTGCCGTTCACCTTGGAAATATCGACCGTGCCGGTGACGGAGGCAGTCGGCGTCGTCGTCTTGGTGAAGTTGAGCGTCACGTTGTGACCGGTGCCGAGGGAGTCGTAGACTTCCACCGCCGTGCTGTAGCTGGCAGGCGTGGTGGTCGAGATCGGGTATTGTGCGCTTGTCGCGGCGGAGTTCAGGTTCATGTCGATCGTGGCGGTCGAGGTCGGCTGCGTCAGGCCGCCGAGGAACGCCGTGTTGACCGGAACGAGCGAGGAAATGTTCGACGCGTTGGCGGGAATGTTGCCGTTCTGGTCGAGCGGCCAGCCGTAGAGATAAAAGCCGCCGGTGTTGACGAGGTTGCCGTTGGAGTCCGTCGAGAAGGAGCCGGCGCGGGTGTAGTAGGGCGCCGCCAGCGGGTCGGTCGTCGAGGATTTCACCACGAAGAAGCCGTTGCCGGAGATGGCGACGTCGGTCGGCGAGGAGCTTTGCTGCAGGATGCCCTGCTGGCTGATCGTCGGCGTCGGGTTTGCGAGAACGGAGCCGGGGCTGTAGGTGCCGGTGTTGGTGTCCGTGGTGACAAGGCTGCTGAAGGAGGCGTCGATGCGCTTGTAGCCGACCGTGCTGACGTTGGCGATGTTGTTCGAGATCATGCCGATCGCGTTGCTTTGCGCGTTCAGGCCCGACACGGCGGTATAGAGTGAACCGAAAATACTCATTTGCTAGTCTCCTTCTTGTGTTCTTTTTTTAGAGCTTGTTCAATCCTGAAAAGTTACCTGCAATCCTTATGCCAGTTTTAGTAGACGGCGGAGACGCTGGTGAGCGGAACGAGTTGCGATCCGACCATCAGTTGCACCGAACCGTCGCTCGCCGTTTGCATGCCGCTGACTGTGCCCGGCACGCTGGTCGTCGCGTCGACGGGCGCGTTCTGCGCGTCCATCGCGTTGACCTGCACCGTGTAGGTGCCGGCGGGAACGGGGTTTCCGTTGTT
>JAJZTA010000020.1 GCA_021849295.1 Pseudomonadota bacterium | reverse complement strand
GCGCGTCTTCGCGCCCTTGGTGGGCTTGCCCCACGGCGTGACCGGATGACGGCCGCCGGAAGATTTGCCCTCGCCGCCGCCATGCGGGTGGTCGATCGGGTTCATGACGACGCCGCGATTGTGCGGACGCCAGCCCATCCAGCGTTTGCGACCGGCTTTGCCGATCTGCACGTTGGAGTGGTCGGCGTTCGAAACCGTACCGACCGTGGCGATGCACTCGCCGCGCACCAGACGAAGCTCGCCGGAACCCATCTTGATTTGGGTGTAGCCGCCGTCCCGACCGACAATCTGCACCGACGTGCCGGCGGAACGCGCCATCTGGCCGCCCTTGCCGGGCGTCAGCTCGACGTTGTGCACCAGCGTGCCGACGGGGATGTTCTTGATCGGCAGGGCGTTACCGGGAAGAATGTCCGCGCGTTCGCCGGAAACAACCTTGTCGCCCTTGGCCAGACGCGCCGGCGCGAGGATGTAGGCCAGCTCTCCATCATTGTACTTGACCAGCGCGATCCACGCCGTGCGGTTCGGGTCGTATTCGAGGCGCTCGACCACGGCTTCGACGTCAAATTTGTTGCGCTTGAAGTCGATGACGCGGTAACGCTGCTTATGCCCGCCGCCACGGTGCCACGCGGTGATGTGGCCGTGGTTGTTGCGTCCGGTGGCGTAGGTGTGCTTGCCGTCGATCAGGGTCTTCTCGGGCTTACCTTTCCACAGCTCGCTGCGGTCGACACGCACCATCTGACGGATGCCGGGAGATGTCGGACGGTATGATTTGAGTGCCATTGTCTTCTCCTTAAACGCCTGTTGTCACATCGATCGACTGGCCTTCGGCCAGGGTCACGATGGCTTTTTTGGTGTCGCTGCGAAGCGCCGCGCGACCCTTGAATACTTTGAGCTTGCCCTTCTGCACGGACGTGTTCACCTTCACGACCTTCACCTTGAACAGCGCCTGCACGGCGTCCTTGATGATGGACTTGTCGGCTTCCAGCGGCACGCGGAAGGTCACCTGATTGTACTGCGAGCCCATGGTCGCCTTTTCGGTGATGACCGGATATTTGATCATCTGATAGAGCGTTTCCGTCAGCTTCGGGTCTGTCTTTTTCTTTACGGCTGCTTTGGTCATTTCAGTCTGGCCTCCAGTTGGGCGACGGCATCCTTGGTCAGCACCAGCGTGTCGCGGCGCAGAATGTCGTATACGTTGATGCCTTTTTGCGGCAGGACGTCCATCAGCGGAATGTTGCCGACGGCGCGAGTGAAGTTCTGATCGAGCGTCTCGTCGACGATCAGCGCCGAGGTCAGACCGAGCGCGCCAAGCGCCTTAACCATGTCCCTGGTCTTGTGCGACCCGGCTTTCGCCGCATCGAGGACGATCAGCTTGCCTTCGGCCTGCTTGGCGGAGAGCGCTACGCGCAGCGCCAGCTTGCGGAAGTTCTTGGGCATGTCGATCGCATGGCTGCGAACGACGGGGCCGAACATGACCGCGCCGCCGACGTGCCGCGTGGAGCGGCGGGTGGCCGTGCGGGCCTGACCCGTGCCCTTCTGGCTGTGGGCTTTCTTGCCCGTGCCGGAGACTTCGGAGATGTCTTTCGTCTTGTGGTTGCCGGAGCGGCGCTTCGCCAGCTGCCAGTTGACCATGCGATGCAGGACGTCGGCGCGCGGCTTGAGGCCGAACACGGCGTCGCTCAGATCAAGATCGCCCACTTTCTTGTTATCGAGGCTTTTTACGGCAACTTTCATGATTAACCTTCCTTCTGGTCCGCTGCAGGCGCTTCCGCCGAAGCTTCAGCCGCTGCCGGAGCAGCCGCTTCTTTTTTGCCCTTCAGGCCGGCCGGAACCGGCGCGTCTTTCGGGAGTTTTTTCTTGACGGCGTCGCGGACAGTCACCCACGCGCCTTTATGGCCGGGAACGAGCCCCTCGACCATCACAAGCCCGTGTTCCGGCTCGACCGAAACAACACGCAGATTGATGACCGTGCGGGATTTGTCGCCCATATGGCCAGGCATCTTCTTGTTCTTGAACACACGACCCGGATCCTGACGCATACCTGTCGAGCCGAGCGAGCGGTGCGAGACGGACACGCCGTGCGTGGCACGCAGGCCACCGAAGTTCCAGCGCTTCATGACGCCCTGGTAGCCATGACCGATCGTCACGCCGGTGACGTCCACATACTGGCCGGCGACGAAGTGCGAGACGCACAGTTCGGCACCGACTTCGAGAATCTTGTCGTCGTCCACGCGGAATTCGACGACTTTCCGCTTCGGCTCCACCTTGGCTTTTGCAAAGTGGCCGCGCTCGGCTTTGGTCAGGCGCGTGGCTTTCTTTTCTCCGGCGCCGAGTTGCAGCGCGGTGTAGCCGTTCTTTTCTTTCGTCTGCACGGCGACGACCTGGCAGTTGTCCACCTTAAGGACGGTCACGGGAACGTGCTTCCCGTCCACGTCGAAAACGCGGGACATGCCAAGCTTCTGTGCAATCAATCCGGTACGCATTGTTTTTGTCCTTGCTTCAGTTACTTCATCAATTCCAGTTTTTTCCGTCCGGTCGCAGCAATCTCCTTGAGCTGCGCTTTCAGGGCAGGGTCGGAGACCTTGTCAGCGACCCTTGATATCTCGTTAAACAAACCGGCCATATCGCTCGCGGCATCGTGCTTTGCGTTCAAAGCCTTCGTTTCGCGAATGAGATCAGCCGACAAGTACATCACCGTTCTCCCTAGAGCTTGATCTCGACGTCGACGCCGGCGGCCAGATCGAGCTTCATCAGCGCATCGATGGTCTGCGGGGTCGGATCGACGATGTCCAGCAAACGTTTGTGCGTGCGCATTTCAAACTGCTCGCGCGACTTCTTGTCGACGTGCGGCGAACGCAAAACGGTGAATTTCTCAATCCGTGTCGGCAGCGGAATCGGGCCGCGCACCTGCGCGCCGGTCCTCTTGGCCGTGTTCACGATCTCTTTCGTCGATTGGTCGAGGATACGATGATCGTAAGCCCGGAGCCTGACGCGGATATTCTGAGAGTCCATTTTTTAGTCCCTTACCTTCTTTTTTCCCTCATCCCCGCCCGTCGCCATTTTAAAATTGGGACGGGCGGGAGAGAAGAGATCTGTTATTCGACGACTTGCGCCACGACGCCCGCGCCGACCGTACGGCCGCCTTCGCGGATAGCGAAGCGCAGACCCTGGTCCATAGCGATCGGAGCGATCAGTTCGACGTCCATCGTAATGTTGTCACCGGGCATCACCATCTCGACGCCGTCGGGCAGCTTGACCACGCCCGTCACGTCGGTCGTGCGGAAGTAGAACTGCGGACGGTAGTTGGTGAAGAACGGCGTGTGGCGGCCGCCTTCGTCCTTCGTGAGGACGTAGGCTTCAGCCTTGAACTTCGTGTGCGGCTTGATCGAACCCGGAGCGGCCAGAACCTGACCACGCTCGACTTCGTCACGCTTCGTGCCACGCAGCAGAGCGCCGATGTTGTCGCCAGCTTGACCTTGGTCGAGCAGCTTGCGGAACATTTCAACGCCGGTCACGACCGTTTTCACCGTCGGGCGCAGACCGACGATTTCGACTTCTTCGTTGATCTTGATGACGCCCTGTTCGACACGGCCCGTCACGACGGTGCCACGGCCGGAGATGGAGAACACGTCTTCCACCGGCATCAGGAACGGCTTGTCTACCGGACGCGCCGGGGTCGGGATGTATTCGTCGACTGCTTTCATCAGTTCGAGAATCGCTTGCTTGCCGAGCTTGTCGTCCGTGCCTTCGATAGCCGCGAGAGCGGAGCCCTTGATGACCGGAATCTTGTCTCCGGGGAACTGGTATTTCGTGAGCAGGTCACGGACTTCCACTTCGACGAGTTCGAGCAGTTCGGCATCGTCAACCATGTCGCACTTGTTCAGGAACACGACGATGGCGGGAACGCCGACCTGACGGGCGAGCAGGATGTGCTCGCGCGTTTGCGGCATCGGACCGTCGGCGGCGGAAACCACGAGGATCGCACCATCCATCTGCGCGGCGCCGGTGATCATGTTCTTCACATAGTCGGCGTGGCCAGGGCAGTCGACGTGCGCGTAGTGGCGGTTCGCCGTTTCGTATTCGACGTGCGCGGTCGAGATGGTGATGCCGCGGGCGCGTTCTTCCGGAGTCTTGTCGATCTGGTCGTAGGCGGTATATTGCGCGCCACCCGTTTCGGCCAGAACCTTGGTGATCGCAGCCGTCAGCGAGGTCTTGCCATGGTCGACGTGACCGATGGTGCCGATGTTGACGTGCGGTTTGTTTCTTTCAAATTTCCCTTTAGCCATTTTTGTAGTTCCCTTCCTTTCAAGTTGAATTAAGTAGTTCCCCGTTTAAAGTTTAAGCCAGTTTCGCCTTCACTTCGTCGGCCACGGCCTGCGGCACCTGCGCGTAATGATGGAATTCCATCGAGTACTGCGCGCGGCCCTGGCTCATGGAACGCAACGTGTTGATGTAGCCGAACATGTTGGCGAGCGGCACCATCGCGGTGATGACGCGCGCGTTGCCGCGGCTGTCCATGCCGTCCACCTGTCCGCGGCGGCTGTTGAGATCGCCAATTACGTCGCCCATGTAGTCTTCCGGCGTGACGACCTCGACCTTCATCACCGGCTCGAGCAGCACGGGCTTGCACTTGGCAATCCCTTCGCGAAACGCCGCGCGGGCGGCGATTTCGAACGCCAGCGCCGACGAGTCGACATCGTGGTAGGCGCCATCGTAGAGGGTCGCCTTGAAGTCGATGCAGGGGAAGCCGGCGATGACGCCCGTCTCCTTCTGCCCCTCGAGGCCCTTTTCGACGCCCGGGATGAATTCCTTCGGCACGGAGCCGCCGACGACCTCGTTCTCGAAAACAAAACCGGAACCGACTTCGCCCGGCTCGAAGCGGATGATGACGCGGGCATACTGGCCCGAACCGCCGGACTGCTTCTTGTGGGTGTAGTCGATCTCGCCTGTCTTGGTGATGGTTTCGCGGTAGGCAACCTGCGGCGCGCCGATGTTGGCTTCGACCTTAAACTCGCGCTTCATGCGGTCGATGATGATGTCGAGGTGCAGCTCGCCCATGCCCTTGAGGATGGTCTGGCCGCTTTCAAAGTCCGAGGAGACGCGCAAGGACGGATCTTCCGCCGCGAGGCGGCTGAGCGCGATGCCCATCTTTTCCTGGTCGGCCTTGGATTTCGGCTCGACGGCGATGGAGATGACCGGCTCGGGGAACGTCATGCGCTCGAGAACGACAGGCTTGGCGGGATCGCACAGCGTGTC
The DNA here is from genome assembly GCA_021849295.1 of Pseudomonadota bacterium. Classification (GTDB taxonomy): domain Bacteria; phylum Pseudomonadota; class Alphaproteobacteria; order Micavibrionales; family UBA2020; genus PALSA-926. The sequence continues at coordinate 29,262 of JAJZTA010000020.1, read as the reverse complement.
GCCGGTGGTGGTTTCCTTCATGCCGACCAGCGCGACGATGTCGCCCGCGGTCGCGGCCTTGATTTCCTCGCGGTTGTTGGCATGCATCAGCAACATGCGGCCGACGCGCTCTTTTTTGTCCTTGGTGGAGTTGAGGACGTAGGAACCCGATTCCAGCGTGCCGGAATAGATGCGCACGAAGGTGAGCGAGCCGACGAACGGGTCGTTCATGATCTTGAATCCGAGGCCGGCGAACGGCTCGGCATCATCCGGCTTGCGCAGGACTTCTTCGTCCGAATCCGGCTTGACGCCCTTGACCGCGCCGATATCGAGCGGCGACGGCAGGAAGTCGATGACGGCGTCGAGCAGCGTTTGCACGCCCTTGTTCTTGAAGGCCGCGCCGCAGAGGATCGGCACGAACTTGTAGCCGATGGTGCCCTTGCGGATGCACTTCTTCAGCGTTTCGATTGACGGCTCCTTGCCGTCGAGGTAGGCGGCCATGGCGTCGTCGTCCATTTCGACCGCGGTCTCGATCATCTTGGTGCGATATTCTTTGGCTTTCTCGACCAGATCCGCCGGAATCTCCATTTCGGTGAATTCGGCGCCGAGCGATTCGTCTTTCCAGACGATGGCTTTCATCTTCAGAAGGTCGACGAGGCCGACGTGCTCGGCTTCGGTGCCGATCGGCAGCTGGATCACCAGCGGCACGGCGCCGAGACGGTCGATGATCATGTCGACGGTGCGGTAGAAGTTCGCGCCGATGCGGTCCATCTTGTTGACGAAGCAGATGCGCGGCACGTGGTATTTGTCGGCCTGGCGCCACACGGTTTCGGACTGCGGCTCGACGCCGGCGACCGAGTCGAACACGGTGACAGCGCCGTCCAGAACGCGCAAGGAGCGCTCGACTTCGATGGTGAAGTCGACGTGGCCGGGTGTGTCGATGATGTTGATGCGGTGGTCCTTCCAGAAGCAGGTCGTGGCGGCGGAGGTGATGGTGATGCCGCGTTCCTGTTCCTGCTCCATCCAGTCCATCGTCGCGGTGCCGTCGTGGACTTCGCCGATCTTGTGCGACTTGCCGGTGTAATAAAGGACGCGCTCGGTCGTGGTGGTCTTGCCGGCATCGATGTGCGCCATGATGCCGATGTTGCGGTACTTGTCGAGCGGATATTTCTTCGCTTCAGTCATTTTTGTTTCCTATATCCTTTGTCGTTACCAGCGGAAGTGCGCGAAAGCCTTGTTGGCTTCGGCCATCTTGTGCGTTTCTTCGCGCTTCTTGATCGCGGTGCCGCGCTCGTTGTGCGCGTCCATCAGTTCGCCAGCGAGTTTCTGTTCCATGGTCTTCTCGCCGCGCTTTTCGGCCGCGGCCTTCAGCCAGCGCATGGCGACGGCCTGCGCGCGCGCGGGACGGACTTCGACCGGCACCTGATAGGTGGCGCCGCCGACGCGGCGGGATTTCACTTCAACCGCCGGCTTGATCTTGTCGAGCGCTTCCTGGAAGAACACGATCGGATCCATCTTGGTTTTGGACGCGACGATCTCGAGCGAACCGTAAACGATGCGCTCGGCGACCGATTTCTTGCCCGATTCCATGATGCAGTTCATGAATTTCGCCAGAACGAGGTTGTTGAACTTCGGATCCGGCAGAATTTCGCGTTTTTTGGCAGAGTGACGACGTGACATTATATATCCCCCTTACTTCGGACGTTTCGCGCCATAACGGGAGCGCGCTTTGCGGCGTTTGTCGACGCCCTGCGTATCGAGCGCGCCGCGGATGATTTTGTAACGGACACCCGGCAAGTCTTTCACACGACCGCCGCGCACCAGCACGACAGAGTGTTCCTGCAGGTTATGGCCGACGCCGGGAATGTAGCACGTGGCTTCGCGGCCGTTAGTCATGCGCACACGGGCGACTTTGCGGAGCGCGGAGTTCGGTTTCTTCGGCGTCGTGGTATAGACGCGCGTGCAAACTGCGCGCTTCTGCGGATTTTGCTGCAGATCGGCGTTTTTCTTTTTCTTCACCTGCGGTGTACGGCCTTTGCGTACGAGCTGGTTATAAGTTGGCATTTATCTATACCTTCTCTTTTGTTGCGCGAAGAAACTTCGCATATCGTTCAACACATATCCGCATGTCATTCATGCAAATAAAAAATCTACTTGTCTGTCCGGATGGATCTAGAGAAAACAAAACCCGTCCATGCAACGATGCACGACAGGCTCCTGATTTAAAATCAGCCCGCTTCCACTTTTCCCGCGGAAGCATCGGTTAAAAACCGGACTGCGTTTAGGCCAAAAGCCTACTACCAGTCCATCCTTACGAGCGTGGGCAATATAACACGGAAAACGCCTCCGTCAACGATTCGTCGCTTCTTTTTTGATATTTATTGCTAATTTTATGATTATTCATATATTTTTCATAATCTTATATCCGTTGTCTAATCCTTATACATTAAGTTAAATAGATCGTCAATAGCCGCACCTTAATTAGGTAAAATAGGCACTCTCCCTAGTTCTCCGCACCTCCGGCAAAGGTCATGGCCCCCTTATATTGACGAAATTCTTGACATAGTAGGTTTTACGGGTATATTTCGACGCTCGGACGGAATCACCTTAAGCGTGAATCGGTCTGACAATAAAATTCCGCCTCACCGGGGCTCTCCCCGCGGGCCTATTAGAAAGTGAATGAAATGTACGCAGTTATCAAAACCGGCGGTAAGCAATACCGCGTCGCAAAAGACGACATCATTGAAGTCGAAATGCTCGACGAGCCCAAAGACGGCTCGGTCACGCTCGACCATGTGCTGATGGTCTGCGACGGCGCGACGGTCAAGATCGGCGCCCCGACGGTTTCCGGCGCGAAGGTCTCGGCCAAGGTTCTCGACCAGAAGAAGGGCGAGAAGATCATCGTCTTCAAAAAGAAGCGCCGCCAGAACTACCGCCGCAAGAACGGCCACCGCCAGAACCTGACGGTGCTCAAGATTACAGACATCAAAGGTTAATAGGAGAAAAGAACAATGGCCCACCATAAAACCGGCGGTTCATCCAGAAACGGACGCGATTCAAAAGGCCAGCGCCTCGGCGTGAAGGTCTACGGCAGTCAGGAAATCGACGCGGGCGGCATCATCGTGCGCCAGCGCGGCACGCAATACCATCCCGGCAAGTTCGTCGGCATCGGCAAGGACCACACGCTGTTCGCCAGGGTCGCGGGCACGGTGAAGTTCCACGGCGGCTTGAAAGACCGCCAGTACGTGTCGATCATCCCCGCCGATACGGCGGCTTGAACGGCCCTGTAAATTTTTTAAAAGGCCGGGGACAGATCTCCCCGGTTTTTTTTTGAGCAAAGACCCATGAAATTCCTCGACGAAGCGAAAATCTATCTCGAAAGCGGCAAAGGCGGCGCGGGCTGCGTCGCGTTCCGGCGCGAGAAATATATCGACATGGGCGGGCCCGACGGTGGCAACGGCGGGCGCGGCGGGCATATCATCATCGAATGCGTGCCGAATCTCAATACTCTGATCGATTTCCGCTACACGCAGCACTTCCGCGCCGAAACGGGGCATCACGGCGAAGGCAGCAACCGCACGGGCCGCGACGGCAAAGATCTCGTCGTCAAAGTGCCGTGCGGCACAGTCATCCTCGACGAGGACAAGGAAACCGTGCTCGCCGACATGACCAGCCCCGGCCAGCGCATCGTCTTTTTGAAAGGCGGCGACGGCGGCTTCGGCAACGCGCATTACAAATCCTCCACCAACCGCGCGCCGCGCAAGTCCCTGCCCGGCTGGCCGGGAGAAGAGCGCGCCGTGTGGCTGCGTCTCAAGCTCATCGCCGACGCCGGCATCGTCGGACTGCCTAACGCAGGCAAATCGACCTTTCTCTCCGTGGTTTCCCGCGCGAAACCGAAAATCGCGGATTATCCCTTTACCACGCTCGCGCCCAACCTCGGCGTGCTCCGCGTCCATGACCATGAATTCGTCATGGCAGACATTCCGGGCCTCATCGAAGGCGCGCACGCGGGACACGGCCTCGGCACGCGCTTTCTCGGCCACGTCGAGCGCACGTCCGTCCTGCTGCATCTGGTCGACGCGACGCAGGACGACATCTGCGGCGCCTACAAAACCATCCGCAGCGAATTGAAAAAATACGGCGGCGGCCTCGCCAAAAAGCCGGAGGTGATCGCGCTCACCAAAACCGACGCCCTCGGGCCGGAACTCGCCGAAGACCAGCGCAAAACCCTCGCCAAGAAAATCCGCAAAAAAGTTTACGTGATGTCGAGCGTCAGCGGCGACGGCGTCGAAACCGTATTAAACGAACTCTGGCAGCATATCGACAAGACGCGCAGGGAGAACGCCGCGCAGGCGGCGGAAGACATCGTTTTCGACGAAGATTGAACAGGCTCAGGGTTTGAAGTCGGGCCGTTTGTAATGCCGCGCGCGTTCCTTGAGATATTCCGCGACGCGTTCGGCCGAAGCGGACCTGCGCTCGGCGCGCGTCTTTTGCAGCAGGGCCACGATATCGGCATGCCCGTTTTGCCGCGCCATGTCTTCCGCGGACAGTCCGGAACACGACCTCTTGTCGATGTCGGCGCGGTTATCGACCAACATTTTCGCCATATCCTTCAGGCCGTAGATGGAGGCGAGCATCAGCGCCGTATGGCCGCTGATGTTGGCGGCATCGACGTCGGCCCCGGCATCGAGCAGCAGGCGCACGCCCTCCCTGAAGTCACCCCTGATTTCCCAGCTGTAGGCCGCGAGCATCAGCGGCGTAAAGCCTTGCGCGTCGCGGCAGTTGACGTCCGCGCCCGCGGCGATCAGGTCGCACATGGCCGCGACGTCACCGCTGGCCACCGCCGCGGTGAGTTTTTCCGACAATGTCTTCTGGCTTTCCCTCACGGCTTGAACCTGACCTTCGGGCGTTTTCCAGCCTTGCCGCGCAAGTTGTCCTGCACGTTTTCGGCGGCGGAATAGAGCACGTCTTCCTTTTTGGCTTCGGCGGCGGCGCGGAACGCCTCCGCGGCGCGGCGGCGGCGGTCTTCGACGGAGGTTTTCATCATCTCCAGCGCATATTCGTTCTGCTGCGTCACCGCCCAGTCCATCGGCGTTTTGCCGCTGGCCTCGCGCGTTTCCGGACTGACGCCCCGATCCAGAAGAATGCCCACAATGTCGAGATGACCGCGCAGAACCGCCAACGTCATCGGCAGGCAGTCGAAATTGTCGGGTTTGTCGAGAGCTTCCGCGGGCAGGCTGCGCGCAAGGCGGCGGGCCGTGTCGATATCTTCATCCCAGAGCGCGGCGTTCAGGGTGTCGGACGGCGTATTGCTTTTGGCTTGCGCAGGGTTGCCTTGCATCAAGAAGCTCCGTTGTTATCCACAGCCGTTGTCAAAAAGAGAAGTCAATATGTTACAGCCTGAGAAATATATGTCAATATTGCGGCAAAGATCACCGCAAACCGCCGTTCTTTCTATAAAAATATAGTGAAATCAATAAATTAAGTGTTATGCAGCACTGTCGGCTGACGCAGCGTCAGGACGACGGGCGTGTGATCAGAGGCCTTGTCCTCGGCCCGCGGCGCCGAATCTATCGCGCAATCCTCCAGCAAATCCGCCGCCTGCGGCGAAAGCAGGAAATGGTCGATGCGCAACCCGTGGTTCTGCGGCCAGGCGCCCGCCTGATAATCCCAGAAGGTATATTGCGCCGCCTTGTCGTTGCAAACGCGCAAGGCGTCGGTGAGGCCGAGGTTCAAAAGGGCGCGGAACTTGCGGCGGCTTTCGAGACGGAACAGCGCGTCGTCCGCCCAGCCTTTCGCATCGTAACAGTCGCGCGCCTCGGGGATGATGTTGTAATCGCCGCCGAGGACGAAGGGGGTTTCTGCACCGAGCAGCGTGGCGGCATGGGCGCGCAGACGCTCCATCCACGCGAGTTTATAGGGATATTTTTCGCTCTCCACGGGATTGCCGTTCGGCAGGTAAATCGACGCGACGCGCACGCCCGCAACCGTCGCCTCGATATAGCGCGCCTGTTCGTCGCTCTTATCACCCGGCAGGCCCGCTTGGACGCCGGTGATTTTGTGTTTGGCAAGGATGGCGACGCCGTTCCACGCCTTCTGGCCGAACACTTCGGCGTTGTATCCGGCGGCGGAAAATTCCATGCGCGGGAATTTATCTTCCGTCGTCTTCAGCTCCTGCAGTAAAACAACGTCGGGCGCGGCCGACCCCAGCCACGCGAGCACGTTCGGCAAGCGCGCGTTGACCGAATTGACGTTCCAGGTGGCGATTTTCAGCGTGGCGGTTTTCATCAGTCCTATCTTGCCTGATTGACGTTCAAAGGGAGAAGAAAAAAGTCAGGCGGCAACCGGAATTGCCGCCTGACCGATCCGACTGCCCGCGCCCCGAAGGCGCGGTCAAATCAAAATCTAGGTGCCTGATCTCGCCTCATCGGGCGGCGCATTCTCCATGCGCGCAATCAGTTCTTTGACCTTGAGCTTCTCTTTTTTCAGACGTTCGATCGTAACGTCGCTGTGCGACGGGCGCGTCCGCTCGGCGTGAATTTTACGCTCCAGCTGATCGTGTTTGTCTTTCAAGGATTTAAGATGAGAAGCCTGCATATTTTCGTCTCCCATGTTCCAGTGTTGCTCATTCTGACCATTCTACCAGCGCAAAGTTAAAGAAAGATTTAGTAAAACTTTAGTCTGCCAGCCCTGCGACGAAGCCTTTGATTTCGCATGCCGTTTTAACGGGATCTTCGACCATCAGCATATGCCCGTGACCGTCGAGCGCGCAAAAACGCCCTTTGGGCATCATCTCCGCCAGCGCTTGCGCCGCCGCAGCCTTCGCCATTTTGTCGTCCGATCCCGATATAACCAGAGCCGGCTTACAACAAGCTTTCGACGCCTCCTCTCCCGCAACATAATCGTTGCAGGCCGAAAGGTCGTTCGCCAGCGTTTCCGGCTGCATCTGTTTTTTGAGGATTTCAGCCGCTTCAGGGCTATTGCGCGACACGCCCCATTTGAGAATCAGCTCGGCGGCGGCGGGCGGCGTCTCAACGGCCTGCTTCAAAAGGTCGGGATGGACCGGCATGGCGGCCGCCGCGCCCATCAGTACCAGCGCGCAGACGGCGGGAGCCCCCGCAGCCTCCAGCGCCACCAGCGCCCCCATCGAATGACCGAGCAGAACGACGGATTGCGGCGGGTAGCCCTCAAGCTGCGCGCGCACCCAGTCCGACATGCCCTTGACCGACGGCAGCAGCGGCCCCGTGGTCATGCCGTGCCCCGGCAGGGACAAAGCCGTGCAAGGCATCTCTTTCGCCAGCATATTCCACGCATTCGCGTTCATTCCCGCGCCATGCAGGGCGATAACCGTTTTCTGTGCTGATTCCCGAGTGGACATAGCGCGACTCTACACCTAAAGGCGCCGTCCCCAAAGCGCGCATTGGGCGCTAAAAAAACGCAAAAGCGCGACGGAACAAAAAAAACGCCCCCGAAGGGGCGATGAAGGAAGATTATCACGAGGAGGCACAGATGAAACCTGATTTAAAGATAGCATCCAATGGTTAATGTCCGGTTAACGCCCAACCCTAGGAGTGCGCATTATCCGGCTTGCGCATGAACTTTTCCTCGTAAAACATCCGCCCCGCCGTCACGGCGGTCACGGTGCCGCCGATCAGGAAGAACACCCGCCAGAACGTCACCAGGAAGGGCGTGGCGAGCAGCGCAACGCACAGCGCAATGATGCCTGCCTGCGCCGCCAGCACCATCACCATGGTCAGAACGTTCTTTCTGTCGTTATTGGCCCACCACAAAAGCGGGGAGATGGACACCGCCGCCGCCCACAGCAGGCCGGGCTGCGCCGCGGCAACGGGGACCCTCTGCACGACGAAATTGAACAGGAGCGCGCACCACGCAGCTATGAGAGCGACAAGGTAGCCGAAGGTGCAAAAAAGCATCACTCTTTCTTTCGTCCGTTGTCCGGCGGAGGCGTAAGCGACCATAAAGTGGGAAAAAATTCCCGCCGGAACGGCGAGAAGCGGAAGAAAAAGCGGCGACAGAATCGCCACTATGAAAGGAATGGACAAAACGCCCACCAGCGACAAAGACACAAGCCATGCAGCGCCGGCGACCATCGCCGCCATATTGAGATAAAACAACGACAGAAAGAACCTGGAGAGGACGTTTTTCCCGGACGACACGCGACCCCCTCAATCAGAACGGGATCTCGTCGTCCATGTCGTTATGACCGCCGCCGAACGACCCTGCGGAGGCGGAACCGCCCGCGGCCGCCATCGGCGGCTCTTCTGCGTAATCGTTGGCGGCGGGCGCGCCGCCCTTGCCGTCGAGCATCGTCAGTTCGCTGCGATAAGGAGCCAGAACGACTTCGGTAACGTATTTGTCGATGCCGTCCTTGTCGGTGTACTTGCGGGTCTCGAGCTGGCCTTCGAGGTAAATCTTGGAGCCTTTCTTGAGGTAGCGCTCGGCGACGCCGATCAGCGGCTCGCTCTTGATGACCACCTTGTGCCACTGGGTCTTTTCCTTGCGCTCGCCGGTCGCCTTGTCCTTCCAGTTTTCGGAGGTGGCGACGGAGAGGTTGGCGACACGGCCGCCGTTCTGGAACGACCGGATCTCCGGATCCTGCCCGAGGTTACCTACCAGAATCACTTTATTTACACTGCCAGCCATGATAATTTTTTCCCTTCCTCATCGAATGCGTTTGAAAACGCCTTATGTTTAACATGCTTTTGCGATTCTAAAAAGGGAGATTCTCGGACATGCGCGCCTGGCAAAGAATGTTGAGCGGACGCAGGCTCGACCTGATCAACCCCGCCGCCGTTGACATTGAAATTGAAGACATTGCCCACGGTCTTTCCAGAGTCGCGCGCTGGAACGGACAGACGATCGGCGAACATTCCTTTTCCGTAGCGCAGCATTCCGTTCTGGTCGAGAAAATCTGCCGCACGCTGGAGCCCGAAGCGGACAAAAACTGGCTGCTCGCGGCGCTGCTGCACGACGCCTCCGAATACGTGGCGGGCGACATGATCTCGCCTTTCAAAAACGCGCTCGGTCTCGATTACCGCGCCTTCGAGGACAAGCTGATGCAGGCCATCCATATCCGTTTCGGCCTGCCGGCGGTGATCTCCCCGCAGCTCAAAAAATTCATCAAGCGCGCCGACAAAATCTCCGCCTATCTCGAGGCGACGCAGATCGCCGGCTTCACGCACGCCGAAAGCGCCAAGCTCTTCGGCCCGCCGCCGCTACCGGTCCGCGACTGGGCGCTAGAGCAACTGACGCCGAACGCGGCGAAACAGCAGATGCTGGAGCGTTTCGCCGTTCTCGCCGAACAGGCGGAAACCGCGGCGGCTTAAGCTTCCTTCTTGCGGCACCAGAACTGGTAGAGACCGGCGAACGTATCCGGATATTCTTTTTCGAACGCGTCCCAGTTGTCGATGTTCGCGCCGTCGGGATCGTCCGGGTAAAACGGGCGATACCGCGCCAGAGCCCCGGTTTCGGCCATCTGCACAAATTCCAGCCCCAGCGCATCGAGCGCGGCTTTGATCTGCGGAATGTCGAAGCGGTGTTCCTGCACGTGGAACAGCAGATCGCGGCACGTCGACATGCTGTAGTAATCGCTGGACTTTATGATATCCGCGTACGCCTCCTGCGACAGAAGTTGCGGCGCGGCGCGGCGGAAAGCGCGTATGCCCTCCGCCGTGGAGGGATACCCCTTTTCGGCGATAACCTTGATGGCCGCCACGATGTGGCGACGCGCCAGCTCGCTGTAAAGGCCGATGCGCATCAGTCCGCCGGGCGCGAGCAGGCCTGTCAGCACCCGCCAGCCCGCCAGCGGATCGGCCATGTGATGCAGCACGCCGCCGCAGGAAATCAAATCGAAAGTCCGGCCGATGCCGCCGAGTTGCAGGATATCCGCCTGTTTGAACGTGATGTTCGGCGTGCCGTATTTTTCGCGCTTCATCTCTGCGTAGGCGAGACTGGTGCGGGAGAGGTCAATGGCGAGCACTTCCGCTTGCGGCAGCGTATAGGCGAGCCAGAGCGCTTCGTGCCCCGTGCCGCAGCCCGCCACGAGGACGCGCGCGCCCTCTTTGTGGAGACCTTGCGCGCAAGGTTCGCGGATAAACGGCACAGCGAACAGTTCTTCCCACTCCGGATAAGGGAACGCCTCATATTGCGCGCGCACCTTGCCCGACACGCCGTCCCCGATCTTCGTAAGCGCCTCGATCGTCGCCGTCTTTTCCTGCAGCAGCCACCAGCCGGTGATCTGCTCCGCGATGAGGTCTTTGAGAACGGCGTCGGCGCCGAGCGCTTTTTCGATGGCGGCGGCGTTGGCCAGCGCATAAAGCGGCGCATAGCAGGCATAAAGGGCGATCTCGTTCTTCAGCGCGGCGATATCGCCCGCTCCCTCGATGCGGGCGCGCAGCGCCGCGGCCTTTTCCTTCTCCGCGTCCGGCATGTCGATAATGTATTCGACGGAAAAGCAATAGAGCGCGACATCTGCGGTCAGAGACAGGCTCTGCTCCCCGTCCAGTCCCGGCAGCGTCCCTGAAACGTCCTGCGCCGCCAGCAGCCGCCCGCGCAGCGCCGTCAGCAGCTGCTCGAACGCCAGCCGGGTCACGGTGAATTTTCCCCACAGTCCGGCGCGAAAAAAGGGCGAGAGAAATATGCCGAAATTCTTGAGCGCAGCGAACCTGTCCGGATGAAAGGCGCCCGCCGCCATGATGCCGTGAAACTGCGGATCCGTCTCCAGCAGCGCATACCACGGATTGTTGAGAGGCTCGCAGTTCAGGCCGGGCGTATCGAGGCACGCCACCACGGCGTTCGCCAGCGGCTCATTGTATCCGCTGACGGCGGCGGCGGGGGCGATCAGCAAAAACCGCTCCTTGTACTTCGGCGCCTGCGGCGCCATCTGCATCGCCAGCATGTAATAACCGAGAGCCTGCACCGGCTGGTCCATGGCGGCATAGACGTCGCCCAGCGCGCAAACGGTCTCGGGATCCTCCTCGTCGATCTCCAGCGCTGCGTCGATAAATTCCAGCGCCTTTTCCGGTTCTTGCTCCATCGCGGCGACGAAGCCGCGCATGCGGCAGGCTTCCTTGGTCTTTTCGCGCGCCAGCGACTGGTCCAGATACTGCCGCGCGGCGGCATAGTCCTGCCGTTGCAGGCATTCCTCGGCCCGTGCGTTCAGCGCCGCTGCGCTCTCTTCCGCTGCCGCGGTGGATGTCTTCTCCGTCAAAAAAATCTCCTCTCCGGTTTTCTATCGCTCCCATAATAGAAGCATGCGCCGTTGTTTTTAAACCCATAAATCGATTACACTGCTTTCAAAGCCGCAGCAGCGAGTTATAAGCATGTTAGGTAAAACAAGAATATTTTTTTTAAGTGGCGCGCTCCTCGCCGCCGTGACGCTGCCGGTGCAGGCGGCGGCGAAACCGGAAATGCCGCACATCGCGTTTTACAAGGCGATTTATGCCATGAATCTGGTTTCCACCGCGCCAAACAGCATCGTCACCGGCGTGGGCGGCGAGATGTATTACGAACAGGATGATACCTGCCATGCCTGGACAACCGAGCAGCGCCTCGCCACCCGTTACGATTACAGATCCGGCGCAAGCGTGAACGACGCCGCGCGCTACGCCGCCTTCGAGAGCAAAGACGGCAAACACTTCAGCTTCAACGCCGAGCATCAGGAGGACGGCAAAACAGACCAGCAGATCAGCGGCAGCGTCACGCGGGCGGCGAACGGCGCGGGCAACGCCGTCTATACGCGTCCGGACGGCACGCAATATGCCCTGCCCAAAGGATATTTTCTGCCGGTGGCGCACACAGCCGCCATCATCCGCCGCGCCGAAGCGGGCGAACACTTTTTCAGCGCCGTGCTGTTCGACGGCACGGATGCCGCGGGCGCGGCGGAAACGAGCGTTTTCATCGGCAGGCAGGAAACCGCGGCCGAACGGAAAGAGATCGCAGGCGCGGACAAATATATCGACGCGAAACTTCTGGCGCCAAAAGCATGGCACGTCCGCATCGCCGTCTTTCCGCTCGAAGACAAGTGGGCAAGCACGCCCGCTTACGAGATGGACATGATTCTCGCCAGCAACGGCGTCGTCAGCCATGCGGTCGTGCATTATAAAAACTTCGCCGTCGAACAGCGCCTGACCGCGCTTCAGCCCCTGCCGGCAGCGCACTGTCCATAGTCTAAGCTATTATATTATGATGAAAGACGGTTAACTTTTCATTCATTCTTCATTAAGATGGGCTTGCTATAAGGGTACGAGAGGATGCGCGTCATGAAAAACAGGGTTCTGATCGTCGAGGACAACGAACTGAATATGAAACTGTTTGAAGACCTCCTGAGCGCCCACGGTTACGAAACTTTTTCGACACGCGACGGCAGCCATGTTCTGGAATTGGCGCGGGAACATAACCCCAATCTCATTCTTATGGACATTCAATTGCCGGAAGTCTCCGGCCTAGAAGTCACCAAATGGCTGAAAGCCGAAGACGACCTGAAACATATTCCCGTGGTGGCGGTGACGGCCTTCGCCATGAAAGGGGACGAGGAAAAAATCCGCAAGGGCGGCTGCGAGGATTACATTTCCAAACCCATCGCCATCGGAGAATTTATAAAAATTGTTCAAAAGTATCTGGATAGACCGCAAGCTGCGGGATAAGATCGTAAGACTGAAGGAGTTTCCTTATTTATGACAGCCCGCGTCCTCATCGTCGATGACATTCTGCCGAACGTCAAACTGCTCGAAGCAAAACTCTCGGGCGAGTACTTCGATGTCATTACCGCGTCGAGCGGCGCGGAGGCGCTCGAGAAAGCGGCCACGGAAAGTCCGGATATTATTTTGCTCGACGTCATGATGCCGGGGATGGACGGCTTTGAAACCTGCCACCATCTCAAGAACGATCCCATGACGGCGCATATTCCCGTCGTGATGGTGACGGCCTTGACCGACGCGACCGACCGCGTGCGCGGCCTCGAGTCCGGCGCGGACGATTTTCTCAGCAAACCGGTCAACGACGTCGCGCTGATGGCGCGGGTGCGCTCGCTGGTGCGCCTCAAGATGACCGTCGACGAATGGCGCGTGCGCGAAAACACCGCCAACAAGTTCGGCCTCGTGGGTCAGCAGAGCACTGCCATCAACGAGTCCTACGAAGGTGCGAAGGTTCTGGTCATCGAGGATAAGGCCTTTGAAAGCGAAAAATTCGTCGAGACGCTCAAGACGGACGATGATGACGTCACGCCGGTGCGCTCGGGCGAACAGGGCATCTCCCTCGCCCAGCAGAACGTCTTCGACATCATCGTCGTCAGCCTCAGCCTCTCGACGGAAGACGGCCTGCGCCTTTGCTCCCACCTGCGCTCCAACGAACGCACACGCGCCATTCCCATTCTCATCGTCGGCGAGGAGAGCGACATGAAACGCGTCGCCGTCGGCCTCGAGATCGGTGCCTACGACTACATCCTGCGCCCCATCGACCGCAACGAAATGCTGGCGCGGGTGCGCACGCAGGTGCGCCGCAAGCGCTATCAGGACCGCATGAAGGCCAACTACGAGGCCAGCCTCTCCATGGCGCTCACCGACACGCTGACGGGGCTCTACAACCGCCGCTATCTGATGGCGCACCTCGAAAAACTGGTCAAAAAAACCACTGACGCGCGCAAAACCTTTTGCCTGCTGATGGTCGACATCGACCACTTCAAGGTCATCAACGACACGTACGGCCACGCCGCCGGCGACGAAACGCTGAAGATATTCGCCGAGCGCATGCAGCAGCGCCTGCGCGGCTTCGACCTTGTCGCGCGCTTCGGCGGAGAGGAATTCATCGTCGTCCTGCCGGACATCAATCTCGACATGGCGATGCAGGTCGCCGAACGTCTGCGCAAGGGCGTTGCGGGCGAGCCCTTCAAAGTCGGCACGCCGGCGGAGCCGCTCGACATCAAGGTCACCATCAGCATCGGCGGCATGCTGATCGACCTGAGCCAGGGCGAGCTCACCATCGAACAAATGCTCAAGCGCATCGACGATGAGGTCTACAAAGCCAAGGAGGCCGGGCGCAACCGCGTGTACTTCGTCGGCCTCGGAGAGATCGGCGGTGATACGCCGCCCGCAGCCGCTGCCGCGCCCGCGCCGGCGGCCGCCGCAACGCCCGGCGCCGCGAACGTACCGCATCCCAGACCGGCGGACAGTCAGAGCCGCGTCACCGATGCCGGCACGCCGCAACCGCTGGCACCGGTCACACCGGCGCCCGTTGCGCCAGCAGCCGCACCCGCGGCAGCACCCGCACCGGTGCCACCAGCCGCGCCCGCACCGACGGACAACGCGATACAAGGCAATCCTCCATCGAAATCAGGCGAAACGACCCAATAATCCCTAAATTTGTGGCATATGGAAATATATGTTATACTTTCCTGAAGCTATAATCAGGGAGCTAGGGGAAATATGTCCGGCGTTCAAAAACCTGTTATCCGCACAATAGGCGATGGAGACTACGACGACGTTTGCCGCCTGAATAACGCGGACAGCTGCCCCCTGTCCAAAAACGATCCGCGCCACCCCTACAACGCCGCCGCGCGCATCATAGAAGAAAGCCACGATCCGCAGTCACAGGGCCGCGGCTGGTTCGCCGTCGCCGGCGGGGAAGTCGCAGGCATCATCACGACGGAAAATTTCGGCGGCGGCATCATCGTCGATCCGAAGTTCAGGGGTCAGGGCATCGCCGGACATCTCATCAGGGCCCGCGAGGAGTTTCTGCGCGCGCAGGGCCAGACAACCACGCAGGTGCATATTCTGGCGGGCAATACCGCCTCCATCCATGCCTTCACCAAGGCCGGTTACGCGTTCGACAAAAAAAGCGCGGATGTCATCGCGGCGCACGGCGGCGACCGCGCGCAAGTGCCACAGAACACCGTGCTGGTTATGGAGCGGTCGCTGGAAACGCCGAAACCGGACAGCCCGCGCCAAAGCGTGCACAAGTCCGCGCCGGCAGCGCCGAAAACACCTTAAAAAAAATTGCGAAAAAAGATCAGCGGCCGAGAAACTGCGCGAGGTCCGTCTTGTCGAGCACCTTGCCGCACTTCTTCTCCATATGACGCTCCAGCGCCGCGCCCACGGGCTTTTTAGTCCCTTTGCCGAAGGCGGATGTCAGCTTGTCCTTGGCCAGCAGAAACGGAATGGCACGGCGCGCGCTCAGCACGGCATCGACCAGCGCTTCGCGTTTCGGGGAGGGAAAATCCTTGCCGAGCCTGTGGTCGATCATCAGCCCGATTTCCGCGCGCTCGTATCCGGGTTTGCCGTAGCTGTCCTGGGCAAGGTCGACGACCCTGGCCTGATATTCGTCATCGGTCAGGCGTTGTCCGTATTTGTTGAATTCTTTTTTCATGTGCGTTCTTCTGATGGAACAATGTAAAGCGCCAGTCCTAAACAAAGACGGCGCAAAAAACATATTTTAAAACGAGTGAAGCTGACAGTGAAATAAAGGCGCGAAAACCTTTTACTTCATTTTGCCTTCGACGAATTCGACGTGCTCGCGCTTGACGGGGTCGTATTTTTTCAGTTTCAGCTTTTCCGTCGTGTTGCGCGAATTTTTGGTGGTGTAGTAGCAGTAGCCCGTACCTGCCGAGCTTTCCATCTTCACCGTCGCGCGGGGACCTTTTTTAGCCATGACCTTCTTCCTTAATAAACTTTATCGCGGCAGGGCCAAAAACCCGCCAGAAGCCGAGAAAATAGCCCATCGTTCCGTAAAGTCAAGAGAAAACAGCAAAAAACAGGCTGTTGGCTTTACAGGGCAATAGGGCTAAGGTATTCAGGTATATGACGTTTTTTCTCTGGGGGTCCATGTTGAGAAAAATTTTTCTGCCGATCATCTGCGTTTTTCTGGCCGCAACGGCCGCCGCACCCGCTTTTGCAAGCACGGGCAGCCCAACCCTGACGGCGCACGTCCATGGTTGGAAGATCTACCGTTACCATGCAAAGAACGGGCCCGTCTGTTTCATGAGCGCCAAGCCGCAAAAGGAGGATATTCCTTCCCGCCGCGGGCAGGTCTTCTTTTTCGTGACGCACTGGCCGCACGGCGGCGGCAACAATGTCATCAGCGTTTCCACCGGCTACACCTATAAAAAAGACAGCCACGTCCTGCTCAAAGTGAAGGGCAAGACCTTCACCCTCTTCACGCAAGGCTCCATGGCCTGGACGCAGGACGGAACGGAAGACGACGCGGTAGTGAAAGAGGTCAAGGCCGGCGAGACGATGGTCATCACAGGCACGTCCGAACGCGGCACGCGCACGACCGACACCTACAGTCTGAAGGGCAGCACGGACGCCTACCGCGCCATGATGCGCGCCTGTTCGGGCGAAGACGGCAAAAAATAAATAACAGGCAAGAAGCGCAAGGGACTGAAGAGACCCTGTCTCGTCAATGTCTATCGCGCATAGAAAACAAAAAAGCGGCTCCGAAACTATCCGGAGCCGCCTTTTTAATTTTTAAGCTGTCTTGTAAAGCGCGTTAGCGCTCGACTGTCCAGGTGCCGTCGTCGTTGCGGCAAGCGGTGCTGACGGCGGTTTGCGCTTCGCCGTCGATCATGATCGCCTGCTTGAACTCGCGGCAGACATGCCCGGTCGAGGCTTGCGTGCCCTGACGGATCGGCGTGATCGAACCGTGGTGGCCGGACTGCGGATTGTTCCACGTGATGGTCTGGTTCATAGGCGCCGTATAGGCTTGCTGCACGGCCTGCTCGTGATAAGCCATGTCCGCGCGATCGAGCGACTTGCCGACCTCGCTGCCCGCGAAGGCGCCGAGAAGCGCGCCCGCGCCCGTCGCCCAGAGCTGGCCGCCGCCATGGCCGACCTTGGAGCCGAGGAAACCGCCAAGGATGGCGCCGCCGGCGGTGCCGATGGTTTGCTTAGTGCCCATACCCCACTGGTTGGGCTGGCCGTTTTGCGCGCAGCCAGCCAGCGAAAGTGCGGCAACGGCGGCGAGGACTAGAATTTTCGTTTTCATATTTTCTGCCTTTCCTTAAAAATAACAGATCATCCTATGGATTTCTGAATTTCGTCTTGATATATCTAAACACAAGTCACGTTTACATCAACACAAACTTGACTACAATTTTTTGCAAGGTTCGTGAAGAAGACATGGAAATCAGCCCGCAAGAGAACCCGATCGAATTGTTCAAGAAATGGATGGCGGAGGCCTACAAGACCGAGCCCGTCGACCCCGATGCCATGTCTTTGGCCACCGTCGGCAAGGACGGCAAGCCCTCCGTGCGCATGGTTTTGCTGAAACGGGTCGACGAAAACGGATTCTGCTTTTACACGAATCTGGAAAGTCGCAAAGGCGGCGAGCTGACCAACAACCCCAACGTCGCCTTGTGCTTTCACTGGAAATCGCAAACGCGGCAGGTGCGTGTCGAAGGCACGGCCGCGCAGATGCCAGCGCCGATGGTGGACGCCTATTTCAAGTCGCGGCACTATTTGAGCCGTCTCGGCGCCTGGGCGAGCCAGCAGTCGCGCCCGCTCTCCAGCCGCAAGGAACTGGAAGACCGCGTCGCGGAATTTGAAAAGAAATTCGAGGGCGGCGAAGTACCGCGCCCGCCGCATTGGGTCGGGTTTTGCGTCACGCCGCAGAAGATCGAGTTCTGGCAGGAAGGCAAAGGGCGCCTGCACGACCGGTTCCTGTTCAGCCGCGGCGACAACGACAACTGGACGCTGTCGCGCCTGAACCCTTAAAACGCAACTATTTTTAAATAAACGGAGGACACCATGTCTGAACAACATCAATTTCAGGCCGAAGTCGGACGTCTGCTCGACATCGTCGCCAACGCCCTTTACACCGACCGCGAGATTTTCCTGCGCGAGCTCGTCTCCAACGCGGCGGACGCGCTTGACCGCCTGCGTTATGCGGCGATCGCGGACCCCGCGCTACTCGAGAACGATCCCACCCTCAAAATCTCCATCGCCTTCGACACCGGCGCGCGCACCGTGACCGTTTCCGACAACGGCATCGGTATGACCAAGGACGAGCTGGCGAAAAACCTCGGCACCATCGCCCACTCGGGCACGCGCGAGCTTTTGCACCAGATCGACGGCAAAAAGGACCTCAACCTCATCGGCCAGTTCGGCGTCGGTTTTTATTCCGCCTTCATGGTCGCCGACAAGGTGACGGTCCTCAGCCGCAAAGCGGGCGCAGAAGAAACGTGGCAGTGGGAATCCGACGGCAAAGGCGCCTATACCCTCGCCGAGCACATCAAGGACGCGCGCGGCACGGAGATCACCCTGCACATCAAGGACGATGCTTCCGAGTTTCTGCTCGAAGACCGTCTGAAGCAGGTGGTCAAAAAATATTCCGACCACATCGGCTTTCCGATCGAGGTTTCCGGCGCGACGGTCAACGAAGGCTCCGCTCTGTGGATGCGCCCGAAGTCCGACATCACCAAGGCGCAATACAAAGAATTTTATCACCACGTCTCCGGCGCGCTGCAGATGGACGAGCCGTGGCTGACGCTGCACTGGAAGGCGGAAGGCGCGTTCGAATACACCAGCCTGCTGTTCATCCCCGAGATGAAGCCCTTCGACCTTTACGATCCGCGCCGCCAGCACGGCGTGAAGCTCTATGTCAAGCGCGTCTTCATCACCGACGGGCTCGACGGCCTGCTGCCGCCGTTCCTGCGCTTCCTCAAGGGCGTGGTGGACTCGGAAGACCTGCCGCTCAACATCAGCCGCGAAATGCTGCAAAACAGCCCGATGGTGGCGAAGATGAACTCCGCCATCACCAAAAAAGTGCTCGACGCGCTGCAGGAGAAGGCCGAGAAGCATCCGGGCGAGTTCTACCAGTTCTGGTCGCTGTTCGGGCCGGTGGTGAAGGAAGGCCTTTACGACGCCCACGCCCACCGCCTGCAGCTCTGCAAGGTCGCGCGCTTCCATTCCACCTATAACAAGCACGAGGACAAGGACAACGTCGAGAGCCTCGTGTCGCTCGACGAATACGTCGGCCGCATGAAGGAAGGGCAAGAACATATCTATTATCTGTCCGCCAGCGACCTGCAGACGGCTAAGAACAGCCCGCAGCTCGAGGCCTTCAAGGCCAAGGGCGTCGAGGTGCTGTTCATGATCGATACCATCGACGAATTCTGGATTCCGATGCAGAACGACTATCTCGGTAAAAAACTCAAGTCCATTACCCGCGGCGAGGCGGATCTCTCGAAAGTCAAAGGCGGAGACAAGAAAGAGACGAAAGAAGAACAGGAAAAATCCGCCGCCGACGCCGCGCCGCTGATCGAGACTTTAAAAGAAATCCTCAAGGGCGAAGTGAAGGACGTCACCCTCTCCGAGCGCCTCGTCGACAGCCCCGTCTGCCTCGTCGCACCGGAAAGCGACGTGGACATCCACATGCAGCGGATTTTGAAGAAATCCGCGGACTACGATAAACGCCACCAGCACATCCTCGAGATCAACGCCGGGCATCCGGTGATCAAGAAGATGGAAGGCCTTTCCGCCAATGACGAACTGCTCAAAGACACCGCCTTCCTGCTGCTCGATCAGGCCAAAATCCTCGAAGGCGAACCGCTCAAAAACCCGACGGAATTCGTGCGGCGGATGAGCCAGGCGATCGAGAAGGGATTATTGGCGGGGTAAGGGCTATTCCCACGGCAGCGGCGCGCCTGGCAGCGCGACGACGAGCCCGTCCAGCTCTTCGCTCATCAAAATCTGGCAGCCGAGGCGCGAGGTCTTTTTGAGGTCGAAGGCGAGGTCGAGCATGTCCTCCTCTTCCTCTTTTTTCTCGTTCAGTTTCTCGAACCAGTCGGGGCGGACGATCACGTGGCAGGTGGCGCAGGACAGGCAGCCGCCGCACGCGCCCTCGATATCCACGCCGTGCTTGTGCGAGATTTCCATGACCGACAGGCCGAGCGGCGCATCCACTTCCAGCGCCTTGCCGTCTTTCTCGATGAAGGTCATTTTGGGCATGATGTTCAGGCCGCCTTCTTGCCGATGGGGTGATAGCCGTATTTGAAGGTGAACGGCACGGGGTTGGCGGTTTCCTCCAGATGGATATGGAGAGATTTTTCGCGCGCAACTTCCTCAAGACTAAAAACATTCTCCACGTCGTGCAAGTAATCCTTATGATGCGATTTCCAGTCGAGGATTTTCTTGAGCGCCCGCACCTTGGCCTTCGATTCCGTCGGCACGACGACAAAGACGTTTTTGTGCAGCTCGGTGAAGTTTTCGGGGTCGTAGCCGCCGAGATTAACGAAGTAAAGGCGGTTCTCGCTCTCCGAAGGTTCGGATTTCAGCGTGATATTGTGCCCGTCCGCGCTATTGAGCTCGCCCCAGCAATCGATATGCAGGTTTTCCGGCTTGCCCCACCACTTTTCTTTCAGCACGGGATAAGTCTCTTCGATGCTGTCGGCGATGACAAAGCGCATATCGTGGAGTTCGATCAGCGACGTGTCTGTCCTGCCGCCGATATAGATTGCGAAAATCTTAGCCATTGGATGCCCTCTTTTGTGTACGTTGATACATCTCCGCCCATTTTTTAATAAACGTCTCCGCGTCCGCCACGCTCGAGTTCCAGCCGAAGCTGACGCGCAGCGCGCAGGATGCAACGTCGTCCGCCACACCCATCGCCTTCAAAACACGCGAGGCCTTGACCGTGCCCGAGCCGCAGGCCGAGCCGTTACTGACGCAAACATTGGCGAGATCCAGCGCGATCATCTGCATATCGGCGGCAAGGCCGGGCGCGGCGAACATCGTGGTATTGGCGACACGCGGCGCGTCTGCGCCGAACACGACTACGGAAGGCGCGATCTTTTTCAATTCCTTTTCGACGCGGTCGCGCAAGACGGCAAGATTTTCATATTGCCCCATGTCCGCCGCCGCCAGCTCCGCCGCAAGGCCAAAGCCCGCGATGGCGGGAACGTTCTCCGTGCCGGCGCGCATGTTTTTCTCCTGCCCGCCGCCGACGATTTGCGGCGCAACCGAAACGCAATTGGCCATCACCAGCGCGCCCGCGCCCTGCGGCCCGCCGATCTTGTGCGAGGAGATCGTCATGTAATCGACGCCGAGCTTTTGTATATCGACGGACACGCGCCCGATGGCCTGCACCGCGTCGCAATGCACCAGCGCGCCGCGCTTCTTGGCGATCTCCATGACTTTTTCCAGCGGCTGGATGACGCCGGTCTCGTTGTTCACCAGCATGACGGAGAGCAGCGTCTGTTCGGTATTCCCTTCCAGCATCCGGTCGAGCGCGGCCAGATCGACGAGGCCGCTTGGCAAAACGGGGATGATTTCGATGTCGTCCCGCGCCTGCAGCACGGAAGGGTGCTCGACCGCAGAGGCCAGCACGCGCTCGCACCCCGCCCCTCGGACCGCCAGATTGTTCGCCTCCGATGCACCGGAGGTGAAAACGGTCACCGCCTGCGGGCCCGCGTTCACCAGCCTGGCGATCCGGTCGCGCGCCTGCTCGATCACGGCACGGGCGGCACGGCCCGCCTTGTGCGCCGCCGAGGCGTTGCCCGGCGCCGCCAGCAGCACCTGCATAACCTCCAGCACCGCCGGTTTGAGCGGCGTGGTGGCGTTGTGATCGAGATATGTCAGGTTTTGCGTCATAGGGCTCCGAAACAGTGTTTTAAACAGGCCTTTTATATATGAGAAAAGAATTACAAGATACTGTTTTTACTCATAAAAACAAGATTTTTCTTGCTTTTTTATGTCCGTTATGTATAGTTTCTGCGTCCATCGCGCCGCGAAGTCAATGTAAAAATTGAAACCGCCCACGCCCCGTAAACCCACGTTTGAACGAAAGGTTTAAGATTTTATGCCCGAGATCATGATCACCGGCCCCGCCGGCAGACTGGAAGGCCGTTATAAACACAGCAAAACCCCTGGCGCGCCGATCGCGCTGATCCTGCACCCCAACCCGCAGCGCGGCGGAACGATGAACAACAAGATTTCTTACAGCCTTTTCCAGACCTTCGCCGACCAGGGCTTTTCCACCCTGCGCTTCAATTTCCGCGGCGTCGGCCGCAGCCAAGGCGAATTTTCCTTCGGCGAGGGCGAACTCTCGGACGCCGCCGCTGCGCTCGACTGGCTGCAGAGCATCAACCCCAGCTCATCCGCCGTCTGGGTGGCGGGCTTCTCCTTCGGCGCGTGGATCGGCATGCAGCTTCTGATGCGCCGCCCCGAGATCGACAGCTACGTTTCAGTTTCCCCGCCCGCCAATATCTATGACTTCAACTTTCTCGCCCCCTGCCCCAACGAAGGCATGATCATTCAGGGCGACAACGACCCGATCGTCAATATCGACTCCGTCAACAAGCTGGTCGAAAAGCTGCGCGAGCAGCGCGGACCGCAGGGCGTGGACTATCGCGTCATCCCCGGCGCCGGCCACTTCTTCAACAACGAAGGCGAGACTGAAGCGCTGGCGGCCCATGTAAGCGACTATCTCTGCCGGGCCAGCGAAGTGCAGAAAGCCGCCGCCTAAAACTTCTCTTCAGTCTCTCAAGAAAAACGCCACGCGGCGCAGGGATGCCTTTGCGCGCCGCTTTAGCCCGCCAGCGCGCGTTTCAGGCTCTCGACGTCCTCGCGCAGGGCGCGGTCGGAGACGACCAGCTCCTCGATACGGCGGATGCCGTGCATGATGGTGGTGTGGTCGCGACCGCCGAACTTGCGGCCGATTTCCGGCAGGGAATGCTCGGTCATGACCTTGGCAAGATACATCGCCACCTGACGCGGACGGGCCACGGCGCGCGCGCGGCGGGGCGAGTGCATATCGGCGAGGCGGATATTGTAGTGCTCGGAGACGCGCTTCTGGATGTCTTCCACCGAGAGGCGGCGGTCGTTGGAGCGCAGGATGTCGGAAAGCAGGTCACCCGCGACCTCGACGGTCACCGCGCGGCCGGTGAGTTCCGCGTGAGCGACGAGGCGGTTGAGCGCGCCTTCCAGCTCGCGGACGTTGGAGACGACCTTTTGCGCCAGAAAGGCGAGCACGTCGTGCGGAATGTCGCGCTTCAACATTTGGCTCTTCTTTTCAAGGATGCCGAGGCGCAGCTCATAAGTTGTCGGCTTGAATTCCACCGCGAGGCCGCCGCCGAGACGCGAGCGCAGCCGCTCGTCCAGCCCGTCGAGGTTCGCAGGCGGGCGGTCCGCCGTAATGATGATCTGCTTGTTCTGGTCGACCAGCGCGTTGAAGGTATGGAAAAATTCCTCCTGCGTCGCTTCCTTGCCGCAGATGAACTGGATGTCGTCGATCATCAGCACGTCGACGGCGCGCAAGGCGTCCTTGAAGGAAACCATGTCCTTGGTGCGCAGCGCGCGGACGAACTGGTACATGAATCGTTCGGCCGACATATAAACGACGCGGCGCTCCGGCGCGCGCGCAGCAAGGGCATGCGCCACGGCCTGCATCAGGTGCGTCTTGCCGAGGCCGACATTGCCGTAAAAGAACAGCGGGTTGAAAGCGGCACCGTCGCCGTCGGCGACGCGGCGCGCGACGGCGTGCGCCATCTCATTGGGCGCGCCGACGACGAAATTGTCAAACGTGAAGCGCGGATCGAGCGGCGAGGAAAGAGCGTCTTCGGCCGCCGCAGCGGGCGCGGACAGCTGCACGGAGGCCGTCACCGGTCCCTGTATGGCGCCCTGCGCGGCAACGCCCGCCTGCACGACGATATCGACGCGCACGATGGCCGCGAATTTGGCCGCCCATATATGACGGATGCGGTCGGCATAGTGCGTACGCACCCAGTCGCGCACGAAGCGCGTCGCCACGGCCAGTTCCAGAACGCCCCTTTCAAGGCGCAGCGGCTGGATCGGCGCGATCCAGCTCTTGCAGGCGGTCGGTCCGAATTCTTTTTGCAGCAGCGGCTGGATCTCGACCCACATTTCCTGCAGCGCGGGCGCGGCAACGGGAAGGTTCGCAGGAGCCGCCGCGGGAATCATTTCATGCGCAGCCGTTTCGTTACCGGCTGCATCTTCAATTTTCGCGGCTTTTCCTGTCTCGGTCATATCGGTCTACCCTAGTTTACGTTCTAAAAATATCACCGAGCTTTGCTCTGCCCTGTGCGGGCGATTCGAGCAGTGGTTGGTATGTTCTCATGTGAGGTGAAGAGGACATTAGCGGCGCATGAAGTGAGTCGCAAGCCTTGAGTCAGCCGAAAGAAAAAAAGAAATAAACGTTCTGAATTATGAACTTTTGTTTTTTAAAAAAAATTCTTTTTACTTGATTCAGTTTTTGCGAAACGATTCTGCTTCGCAGGTTTTGCGCACTTGTTTTTGCGCGGCCTGCATACAAAAAAGTCATCATGTAAAAATTAAAATAAAGAAAACGTCACATCTCTTTTTGCACGCAGTAAAAAATCACCGCACAATAAATCATCGATGGAAAAGATCATATAAAAACGCGCACGAAAAAAAACGCGCTTTAAAAAAGCGGACGGTTTTCAAAAAAAATGCTGAGGATTATTTCTTGAGCGACTTGACGCGCGCGGAAAGGCGCGAAATTTTGCGCGAAGCGGTGCGCTTGTGCAACAGACCCTTGCCGGCGCTGCGCTGGATTTCGGGCTGGGCATTTTTGAGAGCTTCCGTGGCGGCGGCGTAATCGCCCGCTGCGACCGCTTCATCGACCTTCTTGATCGCGGTTCGGGTGCGGGAAACGCGCGACGTGTTGATCTCATTACGGCGCGCGTTGCGACGAATACGGGTCTTGGCGGACTTATGCATGGCCATGGTGCAAATTTCTCTTTCGAATCGTTAAAATTTCATGCCCGCATCGGACGGGAACGGGTCTTTTTAAAGCCCTTTCCGGCCAAAGTCAAGCGCCCTGTGCATAACTCTGGGGTGCCATATAAATTATTGATTTATTTGCCTTTAAAGGAGGCTTTACGCTTCCCGGTGAAGGCTTGCATGCCCTCTTTCTGGTCTTCGGTCGCAAAACTGGCATGAAACAGGCGGCGCTCGAATCGCAGGCCTTCGGCGAGCGTGGTCTCGTAGGCGCGGTTTATGGATTCCTTGACCATCATCACGGCGAGCGGCGAGAAGGAGGCGATTTGCTCGGCGATCTTCATGGTTTCGGCCATCAGCTCCGCCGCCGGAAAGATGCGCGCGACCAGACCTGCGCACTCCGCCTCTTTCGCATCCATCATGCGACCGGTGAGGCAAAGCTCCATCGCTTTCGATTTGCCGACGAGTCTGGTCAGCCGTTGCGTGCCGCCCGCCCCCGGCAGGGTGCCGATGGTGATCTCCGGCTGCGAGAACTTCGCCGTATCCGCCGCGAGGATGAAATCGCACATCATGGCAAGCTCGTTGCCGCCGCCGAGACAGTAACCCGCGACTGCGGCGATCACCGGCTTGCGGCAGCGCGCCACGCGCTCCCAGTTTCTGGTGATGAAATCCTCCTTGAAGACATCGACGAAGGT
The DNA here is from genome assembly GCA_021849295.1 of Pseudomonadota bacterium. Taxonomy (GTDB): domain Bacteria; phylum Pseudomonadota; class Alphaproteobacteria; order Micavibrionales; family UBA2020; genus PALSA-926. The sequence continues at coordinate 3,878 of JAJZTA010000020.1, read as the reverse complement.
CTTCGCCGCCATCTCCTTGATGTCGGCGCCCGCAGCGAAGGCTTTCTCGCTGCCGGTAATGACGATGACTTTGACGGTGTCATCGCTTTCGAAATCGTCGATCGCCTGCGTCACCTCGTCCATCAGCGCGCCGCAGAATGCGTTGAGCGCCTGCGGACGGTTGAATGTGAGAACGGCGACGGCGCCTTTCTTCTCGACGATGATGTTTTCAAAAGACATGGCAGAGCTCCTCTTTTTCGCCAAATTCTCAGTCATTAGGCGTCAACGCGAAATTGACCAGCGTTTCGTCCATCTGGCGGCCGAAATCGATTTTCAGTTTTTCATGCGCGCGGACGAACAGGCCTTTCTTCACCGGTTTCCAGCCGAGCGGCGGCAGGCTCTCGTGATAAAATTGCAAAATGGCCCCCTGCGGCTCCGCCGTTCTGGCGCTGAACTCGACGATGCGCCCCGCGGGCTTGTCGAAGATGACGGTGTCCGCGGGCAATTCGACCATGCCCTGCATCATCGGCAAGTCGTTCACCGCACTGAAATACGCCGTCTTCGCCGCATGCGCGGGAACGGCGAAAAGAACAGCGAACGCGGAGACCATGAAAAGCTTTTTCAACATGCCATTATCCTAGCCCCGCCTGTCTGACAGGGCAATAGAAGGTTGAGCGCCCGCCTTGCGTCATCCTTTTGACGCCGCCGGTCTTCTTTATATCGCAGGTGCAGCCCTTGCACTTTTTCCCTTCCCTGTCATAAACCGCGAATTGGTGCTGGAAATAGCCGAGTTCCCCGTCGGTCTGCACGTAATCGCGCAAGGAACTTCCGCCCGCCGCAATCGCGCGCTTCAAAACGGCTTTGATCTCAACGACCAGTTTTTCAGCGGTGGCGGGCCTTAAGGCTCCAGCCGGAGCACGCGGATCGATGTGCGCGGCGAACAACGCCTCCGACGCATAGATATTGCCGACGCCGACCACGACGCGCTGGTCCATGATCGCGAGCTTGACGGCGACCTTCTTGCCATGCAGTTTTTCGACGAGGTATTCGGCGGTAAAATCCTTGCCCAGCGGCTCCACGCCGAGATGGCGGAAAAACTTGTGGTTTTCGAGGCCGTCCGTCTCTGCCAGCACGGCAAGGCCGAAGCGGCGCGGATCGTTCATCACCACGCGTGTGCCGTTATCCATCAGCAAAACCAGATGATCGTGTTTTGAAGGAACATATGCGTCTTTCCTGCCGAAGATCAGCAGCCTCCCTGACATGCCGAGATGCAGGACCAGCGTTTGCCCGTCGCCGAGATGGACGAGCACATATTTGGCGCGGCGGGAAACGGATTTCACTTTTACGTTCGCCAGCTTTTTGAGCGCCGGCGAAAACGGCACGCGCATGCCGTCGCGGTGCAGCGTGACGGATTTGACCTTGCGGTCCACCAGCGTCTTTTTGAGGCCGCGGCAGACGGTTTCAACCTCCGGCAGTTCGGGCATGGCGCCTTCCTTCTTTCTTCTTCGTGCTGGAGGATAACACGAATCTTTTTCCCTTCATAAAAGCGGCATGCGGCTTTAAATATCTATTTTTTATTATTTTATTACAAAATATGGCATAAATTCATTCCAAAAATTGATTTTTTATGAGAAATATGCTAGGGTGTACATACTTAATCAGGGAGAATCGGCCATGGGGAAACAAAACAAAAAACAGGGACTTTCAGAAATTTTTAACGACAACGTCCAGCGCGTCCTTCAGTCAGCGGCGGCGGGTGTGGCGATTACAGCGGAATTCCTGCACATCGCCGGAACGGTCGGTCTTTTGACCGCCACGGCACCGGTCAGTCTCACGGCTCTGGCGGTCGGGGCCGCGATCCTCGCGGGCGGCCTTGTCGCCACCGAAGCATTCAACAAAGCCGCGCAAAGAGAACCATACGGGCAGCTCAGCCGCGCCCCCGTGCGCGCGTCTTTCGCGCCTAAATAATAAAGTTTCTCCGTACGGAAGAAGCCCCGGCCCGACCTGCCGGGGCTTCTTTTTTGCGCACGTTTTCGCCTCTTTTTATAAAACAGGTTAACTATTTGCGATAAAATAATTACATATGTCTGTCATATAGAGAGGTAATGACATGACATATAAGCCCACACCGAAAGATTTATTCTGGAAGGAAAAAATGCAAGGTCTGTCGCAGGCCCAGCAGGAAGACGCCATCGGCAAGATGGTGGTCGCGGGCAAGGAGTGGCAGTCCGGCAATTGCTCGATATGGGGGTCAGCGTCAATACAGAAGGTTACCTGAACAGCTATAGCGCGCACGAGTCGTTATTGCATCTGGCTGTGCGCAAGGGAAACTACAGCATGGCGGAATTTTTGCTTCAGAACGGCGCGGGCACGGAGGAGGTCAACGAAAGCTGCGAGCTGCCGCTGGTCATGGCGGTCGAGCGCAACAATAAGGACATGATCCGCCTGCTGATGAAGTACGGCGCCGACCCGAACAACGACGACGATGAATGGGGCAGCGCGATCGAAAACGCGCAAGACAAACCGGAAATCCTGAAGATCCTGCAAACGCCGCAAAAGTCCTCCGGCAAAAATCACGGCGCACCGAAGCCTTAAGCTCCCCCCGCATAAAAAAAAGACCCGGCTTTGACACCGGGCCTTTTTTTATTTAGCGCGTTGGCGCGAGATCACATCATCCCGTCCATGCCGCCCATGCCGCCGCCGTGGCTGTGCGGCTCTTCCTTTTTGGGAAGTTCGGCGATGGTGGCTTCGGTCGTGATCAAGAGGCCGGCGACCGAGGCCGCGTCCTGCAGCGCGCAGCGTACGACCTTGACGGGGTCGATGATGCCCGACTTGACCATGTCGCAGTATTCGCCGGTTTGCGCGTCGTAGCCGAAGTTGGTGTTCTTCTGCTCGAGCAGCTTGCCGACGATGATCGACCCTTCGACGCCCGCGTTATAGGCGATCTGGCGGATCGGCGCTTCGATGGCGCGGCGGATGATCTCGATGCCGACTTCTTCGTCGCGGTTGACCGCCTTGAGCTTAGCAAGCGCGGCCTGCGCGTAGAGCAGCGCGGTGCCGCCGCCGGCGACGATGCCTTCCTGCACCGCGGCTTTCGTCGCGTGGTAGGCGTCGTCAACGCGGTCCTTCTTCTCTTTCACTTCGACTTCGGTCGCGCCGCCGACGCGGATCACCGCGACGCCGCCGGAGAGCTTGGCAAGGCGCTCTTCCAGCTTTTCCTTGTCGTAGTCGGAGGTGGTTTCGGCGATCTGCGCGCGGATCTGGGCGATGCGCGCCTCGATGTCCTTCTTCGCGCCCTTGCCGTCGATGAAGGTGGTGTCATCCTTGGTGATGCGCACCTTCTTCGCCGAGCCGAGCTGGCTCAGCGTGACGTTCTCGAGCTTGATGCCGAGGTCTTCGGAGATGACTTCGCCGTTGGTCAGGATCGCCATGTCTTCCATCATCGCCTTGCGACGGTCGCCGAAACCGGGCGCCTTCACCGCCGCGACCTTGAGGCCGCCGCGCAGCTTGTTGACCACGAGGGTCGCCAGCGCTTCGCCTTCGACGTCTTCCGCGACGATCAGCAGCGGCTTGCCCGTCTGCACGACCGCTTCCAGGACCGGCAGCATCGGCTGGAGGTTGGAGAGCTTCTTGTCGAAGAAGAGGATGTAGGGGCTTTCCATCTCGCAGACCATCTTGTCGGCGTTGGTGATGAAGTAGGGGCTGAGGTAGCCGCGGTCGAACTGCATGCCTTCGACGACGTCAAGCTCGGTGTCGAAAGATTTCGCTTCCTCGATCGTGATCACGCCTTCGTTGCCGACCTTTTCCATCGCCTTGGCGAGGTACTTGCCGATCTCCGTGTCGCCGTTGGAGGAAATCGTGCCGACTTGGGCGATCTCGTCGTTCTTGGAGATCTAGAT
>JAJZTA010000007.1 GCA_021849295.1 Pseudomonadota bacterium | reverse complement strand
ACACGCGAATGATCTGTTCTTCAGTAAATCGTTTCTTCATCGTCGGCTCTTTCTGCCCTGTCCTTTAAGGGCTGTTATGTATAGCAGACTCTACCTACTTTTGGACTAAATTTCAGGGGGCAGGTCACCTCAAGTATATTTTTAGATATGTAATGCTCTGCGGAAATGTTCTTTGAACAATCCGCCATGTGATTTAAGTAACATTTCTCATGAGAAAAATTGGTTTTTGGTTCTGGAGGAACTATTTTTAGGCGGCTTTTTTCTAAGGAACCCCATAGACATACAGCACTCGCACAGCGGTTTATTACTCGTTTCGCACGGGCATATCATGTCTTCAGATAGTCTATTTACCTGTTTTTTTTCATGAGCATATGTTGGCTTAGAAATGCCCCTGCAGGCACGGCGTTTTTATTCGAGTTCCAGCTCCGTATCCCAATAGAGATAGTCATTCCAGCTTCGGTGCAGGAAGTTGGGCGGATAGGCGCGGCCGTTCATCTGCAGCTCGTAATTGGTGGGCTGGAACGGCCTCCTGATCGGATACATCCGGCATTCCTCGGGCAGGTAGTTGCCTTTCAGCAGGTTGCAGGACTGGCAGGCGGTGAGGATGTTCTCCCACGTCGTCGTGCCGCCGCGCGACTTCGGAATGAGATGGTCGAAGGTCAGCTCGTGCGTCTTGTGCTTCTCGCCGCAGTACTGGCACGTCCACTTGTCGCGCAGAAAAACGTTGAACCGCGTAAAGGCGGGGCGCTGCTTCGGCTGCACGTATTCCTTCAGCGCGATGACGCTCGGCACTTTCATCTGAAAGCTCGGCGAATGGATAAACTGGTCGTATTCGGAGACGATATTGACGCGATCGAGGAACACGGCTTTCACCGCTTCCTGCCAAGACCACAACGAGAGAGGAAAATAACTTAAAGGCCGATAGTCCGCATTCAGCACCAATGTAGGACAGCTATCCAGGTGAGCGTACACGAGAGAAAACCCCTTTCTTGTCACGCGCCGCCATCCCTGCCACCGGACAGCGGGATCGATTCTTACTCACACCCCCATTATAGCACAAAACCCCCGTAAAATCGGCACAAATACGCTTTCTCTGCCGCGCTGCCGCACCGCACCAATCGGGAAACGAAAAAGCGTCGGAAGCGGTTCCGGCTTATTTCTCAAGGACTTCTTTGGTGAAATCAAGCCCGCGCATGACGCCGAAACCGTCGATTCCGTGGCCCAAACCGGGGCGCATGACGGTTTCCACATTAAAGCCGGCGGCCTCGAAACCGCCTTGCACTTCGCCCAGAAAGCGCGGCGGGACAACTTCGTCCGCGTCGCCGTGTATCGCCAGCACCGGCATTTTGACGATGCCGCCTTCCTGCAATCCCGCGGCGTCGACGAGCAATCCGGAATAGCCGATCACGCCCGCGCATGCCGTTTTGCGCCGCGGCATCGTATACATCGCCATCATCGCGCCTTGCGAAAAGCCCGCCACGACAAGCTTGTCTTCGCGCACGCCCCAGCGCCGCAGCTGCTCGTCGATAAAAGCGTTCAGCACCGGCACGGCCTTGTGCATCTGCTTTTCGCGCTCGAAGGCCTTGTTGTCGATGGCGCGGATCGAAAACCACTGGTAGCCGAGCGCGGACATCTCGCACACATCCGGCGCGTTGGGCGCGAGGAATGCCGTGTCCGGCAAAGCTTCCGCCCAGTCCTCGCCGATGGAGAGCAGATCGTCGCCGTTGGCGCCGTAGCCGTGCAGAAAAACCACCATGCTCTTCGCCGCGCCCGAACGTGCCGGCAAACAGTTCCCGCTCAATACATTTCCGTCCAGTTTTTGCATCAAAAGTGTCCCCTTGTTCTAGGCCTCTGCGAAGCCTATAGTACAGTCCAAGCTCGAAAAAGGAACAATATTCATGGACAAGGTATTTCTTGCACTGGCGTGTCTTGCCGTTCTCGGCGTCGTCTTCGCCCTTTTCAACGGCCTGCGCGCCATGGCCCGCGGCACGGAAGCAGACCATAAGCTCAGCCAGAAAATGATGCAGATGCGCATCATCTGCCAGGCCATAGCGATCATTTTCCTGTTTCTGGCCTATGCGACGAAGCATTAAGGTAAATTAAAACCTGCCGTTCCACGACAATATGATATTCTGCCGCACATGAAAAAAATACTCTTTATCACGTCCACGCGCCTTGGAGACGGTGTCCTGTCCACCGGTGCGCTCGCCCATTTCATCAAACTCTATCCCGATGCGGAGATCACCGTCGCCTGCGGGCCGCTTATCGCGGGGCTTTTCAAGGACGCGCCCTGCGTCAAGCAGGTCATCTCCATGAAAAAGGAGCCTCTGGCGGCGCACTGGGTAAAATTGTGGCGGATCGCGATCCGCACCACGTGGGATATCGTCGTCGACCTGCGCAACAGCCTGGTGACGCGCCTGATCTTCGCGCGGAAGAAGTATATATGGAGCAGCCAGTTTCCGGACAAGCATAAAGTCGAGCAGATCGCTGCGGTGATCAAGGCCTTCCCGCCACCGGAGCCGACCCTGTGGTTCAGCAAGGAGACGCTTCAAAAAGCGGCAGAACTTGTGCCGGATACGCAACGCGGCCCCGTATTGGCGATCGGCCCCGCCGCAAACTGGCCGCCGAAAACATGGCCTGCGGAAAATTTCATCGCCCTCGCCGAACGGCTGACATCGGAGGACGGGATTCTGCCGAACGCGCGCGTCGCCGTCTTTGCCGCGCCGGGCGAGGAGCAGACGGCATATAAAGTCCTCAACGCCATTCCGCCCGAGCTGCGCATCGACGTCATCGCCAAAGCGGAACCCGTGGTCGCCGCCGCGGCCATCGGGCGCTGTCAGTTTTACGTCGGCAACGATTCCGGATTGATGCACTGCGCCGCCGCGGCCGGCGTGCCGACGCTCGGCCTCTTCGGCCCGAGCTGGCCCGCGCTCTACCGTCCGTGGGGCGCGCGTTGCGCCTACGTTTCCACGCCGCAAAACTTCGACCAGCTGATCGATTATCCGGGATATGACGCCGCGACGGCGCCCAGCCTCATGACGTCGCTGACCATCGACATGGCGAACGAAGCAGCCGTCAAACTGTGGCAAGAACTGTAAAGGCCGAAGACTACTTGTTCAGCGTGCCGTAGTTGCTGTTCATCTCGTCGATCTTCTTCTGATCGGCGGTTTCGGCGGCGGGGCCCATCAAACCTGTCTTCCAGTATTGATGCGTCTCCTGATAGACGCCGTTCGCCTTGGCCAGCGTCGTGTAGCGGACATAGCGCACACGCTCCCAGCCCTTGTAACGCATGCAGCCTTCGTAATCATGGAAGTTCACGTCAGCCACTTTTTTGTCACCCATGCGGGTCGGCGTATCGTAATAGGAGAGATCGCCGGAGGCCTTCAGCGCGTTGCGGTAGTCGCTGTAGGTGTCGGCCGGCAGGGCTTCGCGCACGGCGTCAAGACGGACCAGCTCGTCCACCTGATTCACGCAGGACGCGATATCGTCGTCGAGCCGTTGCTGCGCTTTCGGGCCCGTCATATAGAGCGCGGAGTCGGAGTTAACACGTTGCCAGTATGCCTGACCCACCGGCGGTAGCTGCGCGCAAGCCGTCATCAAAGCCACGCCGCCAAGCGCCAGAACCGAAGCTGTTTTGAATCTCATCGAAGCCATCCCTTTGTTAACCCTCCGAAATGATAGGTTAGCCTATTCTATCAAGAAAAAAAATAGCAATTGGTTAATGTTCGTTACCTTTATGCGGTTGTGACCACAACGCCTCCAAAACAATTCCATAAGCTGGTGTTTTTTGCGGCCTGTGGATATCCGCGTCGTGCGCCACCATGTTGTATCCCATATAGTAGAGCGGAATCATGTAATCCCCCCACATCAGGGCGCGATCCAGCGCCTGCGCCCTTGCCGTCAGGGCTGCGTAGGTTTTGGAAGAGCCGATGCTCTCCGCCAGCGCGTCGATGGCAGGGTTTTCGATGCCCGGATAATTGCGTCCGCCGCGCATTTTCGCCGATGCGGTGCCCCAGTAGGCGACCTGCTCGTTGCCGGGAGAAAGAGAGTTGTACCAGCGCCAGATAACCATATCGTAATCATAGTCGTTCAGGCGGCTGGTGAACTGCGCCGAATCCACCTTGCGGACCTGCGCCGTGATGCCGATATGGGCAAGGTCTCGCACGTAGGCGAGCGCGATTTTCTGGTCCCGCCTATTGTGGATCATGATCTGGAAGCCGAACGGCTGTCCCGTCTTGGCATTGACGAGCCGCTCGTCTCTATAAACCCACCCCGCCTGCTGCAGCAGCGCCATGGCCTTGGCCTCGCGCGCGCGCATGTTGCCGCCGGACGCTCCGCGTCCTAAATTTTTATCAGGCGCCTTCGCGCCGGGCGGCTGCCACGGATCGCCGAACACCTCCGGCGGCAGGTTCTTTTTGTATTTCTCCAGCAGCGACAGTTCCAGCCCTTGCGGCTTGCCTTTCGGCTCCAGAACGGAATTGGCGAAGGTGCTGGTGAGGCGCTTCATCTTGCCGTAAAAATAAACGCGGTTGATCCAGTTGAAATTGAACACCAGCCCCAGCGCCTCGCGCACGCGGCGGTCGTGGAACATCGCGCGGCGGGTGTTGAAGATCATGGCGCGGAACAGCGGCGGGCTGTGATGCGGGATTTCCTCCTTGATCATTTCTCCGTCGCGCAGACGGCTGCAATCATAGCGCGTCATCCAGTCGCTGATGTTCTGCTCGATGCGCAGGTTTTCATCCCCCGCCTTGAAGGCCATCAGCGCGGCGGAATCGTCGCGGTAATAGGTGTAGGCGAGCGTATCGAAGTTATAAAGCCCGACATTGACCGGCAGATCCTTCGCCCAGTAGTTTTTGACGCGCTGATAAACGATTTTCCGCCCCGGATCGACGGACGCGATTTTATAAGGCCCGCTGCCCAGCGGCGGGACCAGCGTCGTCTTCGAAATATCGTGCTTGACCCAGTAATGCTCGGGCAGCACCGGCATCAGGGCGAGGATCATCACGTCTTCGCGGTCATAGCCTTTGCCGAAGGTGAACTTGATATCGTGCGGAGAAATGATTTTCACGCTTTTCACCAGCCCGTAAACGCGGCGGCGCACCGGCAGGCCGTATTTGCGCAAGGCCTCGAAGCTCCATTTCACGTCTTCCGCCGTCATCGGAACGCCGTCGTGAAAACGCGCCTTGGGATTGAGGTGGAATTCGATCCACGATCTGTCGGGCGCGACGTCGACGCTCTCGGCCACCAGCCCGTACAAGGTAAACGGCTCGTTCCACGTCCGCTGCATCAGCTTGTCGTTGATATAGCCGAGCCCCTCCGCGTCCTTGCCGAAGATGATGTTGCCGTTGAGGTTGTCGAACGTGCCGTCCACCGCCATTTTCAGCGCGCCGCCCTTGGGCGCGTTTGGATTGACGTAGTCAACGTGCTTGAAGTCCGCGGGATAGAGTGGCTTGCCGTTCATGGCCAGCGCGTAGGTATGCTCGGCGCGGGCGGTCGAGGGAATGAAGACCGTCAGCACCGCAAGCGCCAGACAGAACCTCCCCGCCCGAAACATCATGCGGCGTCCTTCGCCTTCAGAAGATCGGCGAGGCTGCGCTGCGGCCTTGCACCGACCTGCGCGATGATCTCGCCCGCGGCGACGGAGGCCATGCGCCCGCAGGTCTTCAAATCGCGGTTGCTGGTGTAGCCATGCAGAAAGCCCGCGGCGTAAAGATCGCCCGCGCCCGTCGTATCGACGACCTTGGCGACGGGTTCGGCCTTGATCTCGATGGTCTCGCCGTCCTTGACGATGACGGAACCTTTCTCGCTGCGCGTGATGGCGCAAAGTTCGCTCTGCACCCGCGCGGCGGAGATGGCGGCCTCGAAATCGTTGGCCTTGTAGAGCGACATGATCTCCGCCTCGTTGGCGAAGAGGATATCGACATGGTCGTTGACGAGCTCGATAAACTCCTCGCGGTGGCGGTCGACGCAGAACGGATCGGAGAGCGACAGCGCGACTTTGCGTTTCGCCTTGTGCGCCATCTGCGCGGCTTTGTAGAACGCGCGCTTGGCGTTGTCGCGGTCGAAGAGGTAGCCTTCGAGATAGGTCACCTGCGCACCCGAGATCATTTCCTCGTCGAGATCCTCCGGCGAAAGGTAGACGCAGGCGCCGAGATAGGTGTTCATGGTGCGCTGCGCGTCGGGCGTGATCAGCACCATGCAGCGCGCGGTCGGCACGCCCTTGACGAGCGGCGCGGTCTCGAACGTCACGCCCGCGGCCTGAATGTCGTGGCGGAAGACGGAGCCGAGCTGGTCGTGCGCCACCTTGCCAATGAAGCCCGCCTTGCTGCCGAGCGAGGCCAAGGCCGCCGCGGTGTTCGCCGCAGAGCCGCCGGAGACCTCCATGCCGGGGCCGATTTTGGCGTAAAGCGCCTCGGCCTGCGCCGCCTCTACCAGCGTCATCGTGCCCTTGCGGATGCCGTTATTGTGCAGGAAATCGTCGTCCGTTTTTGATAAAACGTCTACGATTGCGTTGCCGATGCCGACGACATCCAGATTACCTTTGCTCATGCGCGAAATCCCTGTTATTGAATGGACAAGAGACAGAACAATGGCACAAAAACGCAAAATAAACCATAAGAAATCCGCCTCCAAAAAGGCGGGAGCCAAGGCGTCCGGCCGCAAAAAGCCGGCGGACAATCTCGATTCCATGCTCGATTTGCTGGACGGGATCGAAAAAGAGACCGCCCGCATCCTCAAAGGCAACCTCGCCGACGACTGGCGGGAAAACCTGTTCGAGATCGTCATGACGCGCGTGGACCTCGCCGCGCCGCATAAAAAGCGGCTCGCCCGCCTGCCGGAATTCGTGCGCGCCGACCCCGCCGCCGTGCCGCAGCTCGCCCGCCGCTACTGGGGGACGATGAAGCGGATTTTGCAGCTGGCCGACGCGCCCGCGCGCAAACGGCATGTCGCGGCGTTCGGCGTGCTCTACGCCAGCATCATCGACACGTTTTTGAAAGACGACACCCGCGACCACGCCAAAACGATGGCGGCGCTCGACAAGCGGCTCGGATTGTTCGGGCAGTTCGTGGATTTCTGTTCCTGCGAGCGCTGAGTTTTCTCTCAAAATCTTTTCATCTCCAATAGCAAAAAGACCCGCAAGGGCAAGCGCCAAGCGGGTCTTTTTATGTTGCACAGGGATGGTTTTCACCACCGCAAAAGCACCACCATTTGATCATATGACGCGTAAAAAGTCAAGTAAATAAAGGGTTTTTCGTGCTTCTCATGCTGTCCGCATTTGTCCGCAAATGACCTGCATTTGTCTGCGAACCACCCGCATTTGTCCGTATTTGACCGGAAAAAATTATTCTGTCACAGGCTGGTCCCTTTTCCCTTCCTCAAGCGCTTTTAGCAGAGCCTTTGCATTATATGCCTCGAGCCATTTTTGACAATATTCCAACACCTTTGACAACTCAGAATAAAAATCTTCTGTTATCTCTAGGTTATAATATTCCTTCGTATGCCTTCCCGGATGCACGTAATTTCTTACGTCGTGAATGAGTTGTGCATAGTCACCAATCTTTGCCTTTTCTTCATCCCATTCGTCCTCATTATGATCAAGAGCATTGGGCAACCATCCTGCAGCCTTCGCAACACCCAACAAATGATATAAATCCCACTCTAATAATGGGAGTATTTTCTTCTTTTTTTTTGTGACATTTCCCTGTTGCCAGTACTTTTTCACGGTACAGATCGACAAACAAAATCAATATTGCTTCCAAAGCACTTCCAAGCATTATACAGCCTGCATGATACGCTTTTGCTTCCTTACATCTACCAGCTTCCTGAATAAAAAATTTGTAGAGCCTAAATAGTTCGTTCTCTTCATCTTTTGAAAGAGGTTCTATGTTTTCTGTCATACCTATGCCTTTACGGTTTAAAAATCACCGCGAATCCGCCCATTCTACCCTCAAAACCCCGATTTAAAGCACTCCGGTTTTATGCTAGATTGGGCAAACGCGCGCATTCCCGCCCTTATGAATAACGGAGACAGCCCCCGGAGATAAATATGTTCCGCTCAGACAACGCCCCGCAGCCGAAATTCCTCAAAGATTACAAAAAGCCCGATTTCAAGATCGACAGCATCGCGCTCGATTTCGACATCCGCGACGGCGTGACCACCGTCACCGCCAAAACAAAATTCAAGCGCGCCAATCCGGAGGCGAAAGACCTCATCCTCGACGGGCAGAACATGACGCTGAAATCCGTCGCGCTCGACGGCGAGAAGCTCTCCGCCAACCGCTTCACCGCGGACGAAGACACGCTCACGATCTCCGACGTGCCCGACCGCTTCACGCTCGAAGTCGTGACCGAAATCCATCCGGAGAAAAACACCGCGCTCGAAGGGCTCTACAGCTCGGGCGGCAACTATTGCACGCAGTGCGAGCCCGAAGGCTTTCGCAAGATCACCTATTACCTCGACCGCCCCGACGTGATGACGACCTTCACCACGCGCATCGCGGCGGACAAGAAAACCTGCCCCGTGCTGCTCTCCAACGGCAACTGCACCGACAAGGGCGAGCTTGCGGGCGGGCGGCACTTCGCCGTGTGGCGCGACCCGTTCCCCAAGCCGTGCTATCTCTTCGCGCTCGTCGCGGGCGACCTCGCCACCGTGCACGACACCTTCAAAACCATGAACGGCAAAAAGGTCGACCTTTACATCCACGTCAACCGCGGCAACGAGGACAAATGCGGCCACGCGATGGAATCGCTCAAAAAAGCGATGAAATGGGACGAGGAAAAATACGGCCGCGAATACGACCTCGACCTGTTCAACATCGTCGCCGTCAACGATTTCAACTTCGGCGCGATGGAGAACAAGAGCCTCAACATCTTCAACGCCCGCCTCGTGCTGGCCAAGCCCGAGACCGCGACCGACGGCGACTTTCTCTCCATCGAAGGTGTCGTCGCGCACGAATACTTCCACAACTGGACGGGCAACCGCATCACCTGCCGCGACTGGTTTCAGCTCTCGCTGAAGGAAGGCCTGACCGTCTTCCGCGACCAGAGCTTCTCCGCCGACATGAACGCCGCCGACGAAAGGCACACCGACGCCTCCGGCGCAAAACATACCGACGCCTCCGGCGTCAGCCGCATCGACGACGTGGATCACCTGCGCGCCGCGCAGTTCGCCGAGGACGCGGGGCCGATGGCGCACCCCATCCGTCCCGACAATTACATCGAGATCAACAATTTCTACACGCCGACCGTCTACGAAAAGGGCGCGGAAGTCATCCGCATGATGCACACGCTGCTGGGGCCGGAGAACTACCGCAAGGGCACGGATTTGTATTTCAAGCGCTTCGACGGGCAGGCGGTCACCTGCGACGACTTCGTGCAGTGCATGCAGGACGCCTCAGGCATCGATCTTTCGCAGTTCAAGCTCTGGTATTCACAAGCCGGCACGCCGGAGATCGCCGCCAAGGACAGCTACGACGGGAAGAAGAAAATCTACACGCTGACGCTCTCGCAACACATTCCCGATACCGCCGGCCAGACGAACAAGCAGCCGATGCACATGCCGATCCTCGTCGGGCTGCTCGGCAACGACGGGAAGGACATTCTGCCGGAAAAGACGCGCCTGCTCGAGCTGCGCGCCAAGCAAGAGACGTTCTTCTTCGAAAACGTAGCGGAAAAGCCCGTGCCGTCGATCCTGCGGCAATTCTCGGCGCCGGTGAAGATCAAAACGCCCCTCACCGACGGCGACCTTCTGTTCCTCATGGCACACGATTCCGACGGCTTCAACCGCTGGGACGCGGGCCAGACCTATTTGCAGCGGCTGATCCTCGCCAAGCCGCACCGCCTGCCCGAGGCGCTCTATGACGCTTTCGGCAAGCTGATCGCCGACAAAACCGCCGACAAGGCGCTGATCGCCAAGGCGCTGACCCTGCCGTCGGAGAATTATCTCGCGCAATTGCAAGACGTGATCGACGTCGACGGCATCCACGCGGCACGAAAATTGATCGTTTCAAGCATCGGCAAGAGATATCTCGCCGAGCTGCAAAGTCTCTACGCGGAAAACGCCGATGCCGGCGCTTACTCCGTTTCGCCGCAAGCCGTCGGCAGGCGCAGGCTGAAGAACATCGCGCTCCGCTACATCCTCGCAGCGGATACGAGCCTCGGCGCAGAGCTGGCGCTCGCGCAATATAAATCCGCGCACAACATGACCGACAAAACCGCCGCGCTCGCCATCCTCGGCGACACGAAGACGCAGGCCGCGCTCTACGCCTTCGACGACTTCTACAAAACATGGAAGCAAGACCCGCTGGTGATCGACAAATGGTTCGGCCTGCAAGCCCTCGCCGACCGCGCCGACGCGCCGGAAGTCGTCACCCGTCTGCTGCAACATCATGATTTTACCTATAAAAACCCCAACCGCCTGCGCGCGCTGATCGGCAACTTCTCCGCCGCCAACCACAAGTGGTTCCATCGCGACGACGGCGCGGGCTACAGAATCCTCGCCGAAACCGTGATCAAGCTCAACGCCATCAACCCCTCCACCGCGGCGCGTCTGCTCACGCCGCTGCGCCAGTGGCGGAAATACGACGCCGAAAGAAAGCTCTTGATGGAAAATGAATTAAAACGCATCCTGTCAGAGAAGGATATTTCCAACGATGTGTATGAAATTGTATCCAAAAGCCTGAAATGACGGATCTGCCCGGAAAATGCCCGTTCTGCCATGAACCCTTCGACAGCCTATCGATGGGGAGCAAGAACGGCTATAGCCTGTTCGCCTGCAAGCCCTGCGGCTCGATCATCGCGAACCCGTGGCCGACCGAAGAGGACCTCGACAATTTCTTCGGCGAGATCCAGCCGGAGATCGTCCACGTGCCCAACCCGCAGGGCCGCATCTACAGCCACCAGCAGGCGATCAAAAAAGCCATCCCCGACGGCACGGGCAAAACCTTTATCGACGCCTGCGCGCGGCAGGGCTACGCCGTTCTCGCGGCGCGCAATCTCGGCTTTCAGGCCAAGGGCATCGACGCGCACGAATTCTTCGCCGTCTTCGCGCGCGACAAGTACGAGCCGCATCTCGTCGAGCATATCACCGCGCAAAACGCCGCCGCCAGAGGCGATCAGGCGGACATGATTTACGTCACCGAGGGCTTTTGCGAGCAGCCCGACCTCGAGGGCTTCACGGCGGCGCTGGTCAAAATGCTCAAGCCCGGCGGCAGGATCTACATTCAGGAGCCGGACGGCAACCACATGCGCCTGCCCGCCCACTTCCCGCGCTGGAGCTTCGTCGAGCCGCCGCTGAATTTCTGCTATCCCTCCAAAAAGGGCATGGAGGCGCTGCTCGCCCGCCACGGGCTGAAGGTCGTGAAAAAATTCCTTTCCTGGTCGCCGTACCTGCGCTTCGTCGCCGCCCGCAAATGAGCGCCGCGGAATGAGTGTCACCGCCGCCATCCTGATCATCGGCAACGAGATCCTCTCCGGACGCACGCAGGACGTGAACACGCAGTTCATCGCGGAGCGTTTGTCGGCGCGCGGCATCAAGCTGCGCGAGGTGCGCGTCGTGCCGGACGACGAGGCCGCCGTCGTTGCCGCCGTGCGCGCGCTCGCCTCCGCCTATACCTATGTCTTCACCACCGGCGGCATCGGCCCGACGCACGACGACATCACCGCCGCCTGCATGGCCAAGGCCTTCGACGCGAAGCTCGAGATCAACGCGGAAGCCAAAGCCCTGATGCAGGCCTACTACGACGCCAAGGGCGCGGAGATGACCGAGGGCCGCCTGCGCATGGCGCGCATCCCCCAAGGCGCGGCGCTGATCGAAAATTCCGTCTCCGCCGCGCCCGGCTTCAAAATCAAAAACGTCTACGTGATGGCGGGCATACCGGACATCATGCAGGCGATGTTCCTCTCGCTCGAGCCGGAACTGGCCAAAGGCAAACCGGTGCTCAGCCGCACCGTCGGCGGCCGGCTGCTGGAAAGCGAGATCGCCGACGCGCTCGGCGACATTCAAGACCGCTATCCCGACGTCGAAATCGGCAGCTACCCCGCGATGGGCAGGGCCAACCCGCATGTCAACATCGTCCTGCGCTCCACCGACGGGGAAAAACTCGCCGCCGCGACGGAACTGGTCATCGCGATGGCGAAGAAGTTCGACAAATCCTGAGGAACGGCGGCGTTTTCCCATGAACACACCGGAAGCCCCGCCCTGTAAAAACACCTTCTGGCTCGCGATCGGCATTGCTATTGCCTACATGCTGGCGCGCAGCCTTATGCTGCTTCTCTCCGACAGTCTGGGCTGAGTGTGGCAGAAATACGACCTCTGGATGACCTTGCCGCGGGCTTTGAGTTTTCTGGCCTGAGTCGCGGTGATCCGGCGCAACGGCGGCTTTCGGCGGTGGGGATGGCACAAGGGCTATACGCGGCGCGGGCTCGCGCTTCTGGCGCTGGCCATCGCCGGATGGAGCGCCTATTACGCCGCCCGCCCGCGCGTTTTCGATTTTTCAAACGCGGAGCTGTTTATCGGCTGGGCGACGACCGTGGCGGTCGCGCTCTCCGAGGAGACCTGTTTTCGCGGGCTGGTCTATCTTTCCCTGCGGCAGAGATTCGGCGCGCGGCGCGCCATGCTGTTCGCCGCGACGCTCTTCACGCTGTACCACTGGCCGGTGCAGCCGCTGGGCGAATGGCCGGAGATATTCATGACCGGCGTGATCGCCTGCGCCGCGCTGGAGCTCGGCACGGGCCTCGTCTGGATCGCCCTCGCCCTGTGGTGGAACCGGCCGTCGACACAGTCTGCTGCGCATATCGCGCAAAAATAAAAACAATATATATCAATATTTTATGTGCATTTCCGCAGGCTTTATTTTCCGGAATACATTATTCGTAGTATGTTTCCGCAAAATGAATTTAACAAACGGAGTCCGTTCATGGATGAGAAATTCACCGCCATTTTCGATCAGGCCGCCGAACAGGACTGCGCCGACAAGCCGAAGTTTCCCTCGCTGCGCGAGATCTGGAACGATGTCGCCGACAAATTCGCGGACAAGGAAGCCTTCAACGTCTGCGACGCCCAGCACGGCGACGCACTCGAAATCACCATCATCAGCGTGAAGGACAAAAACCGCAGCCTCTACCTCGCCCACGAGCGCGGCGAGTTCTATATCAAGCAAGACAACCGCGGCATATCGCAGCCGGCAACCGCCGCGGAAACCGTCAGGGCTTTGGGATATTTCTACGGCCGCTACGGCAATGTTAAGCCGTAACCGCTCTTAGGCGCACTTGATAGCTGAGGCGCCTTTCAGGCGCACTTGGCGACGCTCTCTTTGAGCGCGCGCACGCCCGGCAGGTCTTTGCCTTCGAGCCATTCGAGGAACGCGCCGCCCGCCGTCGAAACGTAGGTCAGCTTGTCCTCCACGCCCGCGTGGGCCAGCGCGGCGACGGTATCGCCCCCGCCCGCGACGCTGACGAGCTTGCCTTGCGCCGTCAGCTCGGCGACGATTTTCGCCAGCGCGGTCGTGCCCGCATCGAACGGCGCGATTTCGAACGCGCCGAGCGGGCCGTTCCACAGCACCGTTTTCGCCATGCGCAGCTGGTCGGCGATCACCGCGACCGAGCCTTTGCCGATGTCGAGCATCATGCCGTCGGCGGGGATGCCGTCGAGGCCGACGGTTTCTGATGAAGCGCCCGCCTTGAATTCCTTCGCCACCACGCCGTCGATCGGCAGGCAGATTTTGCAATCGTGTTCCCGCGCCGCCAGCACGATGTCGAGCGCCTGTACCGCCATGTCCTTCTCGCACAGCGATTTGCCGACGCTCGTGCCGAGCGCGTTCAAAAAGGTGTTGGCCATGCCGCCGCCCAGCACCAGCACGTCGATTTTGGTGACGAGGTTGTTCAGCAGATCGAGCTTGGTGGAAATCTTCGCGCCGCCGACCAGCGCCACGACCGGACGCTCCGGATTTTCAAGCGCCTTGGAGAGCGCGGACAGCTCGGCTTCCATCAGCCGCCCCGCGTAGGCGGGCAGCAGTTTCGCCAGCGCGTGCGTCGTCGCGTGGGCGCGGTGCGCGGCGGAGAACGCGTCGTTGACATACACGTCGCCGAGCGCGGCGATTTGTTTGGCGAAGCCGAGGTCGTCCTTTTCCTCTTCAGGATAAAAACGCACGTTTTCGAGCAGCAGCACGTCGCCCGCCTTCATCTTGGCGATGGCGGCCTTGGGAACGTCGCCGACGCAGTCTTCGGCGAAGGCCACCGGCTTTTCCAGCGCGTCGCTGACCGCCGCGCCGACGGGCGCGAGCGAAAAGGCCGGGTCCTTCTTGCCCCTCGGGCGGCCGAAGTGCGAGAGCAGGACGATCTTCGCGCCCTTGCCTGAAAGCTCGCGGATGGTGGGAACAAGGCGGGTGATGCGCGTCATGTCGGTGACCGCGCCGTCTTGCATCGGCACGTTGAGATCGGCGCGCAGCAAAACGACCTTGTCCTTGCAGGACAGGCTGTCGAGTGTTTTAGGGGAAGGCATTTGTGTTCTCTTCTGCAGGAGTTAAAGACGACGGCACCGCATCGGGGAACGCCGATGAGTTGGAAGGTGAAGTCTTTGCGGGCGCGGCGGCGGGTGCCGGTGCGGGCGCAAGCGCGGTCGGCGCAGACGCCTGCGCGGGCGCGAGATCGGCGGGGGTGATCGTCTGCGTCGTCACGGGCGCGGTCGGCTCCGCTTGCGCGGGCGCGGCCTGTTGTACGGGCGCATTATAGGTTTGCGGCGCGGCCATGTCGTTGCGGCTTTCGCCGGAGAAAAGGTTGAAAGGCTGCGTGTAGGTCAGCGCCAGCATTTCCGTGCGGTCACGCGCGGCCGTCGAGCGGCCGTTGGTGATGACGTCGAAGTTCAGGCCGAGGCGGCTCTTGTTGTCGAACTGGTAGGCCAGCTCCGCGCCGAAACGCCCGACGAACGTGCGGTTCAGGTCATAGCCGCCGCCCGCCCTGTAGATGCCGAGACCGACCGACGGCATCAGGAACACGTGGCGGGTGATGTGGAACGGAACGCCGAGGCCGGCATAGGCCATCGCCGAGCCCTTGGTCGTCGCCATCGCGCCGAACAGCGGCTGCAGCACGCCGAGCACCCTGAGGCCCGGCTGCAGCTCCGCATTGAAGGACGTCGCGCGGTCACCGTGGCGGAACGGATCGTATTCGCCGACGCTGAGGCCGAAGAACGACGTGTTGGGCTGCACCTCGATGACGCTCCCGCGCGGTTGCGGCGGCAGCGGCTTGGGCAATTGCGTTTGCGCTTGCGCGGTGCCCGAGACCCGTTCTCTCACCGTGTCGGTGGTGTTGACGGCGCCGGTGTTGTCCGGCGTGTCGGGAATGATGTGCGGCGCGGGCGGCTGGATGAAACCGTACGGCATGCCGTCTGCCAGCGCGACTGTGCTTGCTGTACATAACAACAATAGCGAAGCTCCGGCGGCGAATGACTTGATCCTGGTGTTCACGGGAAACGGGCTCCAGAAAAAATTAGGGATATCTTAATGATTACTATGGAGCCTGACCTCTCTCGAGGCAAGGAAAATTATGAGTTTAAGTTATGCTTTGCCATTACGACTTTATTGTACGGAAACCGTCGGTCGCCGCCACAAGTTCGCGCACCGTTCCCGGCTCGGAGGAGGAATGTCCGGCGTCGGGCACGATAACGAACTTCGCCTCCGGCCACGCCTTGTGCAGGTCGTAGGCCGTCACGGGCGGGCATACGATGTCATAACGCCCCTGAACGATCACGCAAGGAATATGACGGATGCGCTCGATATTCTTCAATAAATAATCATCGGGCTCGAAGCGGCTGTGGATAAAATAGTGGCATTCCAGCCGCGCGATCGAAAGCGTGTAGGCCGCGGCCTCGGGCGTCTGCACCGCCAGCGCGGGATCGTAAGGTTCCGGAATCAGGCGCAGGCAGGCGCTTTCATAGCCGCTCCATTTCTCCGCCGCGGCCAGACGGATTTTTTCATCCGCGTGCGTCAGCCGTTTGTAGTAGGACGACAGAAGGTCCTCGCGCTCGGAATCGTCGAGCGGCGAGACGAACGCCTCCCACGCTTCGGGGAAGATGTTGCGCATGCCGTGGAGGAAGTAATCGATCTCCCTCTGCCGCATCAGGAAGATGCCGCGCAGGGTCATGCTCAGCACGCGCTCCGGATGCGCGATGGCATAGGCGAGCGCGAGCGTCGACCCCCACGAGCCGCCGAACAGATGCCAGCGCGCGATGCCGAGATGTTCGCGCAAGCGCTCCATGTCGGCGACCAGATGCGCCGTCGTGTTGTTTTTAAGTTCGCCGTGCGGCTTCGAGCGTCCCGCGCCGCGCTGGTCGAAGATGACGATGCGGTAATGCTTGGGATCGAAAAACTGTCGGTGCTTGTCCTGCGCGCCCGCGCCCGGCCCGCCGTGCAGAAAGACGACGGGCGCGCCTTCGGGATTGCCGGACTGTTCGTAATAGAGCGTGTGCAGACCGTCCACCTTCAGGCGGCCCGTGTCGAACGCGACGACCGGCGGATAGAGCGGCGCGGCCGCAGGCGCGGATTCGCTGTCCGCCTTACGGGAGAACATTGATCTGGTCTTTGTTTGTAATGTGCATGACGGGCTTGTGGTTTTCTTCCACGATCCAGCCGCGCAGCTGCACGTTGCGGCCCGTCCAGTCCGAGGTGCGCACCGCATAGCGCCGGTCGCCTTCCGTGTACCACATCAGGAATTCATCCGGCAGAATGGCGGAAAAGCATGTCAGGACGTTTGTGCCGAAATTGAAGAAGATGCCGCCGCCCGAATTGGAGTAGCGCACGCTCATGATCCTGCCTTCCACAATCTCGTAGCTGCCGACGTAGTCCCCCGCCTGATCGGGCGCCTTGATCCCGTTGGCGGTGCCTTGCCAAAGCCCCGCGTGCGCCTCGGCCGCCTGGTTTTCCGCGTACATGAGCTGCGGCAGCAGCGCGTTGCCCGCATAGGAATTGTATGCGTGGGCAAGGCCGTTCCTGACGAGGAACTGCTGAAGCCAGGCGCCTTGCTGCGTCACCACATGGACGAGCGGAAGGCCCTGTTTGTCCGTCGCCCACGCCCCGTTGTCCTGCGGATAGGCGTAGACCGTCACGTAGTCGCCGAGAAACTTCTCGCGCAGCGCTTCGGCGGCGCGCGGATCCTCATAAGGCGGAATGAGGATGTTGACCAGACGGTAGCGCCTGTAGTTGTCCAGCATGATCAGGTCGCCGCGCAAAAACGCCTTGACCTTGCCCTGATCGACGATGGTCATTTTTTTCCAGTCATGCCTGGACGGAGGCCCGCCTGCCGCCGCTGCCTGCCGCTTCGCCAGGGCGAAGGCAGGCGCCGACATCGCCAGAGAAAGACAAACCAACAGACAAACGACCTGAACGAAACGCGTCATACCCTCATCACTCCCTTATTCCGCATACAAACGCGCCGTAAATCCACTGCGGATCTACGCCCAACGCCGTCCGGACGCACGGATAAAACACCGTGCTATTGTTCGCTTTGCGGGACAACATCCATTTGTTCTTTTTGTGTTACTTTGATGATCGGCTTGCCGTTTGCCTCGTCGATCCAGCCGCGCACCATCACCGTGCGGCCCTGCCACAGCATGGCGTTCCCGTACCTGACGGCGCGGGGATCGGGCGGCTTGTACCAGCCCGTGAAATTGGACGGCAGAAAGACGGAGAAACCGTGCTTCCAGTCCTTGCTGAAATTGAAGTATATGCCGTTGTCCACGCCCTTGGCGGGGACAACGGCGACGATCTTGCCCTGCACGATCTGGTAGGTGCCGAGATAGCTTCCGGCCTCGACGGGCGACCTGACCGCGTTGTTGTTGAACGCCCAGAGCCCCAGTTTCGCCGCGCGCGCCTTCGCCTCCAGACGCAACAGGTCGGGCAGCCGGTCGTTGCCGGACGGAGAGACGTAGGCCTGCGCAAGGCCCTTCGTCACCAGAAGCGCCTGCGCCCAAACGCCGTTGTCCGCGACGACCTGCGCGTAGGTCGCGCCGCTTTTGTCCGTGGTCACGGGCGTCTGGCCCGGCGGCTGCGCATAGCCGTAGAGCGTCACGTGTTGGCCGAGGAACTCCTTTTTCAGCAGCGCGGCGGCTTTCTGCTGTTCATAGGAAGGAACGAGGATGTTATCCAGCCGGTAGCGCCAGTCGTTGTCCATCACGATCAGATTGCCGTTCGGGACACTGGCCACCGTGCCGTTGCCGAGCACGACCGTACTGTCCGCGGCTTTCGGCTTCGCCGGTGCAGCCAGTGCCGCCGCCGGCAGAACCTCCGCCAGCGCCGTTATCGTCAGCAAAAAACAAAAAGATCGACCGAACCGTCTCATAAAGACGGTTTTAGCACATTTCAGGGGAAAGTGAAAACGGGTTTAGGCGACGTTGCCGAGGACGGCTTCGAGCTTTTCGGCGGCCTTTTTCTCGTCGATCTTCTCGATCGCGGCGACTTCGCGGGCCAGACGGGCCAGCGCGGCCTGATAAATCTGGCGTTCGCTGTAGGACTGCTCGCCCTGATCGTCGGCCTTTTTCAGATCGCGGAGGACTTCCGCGATGGAGACCGGATCGCCGGAGTTGATTTTTGCTTCATATTCCTGCGCGCGGCGGCTCCACATAATGCGGCGCACCTGCGAGCGGCCCTGCAGCGTGGACAGCGCGTCTTTCAGGCGGTCCTTGGAGGACAATTTGCGCAAACCCGAGGCCTTGACCTTGGTGACCGGCAGCTTGAGGCGCATGCGGTCTTTTTCGAAACAAATGGTGTAAAGGGTAATGGACAGGCCGGCGATCGTCTGCTCTTCGACGCCCTCGACCTGACCGACGCCGTGCGCCGGATAAACGACAAAATCCCCCGCGACGAAGTCGAGCTTCTCAACTTTCTTTTCCACAACGACCTCCATCGTCTCTACGGCTTTCGGAGCCGTTTTCTGGCGGGGAGCTTTTTCCGCCTTGGCGGGCGTCTTCACCGCCTTTTTATTTTCGGCACCGAGGGTGACGGCCGATTTGCCACTTTTGACAGTGCCTTTCACGGACGTTGCCGCCTTCTTTGAAGACGAAGCTTTAACCGAAGCAGCCTTGCTTATTTTCTTGACTGCTTTTGCCTTTGCTGCTTTTGCCATCGTAACCTCTTTCCTGTGCAGAAATTTCTGCAATTTCATTTAGATAAAAGCTATTTCTCCCATAGTGCCGGGGATATCCCGCTCTTTGGCGGGCAAACTTATACCTGTCATGACTATAATTGAAATATTACAAAAATTCAAGCATTTATTAAAAAAAAGTTAATTCCTGTAACCATATGAAAACAATGGATTTGGCAGGGGGTTTTCGGGCTTTTGGCCGGCGCGGCGGCGCGCGGGGAATCGCAAATATGTGTTGACATAAGATAAAAAACGGCTAGTCTCCACACCGTATCTTCTTAAACATAATACTTATTCAGAATACGGCAAAGAAAGGGGCGACCCATGACCCAATACGGCATGCAACAGAAAGAAGTTCAACTGACCCGCAAGGGCGACGTCACCACCGTGACGTTCGGCGCGCACAAGGTCGAAATCGACGACGCCGCGAAGACGGTCACCGCCTATACCGACAAGGGCATCGAAATGACCACCGCCGCCACCGCCACCGCCGCCGGCGACGGCGCTGCTGTCAGCATCAGCGAGAATTTCAACACGGTCGTCCTGAAGGGCGTGTCCGTGGGTCAGGCCGAAGACGGCCACCTCGTCATTTCCGCCGACGGCCACAAGGTTTACAACAAGCCCGCCGCCCCCGCCCCGCTCAACGAAGCGGCGCTGGCTGCGGCCGTCGAAGCGGCCACCCCCGCCGCAACGGCCGAAGCGCCCGCCGCCGAAAAGGCCGCGGTTTCGGAAGAAGACAACATCCTCAACGCCCTGACGATCGGCTCGCCCGCGGAAGACGGCTGGTTCTATGTCGGCCGCTCGGTGGAAGACGGCAAGCCGCTCTACGTCGCCCCCGCCCACTCCGGCTGCATGGACTTCAGGGACGCCGAGGAAGCCGCGGACAAACTCAAGACCGCCGGCAAGGACAACTGCCGCATCCCGACCATCGGCGAACTGACGCAAATCTTCAACAACGTTCAAAAACTTCCCCAGGTGGAGAACGTCAGCTACTGGTCTTCGACCCGCGCCAGCTTCGGCCGCGTCAAAACCGGCGCGATCTACAAAAACACCTCGTTCCGGAGCCTCGACAGCCACCATGTGTATGTCCAGAAAGAGAAGACGAGCGGCAAAGGCCATACGGCGCTCTTCGTCCGCAACTGATACGGAGATGCGTTTTAAAGAGTTTTTCAACAGGCTCGGCCTCAACCGCAGCACGTTCGAGAAAATAAACGACACGACCCTCGCGCATCATACGACGGGCTGGTTCGTCAACATGTGCGACATGTACGACTTTCAGGCAAGAGAGCGCACGACGGTCAATTTCGGCTGCGACGGCCTGGCCGCGACGTCCGTCACGCCCTTTGACTTTATCGACGCGAAAACCGTCGCCGTCATGCGCGCCAAGCTTGTGGAACTGGGCGGCCATCCGCCGCCGGAAACGCAGGCGAATCCGCCGCAAAACAGGCCGAAACCGCTCTAAAATGCCTTGTTTTAAGCGGTAAACTATACTATTTTCCGCCCATGTCCCTGCCCGAAGCCTTTAAGGATGAACTGCGCGCGCGCGTTCCCTTGTCCGATATCATCGGCAAGCGGATGAAGCTCGTCCGCGCCGGACACGAATACAAGGGCTGCTGCCCCTTCCATAAGGAAAAAACCCCCTCCTTCACCGTCAACGACCAGAAGGGCTTCTACCACTGCTTCGGCTGCGGCGCGCACGGCGATTCCATCGGCTTCCTGATGAACCACGACAACATGAGCTTTATGGACGCTGTCGAGCAGCTCGCGAGCCTCGCGGGGATGCAGGTGCCCAAGTCCAGCCCCGCCGACGAACAGCGCTACAAAAAGCAGTCCGGCCTCTACGATCTGATGGAAGCCGCCGCGAAATACTTCGAGCAGCAGCTTCACGACCAGAAGAATAAAAAAATCCTGCAATATCTGAAAGAACGCGGATTGTCTTCAGACGTCATCAAAAGTTTCCGCCTCGGCTACGCGCCAGATGGAGATGCGGACGATTTGCAAAAATCCCTGCTCGGGGCGGGCTTCAAAACCGGCGATCTGCTCGATGCCGGATTGTTCAAAAACTCGTCGCGAAAACAGGGGGATATTTACCCCTTCTTCAGAAACCGCGTCATCTTTCCGGTGCTCGACGTTCAGGGGCGCGTCGTCGCTTTCGGCGGGCGCGTGCTGCCCGCTGCATACGGCGGGCCCCCAAAGAATGGAACATCTGGCAAGGATGCGCCGAAATATATCAACTCGCCGGAGAGCGTCATCTTCCACAAAGGCCGCGGGCTTTACGGCCTCTCCCGCGCGCGCAAGGCGCTCGGCGGCGGCAAGGTCGCCGTGGTGGTCGAAGGCTACATGGACGTGATCGCCCTCGCGCAGGCCGGCTTCAAGGCGCCCGTCGCCCCGCTCGGCACGGCGCTGACCGAGGAGCAGATCGAGGCTCTCTGGAAAGCCATGCCGGAAGACAACCGCACGCCGATCCTCTGCTTCGACGGCGACGCCGCGGGGCAGCGCGCCGCCGCCCGCGCGATGGAGCGCGTGCTGCCGATCCTCAAACCCGATCATTCTGTTAAATTCGCCTTCCTGCCCGAGGAGCACGACCCCGACAGCCTGATCAAGGCCGAGGGCCGCGGCGCGATGGAGCGCGTGCTCAAAAACGCCATCCCGCTCTTCGACATGATCTGGCAGGAATGCGCGCGCGGGCGCGACATGGCGCAGCCGGAAGTCAAGGCGGGCTTTCGCGCCGCACTCACCAGGCGCGCGCGCAACATCTCCGATCTTTCGGTGCAGAAATTCTTCATTAACGAGATTAATCAAAGGATTGATGGGGCTTTTCTCGCCCGCAAAACATCAACCGGAGCGCCCGCGAAAAAGGCCTATGCGCGGGGAAAACCCGTCACGCCGGGGCTGAACACGCCCTACCGTCCGGACAGCGTCAAGGCCCAGCCGGTCAAGTCCCGCAAGAGCCGCCAGATCGACCGGATGCGCGTTTTGCTCGGCCTGATGATCAGCTATCCCGCGCTTTACGACGAATTCGGCGAGAGCCTCGGCATGCTGCCGATGGCGGACACGGAATATGACAATATAAGACAGGCGCTGATTAATCTGCTCGACACGCACAACAACCTTGACTATCAGGCTGTTAAACAACATCTTAGTGAATCAGGGTATGGCAAAATTTTGGAGAATATATTCAACGACGCATTGTATCTTCATGCAGGCTTCATCAAGCCGGGGCAGACGCTAGAGCTCGCCCGTCAGGCATGGCAGGACGTGTGGAATATCGGCTTCAGAGGCGCGAAGACGGCATAAAGGAACAAAAGCGGTCCTGAGATCGTTCAGGATCGCAGGATTTTATCAGGAGACAATCCGCGAATGGTCGCAAAAGCAAACGAAGAGATCGAAACCGAAGGCCGCGAGGAAAGCGACGACGGCGCGCTGCAGGGAGTGCTCGCCAAGATCGTCAAGAAGATCGTCGCCAAGGGCAAGGAGCGCGGCTACGTCACGCATGACGAGCTGAACAAGGCGCTGCCGGAAGGCGACTTCACGTCGGAGCAGATCGACGAAACCATGGCGATGCTCGCCGACATCGGCATCAACCTCGTCGAAGAGGAAATCGACGCGGACGACGACGCCGCCGTCGCCGAAAAGCCGGAAAAAGAAGAGGAAGACGGCGCCAACGGCAACCTCGCCAAGGCCGACCTCGGCCGCACGGACGATCCGGTGCGCATGTACCTGCGCGAGATGGGCTCGGTCGAGCTGCTGTCGCGCGAGGGCGAAATCGCCATCGCCAAGCGCATCGAGGCGGGGCGCGAAATGATGATCGGCGGCATCTGCGAAAGCCCGCTCACCATCCAGGCCATCATGAAATGGCACAAGGCGCTCGAAGACGGCGAGATGCCCCTGCGCGACATCATCGACCTCGAAGCCATGTACAGCGACAGCGGCCCCGACGGCAGCGGCTCCGGCGGCTTCGACGAGAAGAACAAGGCCATTCAGGCCGCCGTCGCCGAGAAGCTCGACAAGAAGGAAAAAGAACGCGAGAAGGAAGAGGCCGCGCGCAAAAAAGCCGCCGCCAAGAAAGCCCCCGGCGAAGACGACATCATCATCGAGGACGACGAGCCGCAGAAGTCCGCGGACGACGCCGACGACCTGGACGAAAGCAACCTCTCCCTCGCCGCGATGGAAGAGGAGCTGAAGCCGCAGGTCATCGAAACCTTCAAGGCCATCACCAAGGCCCACAAGAAGATGGCCAAGGCGCAGGAAGAGCGCCGCGGCCTGCTCGACGCGGGGAAGGAAGTCCCCAAGCGCGTGCAGGACAACTGGCGCAAGTCGCGCGTCGCGCTCGTCGACCTCATGCAGTCGGTGCGCCTCAACGTCTACCGCTCGGAGCAGCTGATCGACCAGCTCTACACCATGAACCGCAAGCTCATCGGCTTCGAAGGCCAGATCATGCGCATGGCGGTCGATTGCGGCGTTTCGCGCGAGGAGTTTCTGAAGCAGTGGCAGGGCGGCGGCGACGTCGACCCGCGCTGGATGACCAAGGTTGGCAAGCTCTCCGGCAAGGGCTGGAAGAAGTTCGCCGACAAGCACAAGGACGACGTGAAAAACGTCCGCGACGAGATCGAGAAGATCACCCACACCTTCAACCTGCCGCTGAAGGAGTTCAAGCGCATCGTCCACACCATCCAGAAGGGCGAGCGCGAAGCCGCCCGCGCCAAGAAGGAAATGGTCGAGGCCAACCTGCGCCTCGTCATCTCCATCGCCAAAAAATACACCAACCGCGGCCTCCAGTTCCTCGACCTCATCCAGGAGGGCAACATCGGCCTGATGAAGGCGGTCGACAAGTTCGAATACCGCCGTGGCTACAAGTTCTCGACCTACGCCACATGGTGGATCCGGCAGGCCATCACCCGCTCGATCGCCGACCAGGCGCGCACCATCCGCATCCCCGTGCACATGATCGAGACCATCAACAAGCTCGTGCGCACCTCGCGCCAGATGATGCACGAAATCGGCCGCGAGCCGACGCCGGAGGAGTTGTCCGAGCGCCTCGGCATGCCGCTCGACAAGGTGCGCAAGGTCATGAAGATCTCCAAGGAGCCGGTCTCGCTCGAAACCCCCGTGGGCGACGAGGAGGACAGCCAGCTCGGCGACTTTATCGAGGACAAGAACGTCGTCCTCCCCGTCGAGGCCGCCATTCAGGCGAACCTGCGCGAAACAACCACCCGCGTGCTCGCCACGCTGACGCCGCGCGAGGAACGCGTGCTGCGCATGCGCTTCGGCATCGGCATGAACACCGACCACACGCTGGAAGAGGTCGGCCGCCAGTTCTCCGTCACCCGCGAGCGCATCCGCCAGATCGAGGCGAAGGCGCTCAGGAAGCTCAAGCACCCGTCGCGCTCGCGGCAGCTGCGGAGCTTTTTGGATACGTGATTGTTTTTCCCCTCGGGAAAAACCGGGGGCCTGTAGCTCAGTTGGTTAGAGCAGGCCGCTCATAACGGTCTGGTCGCAGGTTCAAGTCCTGCCGGGCCCACCAGTTACCGCTTTCACCCCATCTCCCGAACCGCGAAAACGGTTTTATGAAAGGAATAATAAAGGGATAGCATGCATCAATCCTTGACCGCCTGACGCTGATGGACTAAAATAAGGCAGTAGAAAATTTACGTAAGGAGAGAGGGTGGATTGGGCCGAAAACTACATCATGAAGATGGACATGCATCCGGGCCCGATGCTTGTATTCGGCATATTTTTGCTGTTCGGCGTCCTTGGCGGAATTATCGCCAACCGCATCAGCTGGCTGCCGACGATCTCATCTTTTATGGCGCTCGGATTTATAATCGGCCCTCACGGGCTGTCGCTCGTGACGCAGGACATGCTGGCGGAATCCTCTGTCCTGACAACCATCGCGATGGGCCTGATACTCTACAAACTCGGCAACGCCCTGCATCCCAAGGAGATGCTCCGCTCCAGGTCATTGCAGTGGATGTCGCTTGCGGAAAACCTCTTCTCGTTTCTGCTGGTCTTCGCCCTTATCGCCGCCCTTGGTTTCGGCACGGCTCACGCCTGGGTGGTGGCCGCCATCTCGATATCATCGTCCCCCGCCGTCCTCGTGCACGTCGCCGGGGAAATGCGGGCAAAGGGTCCCGTCACCGACCGGACGAAATCGCTCATCGCCCTCAATAACCTGATATCATATATCCTGTTCAGCCTGGCGCTGCCTTTTGCCATGGGCAGATACGGCACCATAAACGTCGTCAGCGCCGTGATGTACACGGCCTACAGGTTTATAGGCGCGGTCACCGTCGGCACTCTCGTGGCGTGGGTTTCCGTCAGGCTGGCCAGAATGCTCAAGCCCAACGACGAACATTACCGCTTCTCGATCGTGATCGGCTCCATCGCGCTCGTTCTCGGCATCTGCAACATGCTTGGCATTTCGGCCCTGCTGGCCCCGCTTGTCCTCGGGATCGCGACCAGATGGTTCGAGACGTCCCGCCACAACCTTTCCCGCGTGACGATGGGGGAAGGCGGCGACCTCTTCTTCATCATCCTCTTCGTCTTTGCGGGCGCAAAGATAAACATCGGCCTTGTGGCAAAGATGGGCCTGTTGCCGGTCATGCTCGTGTTTGCCCGCCTCGTCGGCAAATCCGCCGGAGTCTACGGCGCGTCACGCCTGATGAAAGCCGACATGCGGCAGGCGGGCCCCATCTCCCTGCTGCTGATGCCGATGGCCAGCCTGGCTATCGGCCTTGTTCTGACCGCATCCCAGCTTCTTCCGGAAATGGCAAGGGGCATAACGGCGATTATCCTGTCGATGGTCGCTATATTGGAGACCTTGGGCCCGATCGCCGCAAAGGAAGCCTTCCTGATTGCGGGGGAAGCCGATCAAGACAAAGAGGATTGACGGCCGCGGGAAAGCTCATGGCAAGCCGGAGGGCCGCGCTGATGCTGAAACTGGCGCAAAATCCGGATCATTTGTCAGCGATACGGGGCAACCCTGAAAAACCGCGCCTGCAAACGCCCCTTTTCGACATCGCCTGCTTCAGCGAAAATATCGAAAGCGCCTATCGGCCCAAGTGGCGGATATGTCGGGAAAAGGAAAGCCCGCCGGCGTTCACCGTTGCAGAGGATGCGCGGCTTCCGCTATCATCCCCCTCATGACCAAAGACAAAAAACCACTCCCAATCAAAAACATCATCTTCGACCTCGGCGGGGTTCTGGTCGATCTCGACTTCGACAAGGGGCGCGCCGCCTTCGAAGCGCTCGGCATTCCCGACCCGAAGACCACCATGGGCCACGACGAGGACAAGCAGCTCTTCCGCAAATACGAAACCGGCAAGGCCGAAACGGCGGAGGTCTTCGCGCATATCCGCTCTCTTTCCTCCAAGGCGCCGACGGACGCCGAGCTCGCCGCCGCGATGAACGCCATGATCACCGGCTTTCCCGCAGAGCGCGTCGCGCTCTTGAACGCGCTGAAGCCGAAGTTCCGCCTGTTTCTCCTCAGCAACATCAACGCCACCCATCACGCCTACGTGCAGGAGCTCTACACCGGCCTGCACGGCGGCAGGCTTGACGACCATTTCGAGAAGGCCTATTACTCGCACCTCGTCGGGCGGCGCAAGCCCGACCCCGCGATTTTCGTCCACGTGATCAAGGACGCGGGGCTGAACGCCAAAGAGACCCTGTTCGTCGACGACATGCCGGACAATCTGCGCTCCGCCGGCCTCGCGGGGCTGCAGGTAGCCCACGTCGCGCCGGAGATCACCGTGCTGGATTTGCGGCTGGATAAGTTTTGATATTACAGGGCGTTAACAAATAATTAGCCATATTCCTGCTATACTCGCAGCATGAAAGACTCCGCTCCGCAAAGGCCTGATGCCAAAGCACTGCTCGACCCCGTCGAAGACATCGCCCGTCAGGCGGGCGCGGCGATCATGCGCTATTACAACGGCGAAGCGGACGCCGACATCACCATCAAGAACGACGGCAGCGAAGTGACGGCGGCGGACCTCGCGGCGGAGCGCATTATTCTGCCCGCGCTGAAAAAACTCGCCCCCGGCATCCCCATCGTCTCGGAAGAGCGCGTCGCCAACGGCGAAACGCCCGACGTCAGCGGCGGCACCTTCTGGACGGTCGACCCGCTCGACGGCACCAAGGAATTTATCAACCGCACCGGCGCCTTCGTCGTCGCCATCTCGCTGGTCGTGGACAACAAGCCCGTGCTCGGCGTGATCTATCATCCGGCGATGGGGCTGATGTATTCCGCCGCGGGCGCGGGCACGGCGACCAAGGTCGACAAGACCGGCAAGCGCACGCCGATCGGCAAAACGGAAAAAGACAGCGACGGCGCAGACCTGCGCGTGCTGGTCAACGAGAAGCACGCCAACGTGCGGCATATCAAGGGCTGGCTCTCCGAACAATTCGGCAGGGCGGCGCGCATCGACCCCAAAAGCGGCATCCTGCGCGCCTGTCAGGTGGCGGAGGGATTGGCCGACATGTCCGTCTACGAAAGCAGCAAGCACGAAGGCCGCACCTGCTGGTGGGACGTCGCGCCCGGCCACGCCATCATCGAGGCCGCGGGCGGCAAGGTGGAAACGCTGGACGGCAATCCCGTTATCTACAAAGACGACGACCTCCGCGTGCCGCCCCATGTCGCTTTCGCGCCGCACCACAAGCAAAAGCCCGCGCCGGACGGCAAGCCCAGGCCCTGAAACCTCAAAATCACTTATGCGCTAGCGAAAATGCGGCTTTTCGAGCACCGCAGCGCAGCGTGCTTGAAGCACGTGAGCGGCGGAGCGCAGAAAAGACGCATTTGCAGCAAGCAGAAGGGATTTTGAACACGCACAAAAAAAAGCCGACCCGAAGGCCGACCTTTTCTTTTGTATCACGAATAGAGAGATAATTAGGAGCCGCAGGAACCCGTCGAGCAGGAACCGGCTTCGCCTTCTTTCTTCTCTTCGGAAAAGCAAGTGCATTCTTTTTTCTCGGTGCCGCAGCAGCCTTCTTCTTTTTTCTCTTCGGCGTTGCAGCAGCCTTCTTTGTTTTCTTCGGTCATGGTTGGTCTCCTTTTGGAGTTAAGGTTTTAGAAAGTCCTCAATATGTCTTGAAGATTCACATTGTACATTGCTGCGCCGCAGAATGCAAATTAATCAATAAAATCCGCTGGAATCAGTGCCATGCGTCGTCGCAGTCCGCAGCGCAGGCGGCGTGTTTGTGCGCCTCGCCGGCCATACGGAAAGCGGCCGTCACCGCGAAGGGGCCGATGGTCTCGAAAAACGCGACCATCGCGTAAACCGTGTCGGCGATCTTCACGCCCATCTCGGCACGAGGTTGTTGGTGGTGGCGACGAGGCCGATCGCCATGCCCGCCATCGGCACCAGCAGCAGCGTGGTCGGCAGGGTCTGCTTTTCGTCGATGCCCATGAGGCTCGCGGCGAGAAAGATGCCGGCGAAAATGCCGGCGCAGCGCGCCAGCGCGAGCAGCAGCGGCGCCAGCCCCATGTCGCCCAGACCCTGCAGATGGATTTCCGCGCCCGCCATGACGAAGAGGATGATGTAGAACAAATCGCCGCCCTCGCCCAGCCCCACGCGCGACAAAATCACATGCCGCGTTTCCAGCCCGCGCGTCGTGATGCCCAGCACCAGCGGCCCGAGCAGCGCCGACGCGCCGAGCGAACCGGCGAGGCCCAAGGTCAGCATCACCGCGCCGATGACGATGGCGAAGCGGTAGTGCTCGTCGTCCGGCCCGAGCAGATGGGCGATGCGCACCGCCAGCCACGCGACGGCGATGCCGACCGCCGCCGCGCCAGCCAGCCTGTAAAGCGGCAGCAGAACCACGTCGCCGAGGGAATTTTCGTGCGTCAGCATGGCGAAGGGCAGCGCGACGGAGAAGATCAGGAACGAAAAAAGGTTGTTGAGCGCGACGAGCGATTTGGCGCGCTCGCTCACCGGCCCTTCGGCGTGCAGTTCTTCCGAGACATGCACCAGCACCGCGGGCGACGACGACACGACGATTCCGCCGATCAGCGCCGCCGGCGCGGACGCGTGTCCGGAGAAGCGCATCAGCAGGAAACCCGCCAGAAAAGTGAGCGCCGTCGAGAGCGCCTAGGTGACCAGCAGCTTTTTCGAGCGCAGCATCGCGCGCGGATGCAGCATGTTGCCGAGGCTGTAGAGGATCAGCCCCAGCGCGACGTCGACCAGCGCGGAGGATTCCGACAGCACGCCGCGCGTGATCAGCCCCAGGCCGTCCGGCCCGATCGCCACGCCGAGCAGCATGAAGGCCGTGATGGTCGGCATCCACTTGATGCGGTTGGCGATCATCCCGCCCGCGACGCCGAACAGCAACAGCGTGCCGAAGACCATGATGACGTTCGGGTGAAAATGCAGGACATGCGCGTGTATCGGATTCATCTCCGTCCTCCGCCGGTTGGTGCCGCCATGATAACAGGAAACGGCGGATTTTAAATCGTTTAAAAATCCGCAAGACGGCGGACATGGAAAATGCTATGCTCGCGCCCATGAAAAAGCTGCTTCTGTTCATGACGATTTTTTGCCTGTGCGCTACGTCTTTCGCGCAGGCGGCGGATTACACCGGCCATATAAAAGTCGGCGGGCGCAAGCGCACCTTTGTGGTGCATATCCCCGACGGCCTGCGCCGTAAAAATCTTCCCGTCGTCATCATGCTGCACGGCGGCGGCGGCAACGCCCTGCAGTTCGAGCGGCAAACCGGCATGGACGCGGTGGCGGACAAAAACGGCTTCATCGCCGTCTATCCCGACGGCACGGGCAAAGGCTGGAGCAGCAGGTACACATGGAACGCGGGACGCTGCTGCGGCTATGCCGAAGAGAACCACGTCGACGACGTCGCCTTCATCTCTCAGATGATCGACACTCTCGCGCAAAATACGCCATCGACACCAAGCGCGTCTACGCCACCGGCCATTCCAACGGATCGATGATGGCCTACCGCCTCGCCTGCCAGTTGTCTGACAAAATCGCCGCCGTCGCTCCCGTCTCCGGCCAGCGCGTCTTCGACGACTGCCACCCGAAACGTCCGGTCGCCGTTTTGCACATCCACGGAACGGCCGACCCCTGCGCTCCTTACAACGGCGGGAAAGCGTGCGGCGGCTGCTGGTCGAAGATCGTCGGCTTCAGCATCCCCGGCAACACATGGCAGTGTCCGTCGGTGCACGACGCGCTCGACGCCGAGGCGAAGATCAACGGCTGTTCCTTGAAAACCAAAACCGTCTTCACCAAGGGCGCCGTCACCTGCGTGCGCTACGAAGGCTGCCCCGCGGACGCGCCGGTCGAGCTTTGCTCTATCAAGGGCGAGGGCCACCGCTGGCCGGGCGCGGTCCAAACCGGCCCGAAAACATGCAAGACGCACCCGACGCGCTGGATTTGCAAACGCTACGACAGCGTCGTCGGGCCGGAAAACGACGACATCAACGGCAGCGCGTTTATCTGGGACTTCCTCAAGCGCTGCCATCTGCCGTAACAGGAGACAGGCGATGACCAAAAACCGCATGGAAGCCTTCAGCGACGGCGTGATCGCCATCATCATCACCATTATGGTTCTGCAGATGTACGCGCCGGCGGGCGCGTCGCTGCATTCGCTGGTGCCCGTACTGCCCGTCTTCATGAGCTACGTGCTGAGCTATATCTACGTCGGCATCTACTGGAGCAACCATCACCACATGCTGCACGCGACCAACAAGGTCAACGGCGCCGTTCTGTGGGCGAACCTGCACCTGCTGTTCTGGCTGACGCTGATCCCCTTCACCACCCACTGGATGGGGCAGAACCATCTTGCGCCGGTGCCGGTCGCGCTCTACGGCTTCATCCTGTTCATGGCGTCGGTGGCCTATTACATCCTCGCCCACGCGCTGATCCACCTGCACGGCCCCGGCTCGCCGCTCGGCATCGCCATCGGCAAGGACCACAAGGGCATCGGCTCGTCGCTGATTTACGCGGCGGCGGTGCCGCTCTCGTTCGTCAGCGTCTGGATCGCGCTCGCGCTCTACGTCGCCGTCGCCATGATGTGGCTGGTACCGGACAAACGCTTCGAAAAAGATATATAGTTTAATAGCAAACCGTCATCGCGCGCGATTCCACGCGCTCGGGCTTTGCTCTAGAAACCGAATTTGAACTGCGGCGCGCCGAAATGCGGTTTCGGCATTTGCTGCGGCTTGGGCTTTTTCTGGATGGTTGTCTGGGGCTTTTGCGCGGCGAGCTTCTGCTTCACCACGGCGACGCCGCGCTCCAGCGCTTCGGCGGGCGTGTCGTTGGTGGTGTCGAGCAGATAGGCGTCGTCGGCCTTGCGCAGCGGCGAGGACTTGCGGTTCATGTCGCGCTGGTCGCGGAGGTTGATGTCTTTCAGGACCATGTCGAGCGTCAGGCCCGGATTGTCGTCCTTCTGCTGCGCGAAGCGGCGGCGCGCGCGCTCTTCCGCCGTGGCGGTGATGTAAAACTTGACGTCCGCGTTCGGGAACACCGAGGTGCCGACGTCGCGCCCGTCCAGCACCGCGCCCGCGGCGTTATTGGGCGGGTTCTTGACGAATTCTTCCTGATAGGCGCGCACGGCGGCCTGCGCTTCCGGCATCGCGCCGACGCGCGGCGTCGCGTCCTCGACCAGCGGCGTGCGCAGATCGGGATTTTTCAGCAGGGTTTCGGGCAGCGGGTATTTGAGGGTCTTCAAAACCGGCATGACGTCGGCGACGCTGGCGGGATCGCCGCCGCGCTCCAGCACTTCATGCGCGATCATGCGGTAGATCGAGCCGGTATCGAGATAGGCATAGCCGAGCCGCGCCGCCAGACCTTTGGCGAAGGTGCCCTTGCCGCTCGCGGCGGGGCCGTCGACGGCGATAATCACTTTGTGACCAGAATTTGACATGTGAAAATTCTAGCGGAAAGAATACTTCAGGGCTAGGGTAAATGGTGTAATATTATTGCTTAAGAGCTATGCAGAGGCCGAATCATGAAAAAGACAATCGTCATCAAGGTGGAATGGCAGGAAGAGGAAGGCGTCTACCTCGCGACCTCGGAGGATCTTGCCGGCCTGATCGTCGAGGAAACGTCGCTGCAAAACTGCTGCGCCCTCGCGCGGCATTTCGCCCATGACATGATCGGCGAATATCAGCCCGACCCCGCCGCAAACGTCACCATCGCGTTCGACATACAAGACAAGGCGGGGTAAGGCGCGTGTTTATACCCTTTTCGCGAGGCTGAGCAGCAAATCTTCCGTCTCCTCCCAGCCGAGGCACGGGTCGGTGATGGAGAGGCCGCCGCGGTCGATGGCTTCGGGTTTTCTTTCGTCCACCTTCTGGCTGCCGCGTTTCAGGAAGCTCTCGATCATGAAGCCCTTGACGATGGCGCGGAGATCTTCCCGCCCTTGCAGGCTGTCGAGGATTTCGCCCGCGATGTCCGGCTGGCGCGAGGTGTCCTTCTTGCCGTCGACGAGGCAGTTGTCGTGGCTGACGTCGATGACCACGGCGGGGTTGTTGATCTTGCTTTTCTCCATGCCGCGCAAAACCTCTTCGATATGTTCCACGGAATAGTTCGGCAGACCGTTGCCGCCGCGCAGCACGAGGTGGGCGTAAGGATTGCCGTCGGTCTTCACTTCGTGGCCCTCGAACACGGCGACGTGCGGGTTTTGCGCCGCGACAATGCCGTTGATGCCGATGCCGATATTGCCGTGGGTCGGGTTTTTCATGCCCACGGCGCAATCGAGCGCGGAGGCGAAGATGCGGTGCTCCTGATCTTCCGCGCTGCGCGCGCCGATGGCGACCCACGACAGCAGCTCGATGAAGCCGCGCGCGTTGTGGGTGAAGAGCGCCTCGTCGGCGATCGGCAGGCCTTCCTCGATCACGCGCACCATCATGCCGCGCGCGTAGCGGATGCCCGCCTCGATGTCCGCGGGGGCGCAGGGGTCGGGCTGGTTGACGGGGCCGGTCCAGCCCTTGGTCGTGCGCGGCTTCTGGATGTAGCAGCGCATCACCAGCTTCAGCCGGCCGGAGACTTTTTTGTTCAGGGCCGCGAGCTTCTCGGCATATTCGAACACGGCTTCCTGCGGCCAGGCGGAGCACGGGCCGACGATCAGCAGCAGGCGGTCGTCCTCGCCGTTCAGAATGTTCTTCACCTCGCGGCGGTCGTGCAGGGCGCGTTCCCGCGCCGCGTCGGACAGGGGGAATTCGCGGATGATGTCGTCGATAGGCGGCAGTTTCTTTAGGATCGTATAGCTCAACTTGGTTCTCTCTTGAAAAATAGGGGTTTCCGGCACGGATGCCGCCGCACATAGTACGCAGGTGACAGGCGAAGATGAAGCCTTTTAAACAGCGGCACTTAACACTTTACAGAATAAGGATACTATGTTCTAATGCCAGCCGTATTTTAACTATGGAGATTCGCCGTGCCGAGAGATATGCAGCACCCCCCGAAAACCACTGAGGAAACCCTGACCGAGGGCTTCAACCGCTTTCGCTGCAAGCACTACGAAAACGGCGCAGGCCTCATGAAAAAGCTCGTCCGGAACGGCGCGCATCCGGATTTTTTCATCATCAACTGCATCGACCCGCGCAACGGGGCGGACGTGGTCTTCGACGCGCCTCCGGGCCAGCAGTTCCTGCGCCAGCAGATGGGCGCGATCATCCCGCCCTATGACGCCGCCAAGCAGGCGGAACTCGCCGCCGCGCTCAGCTACGCCATCGACACGAAGAAGATCAAGCAGCTCGTGATCATGGGCCACTCGCAGTGCGGCGCCGTCGGCGCGCTGGTCGAAGGCACGACCGATCCGCTGATCAACGACTGGGTGCAAATGGCGGCGGACGCCAAAACCCTCGCCGAAAAGAAAGTCGGCCTGACCGACAAGGAAGCGCTCCTGCGCGAGACCGAGCGCCAGACCGTCATCATGAGCTTTAAAAACGTGATGGAATATCCGATGGTCAAAAAGGCCGTCGCCGAGGGCCGCCTCGCCGTCAGCGGCTGGTATTTCGACATGGAGAAAGGCGCGCTGCACGAATACGACCCGAAAAAGGCCGCCTTTAGCCAGATCGCGCCGAAGCCCGCCGCGCCCCAAAAGCCGAAAACCCCGAAGCCGCACATCTAACTATGTCTCAGCCAACACCGCGCATCGCCTTTCAGGGACTTGCGGGCGCCTATTCCGGCCTTGCCGCGGAAACGCTTTATCCCGCCTGCGACAAGCTGCACTGCGCCACCTTCGCCGAGGCGCTGCAGGAGGTGGATGCGGGCAACGCCGACCGCGCCGTCATCCCCGTCACCAACGAGATCGCCGGCCCCGTGACCAACGCGCTGCCGCCGTTGCGCGCGGGCGGGTATAAGGTTGAAAAGTCGCTGTGGCTGCCGGTCCACCACTGTCTGCTCGGGCTGCCGGCCGCGAAGCTGGAGGACATCCGCACCGTCTACAGCCACTGGCAGGCGCTCGACCAGTGCCGCAAGAACATCGCCAAATACAACTTCAAGTCCGTCGAGGCGGGCGACACGGCGGGCGCGGCGAAACAGATCGCGGCGGCGGGCGACGTTTCCAAGGCCGCCCTCGCCTCCGCCGCCGCGGCGCAGGAATACGGCCTGCAGATTTTACTGGAACAGTTTCAGGACCGCGCCAGCAACCAGACGCTGTTCCTCGCCGTCGGCCTTGGCTGCGGCGGAGATGCGATCGAGGATGTGTTGAAAGAATATCAGCTCTAGCAATGCCCGAAAGGCTTGCCGGATAGATCGGGATGCGGGCGTTTTGCGTCCTCGGCCTTTTCGCCCAGCTGCCAGAAATCGAGTTTCAGCTCGATGCGGCGGCTCTGCGCCTTCGAGGGCATCATGGAATTGAACGAATAGCCGCCAACGAGGAAAAGGTCGCGCATCTGCTCGAGCTGGTGGCGCGTCATGGTCTGTTCGCCCGACGCGAAGGCGTCTGATATGGATTCAGGGCGCGAAGCGCCCGGCGTAAAGAGCGTGCAGACGACGGCGCGGCTGCGCGCGAGGCTGAGGTTGAGGTTGTAAAGATAGCTGCCGTCGATGTCGGTATAGCCCTCGACCACTACGCGCTTCAGCCATTTTTCTCCGAGCGGCGTTTCGGCGGCGGAGAGGACGATCGGCAGATAGCCGCGCAAAAA
Source organism: Pseudomonadota bacterium (assembly GCA_021849295.1). GTDB lineage: Bacteria > Pseudomonadota > Alphaproteobacteria > Micavibrionales > UBA2020 > PALSA-926. The sequence continues at coordinate 95,868 of JAJZTA010000007.1, read as the reverse complement.
GCGCGCGCCCGCGTCCGAGATCTCCGACGAGCCGGAAAGAAAGTTGACGTCCGTGCCGAAGTCGATATCCACCTTGTCCTTGATGATGCTCACCTGCACGTCGGGATATTTGCGCTCCGAGGCGAGCCGCAGCGCGTCGGCGAACCGCCCGATTTCCACCTGCCGCCGGTGCGTGGCGGCGCTGATGCGCTCGAGGCGGGCGATCTCGTCCTTCAGCGTCACGACCGTCACCGCCATGACGATGAGAAAGACCGTCATGCAGGCGGTCATCAGGTCGGTGAACGAGATCCAGAAGGGTTTTTCGCCCTCGTCGCGGGGGCGTCTGCGGATGAGCGTGCGTGCGAACATGCCTTGTTACACCGCCTGCCGCAGCTGCACGGCCGAGGCCAGCAGTTCCTGCATCTGTTCGACGGTTTCGGTCAGCGCCCCGGATTTTTCCAGCGCGACGGAGAGCGTGTGGCCCGCGAGCGCGAACCTGTCCGCCGCCTGACGCATGACGGCCGCGCCGTCGTTCATGCCCGAGATCACCTCGCCAGTGGCGCTGTGCAGCGTGTTAATGCTGTGCGCCGTGCGCTCCGCCGAGGCGTCGACGCTGGCGATCAGCTTGGCGACCGCGCCGGTCAGCTCGGCGATGCGCTTTTTGTCATCGGCGATCTGCGCGGCGCGGTCGGAGGCCAAACGCGTCAAGGCGCCCTGCAGTTTCACCAGCACGGCGCGCATCGTCACGTCCATCGCCTGCGCGGTCTGGTTCTGGTTGCGGATGAGAAGGTCGCGGATATCGTCGATAAAGACGCGCGTCTGGTCGTTGAGCTTTTCCTGCGCGGCCGAGGCGTTCTCCGCGGCTTTGCTCAGCGTGCCCGACATCTGGTCGACGGCGCTGACGCCGACCGAGGCCATGTCGCCGAGCAGCGCGGTCATGGAATCGCGCACCTGCGCCATCGCTTCCGTCGCGTCGGCGAAGGAGGCCTTCACCCGCTCGATCTGGTTGCCGAACATCTCGTCGAGCTGCGCGGAGAAGGACGTTAAAACTTGTTGGAGAATGTCGCCGACGGCTTCCTCCTGATTGGCGGTGGCGCGCTCGACCACGGCGGTGAGCTTTTGCATCGGCTCGGCCAAAGCCTCGCGCACGGCGACGGCGATATGCTCCGCCAGCACTTGCGTTTGTTTTTGCTGCACGGCGTTGTTGTTTTCCACCGCGGCGACGAGGCGGGCGAGATATTCCTCGCCCACGCCCGTGGCGTAAAGCCCGTCGATCTCGCGGTTGAGTTCGGCGGCGGCGCGGTAGCAGCGGTTGAGCGCGGATTTCTCCTTATAGGTCACGAAGATCGCGGCGAGAATGGCGAAGCCCGAGCCGACGAAGGCCGAGGCCACCTCCTGCAGCAGCAGCGGCAGCGACGCGACGGCGTCCTTGGCGGCGGGGTTGAACTGGTGCAGGCCCCAGACGAGGCCGCTGAACGTGCCGATGATGCCGATGCCGGTAAGAATGCCAGGCAGGTGGCGGTAAAAATCGGCGTTGATGTGCTGGTCGACCACCGCCTCGCGCGGGAAGAACGCCTCCGCCGGCGCGGTCGCCAGCACGGCGGTTTCGCCGCCGGCGCCCTCGATGGTGTGCAGCGAGCTGCAATATTCCGCCCACAAATCCTTGAACGGCGACAGGGCGAAAATGCCGTCGAGTACGCTCGCCAGCTTGTCGGGCGCGCCCTTGTGCGTTTGCCGCGCGAGATAGACCGCGTAGGACACCTTCTCCAGCGCGCGGGCGATGGCGTTGGCGGGAAACTGGTAATTTCTGTAGTAGCCGATCAGCAACAAAAGGACGGAGACGAAAACCGGCGCGAGGATGTAGGGGTTCAGGCTCGAAAAGAGCGTTCCCGTCGACTGGTTCATGACCTGCATGAAATGGGCGATGACGTCCGCGGGGTTCGCTTGCATGACCGGTAGCATAATCGAGGGTGCCTCCTGATTGCGTTTTATATGTCTTCAATTTAATGATTTTTCTATAATGTTTTCAAGGGGCTATTTATCAAATCGGCGCGGCGCGGACGGCGGGGGCGTTAATTGTTTTTTTGTAAACTGTTTGCTAGACTTTGAGTTGCGAAATTCACCCATGAAAAGGAAACAGGACATGCCCGCCGCACCGAAGAGCGCCTATCAAAGACTGCAAGACCGCTTCGCGAAAATCATCGACATCAACAACGCCGCCGCGATCCTCAACAAGGATGCGGAAACCGTGATGCCGAAAAACAGCGCGGAAGACCGCTCCAGACAAATCATGGCCTTGGCGGAGGTTGCTCACAACCTGATTAAAGACCCGAAAGTGGAGGAATGGCTCGACGACGCGGAGCAGGACAAGAAAAACCTCTCCAAAATCGACCAGCGCAACCTCACCCTGATGCGCCGCGCCTGGGTTGCGCAGGCCGGCCTCTCCGACGAGCTGGCGACCGAGATCGCCCGCATCGGCAACGAGGGCGAAAAGCTGCACACCGAACTCCGCAAGACCGGCGACTGGTCGAAAATGAAGGACTGGTACAAGCATTCCTTCGACGTCATGCGCACCGTCGGGGAGATTCGCAAGGAGAAGCTCGGCATGGCCTCGGTTTACGAGGCGCTGCTCGACAGCTTCTCGCCCGACATCGCCGACGCCACCGTGGCGCACGAGTTCGCGGCGCTTGAAAAGGCCCTGCCGGGGCTGATCCGCGAGGCGGTCGACCTGCAAAAGAAAGGCCCGCAGCCTCTGCCGCTCAAAGGCCCCTTCCCGCAGGAGCAGCAGGCCGAGCTCAGCCGCCGCCTGACGGAGGCCATGGGGTTCGACTTCACCCGCGGCAAGATGTTCGCCATCGACGCGCACCCCTCGACCGGCGGCAGCGCCTCGGACGTGCGCTTCACCACCGACGCTTCGGACGAAAACTCCTTCCTCTCCGCCGTCTATTCCACCGTGCACGAGGCGGGTCACGCGCTCTACGAGCAGGGCACGCCTTTGAAACACCGCTACGAGCCGGTCGGCGCCTCGATGGGCATGGCGGTGCATGAAAGCCAGTCCGGCATCATGGAGCGCAACGCCGCGCACGAGCCGGAATTCTTCCGGTATCTCGAAAAACAGGCGCGCGAGGTGTTCAACCGCCCCAACGACCCCGCGCTCTCGGCCGAAAACCTGCAGCTGCTGGCCAATCAGGTCAACCCCTCCTTCATCCGCATCGAGGCGGACGAGCTGACCTATCCCGCGCACATCCTCTTGCGCTACAAGCTCGAAAAAGAGCTGATCGAGAACAAGCTTGCCATCGACGACCTGCCCAAGGCGTGGAACGACGGCATGCAAAAGCTGCTCGGCATCGCCCCGCCCGACAATTCCAAGGGCTGCATGCAGGACGTCCACTGGCCGACCGGCGCCGTCGGCTACTTCCCCGCCTACGCGCTCGGCAACATGATCGCGGCGCAGCTTTACGCCGCCGCCACCAAGGCGCATCCGGAGATTCCCAAGGAGCTCGCCACCGGAAACTTCAAGCCGCTGCGCGAGTGGCTGAAGAAGAACATCCACTCCAAGGGCTCGGAGCTGACCACCGACGCGCTGCTGATCGCCGCCACGGGCGAGAAGCTGAACGCCAAATACTATCTCGACCACCTGAGCCGGAGATATACGGGCAAGCCCTACGCCCCGCAAGCCGCCGCCAACGCCAACAAGCACCACAAGACCAAAAAGCCGGGGACGTGATTTCCCGCGCTTTTTAAACGCCGGAAAGGCTCCGCATGGATCATATGTTCCCCACCCTCTTTTCCAGGACGTTTTTTATTCTCGGCGCGCAGCTTTCCATCACCTAACTGACGACGCATCCGCAGGGCGCGCTGTGGGAGCTGCGCGACCTCAACCCGCAATACAGGTGGCTGCTCGGCATGCCCGTTTTTTACGGATTGATCATCTCGGATATTCTCGTCTTTCTGCTTCTGCTGTTCTGGGGCATCCATCAGCCGCTGTCGACGTCCTTCACGCTGTTTTCCATCTGGTCCTTCATCACGGGCTAGGAGCTGGAATATGTCTTTCTCGCCGTCGACCACGGCGTGGGCAGAAAGGCTCTGGCGCTGACGGCCAGCATCACCTTCGGCGCCGCGCTGATCGGGATTTATTCGAAGATCGATTTCAACTTTCTGGCGGTGCCGCTGTTCATCGCCCTTTCCGCGCTGATCGTTTTCAACTTCATCCAGCTGTTCAAGGCTCTCTCCTCCGCCAAGCAAAGGATCATCGCCTTTGGCGGCGTCGTCATCTTCACGCTCTATCTGGTGATGGACTTCAACGGGCTGGAGAAAAAGAGCGCCGCCGGCGTGAACGGCTGACCCGCGGCGATGAACATCGCCATCAAAATATACCTCGACATCATCAACCTCCTGCTCCAGCTGCTGAAAGCCCTGAGCCACGGCAACCATTGAAACGACCGCCGAAGCCGGTCTTCAGCATGCTGGAAACGCATTACCGTCCCTGAAGCCTTATGGCGATCGACGTTTTTACTTTTGCGACATTTTGCGCCGTCAGGCTGAGCCCGTCTTCAGGTGCGAGAGGGAGAGAAAGATGGATTCCAGTTTCACGACGTCCTTTTGCTCGTCTTCGGAGAGGCTGTCCCACTCGCGCCGCAGCAGGGCCATCGGCGCCGCCATGCTGTCGCGGTCGCCGCACGTGGCGTATTTTTCCAGTTCGCGAATATGATCCTGCACAGACGCTCCCGACCCCGTATCTTCCATCATGGGTTTGCCCCCCTAAAACCATAATCGAGTATAGCGGCAAATGGTAACTTAAGGGTTAATATCAGGACGCCTGAACGGCCCTATCGTCTTGCGCGGGCGGCTGGTACAGCTCCAGACCATCGACCAGCTTGAAGACCTCATCGCACTGCCGGCGCAGGTCTTCACTGCTCACGTAGTCTCCGGCACGGGCGGCGAATTTGGCCAGATCGGCATCCTCGTTTTTCGACCCGACGGGAATCAGAATCAAAACATGGTTTTGATAGTAGGACATCGACAGCGGCCCCGCGGGATAAAGCTGCGACAGCGCCCTGATGCGCTCCATCATGGCGGGATCGAGCAGATAGCGCGCCTCGACCTGATCGTCCGTGTAAACGTCGTATTCCTTTTCGAATTGCGGGTCCTCGAGGTTGGCGCGCTTGAGGCCGAGGGCCAGCTCCTGCAGCCGTTTCATGGCGGGCAGCCTGTTTTCTTCCAGCAGGGTGTGGCCGTAAAATTTGGTCCGGGGCAGCTTCACGAGGACGGCAAAGGCGTCGAGCCTGTATCTCTGCCGCTTCCTTTCGGACTGCGTCATGTCCCAGAAAACGCGGCCGATGTTGGCCGCCGCCTGAAGCCGTGACGGGCTGCCCAGATCCTTTTCGAAGAAGATGACTTCGCCGAAACGGAGCTCCGCGCCCTTGTAGCTGCCTTCAAAAAAAACCTTCGGATATGGCGCCGAGATACGGAACGATTTTGGACGCCTTCAGATCGTCGAGCGGGAAATTGCCTTTATAGTAAACAAACCCGTCGACCTCCCGCGTTTTGACGGGCGCGTCGACGCGGCCCATGGAGCGGGTTATTTTTATGGCCGCCCAGCAGAGCGGAATCGCGACGATGAGAAAGGGGATGAACGGGAAATGGGCCATCTTTCAAGGGAACACGGCTTTGTACAGCGCCTTGCCCTTCGGGATCGTGGCGTAGAAGCTATGCAGCTTGCCGTCCTTGGTGATGATGTACATGAGCGGGAAGCGGCCGGGCATGGTGTAGCCGTTTTCCTGCGCCTCCGCGGCCATGACGACCGGATAATCCACCAGCGCGTCGACGTTCTCCACCATATACTTCAGCTGCGGCGGATCGGCGGAGAGCGCGATGACCGCGAGGCCCTTGTCCTGATATTTGTTGTAGAAGTCGCGCAGGTCATAGAGGTCCTGCACGCAGCTTTTGCACTGGGTCGTCCACAGGAAGAGGACGACCGTCTTGCCTTTCAGCTTGTTGATATCGACCTCGGCGCCGCCCATGCTTTTCGCCACCAGCGGCGGCGCCTTCGCGCCAAGGGTCATGGCGGACGCGGGCGCGGGCAGCGAGAACAGAACGGCGGCGCACAGCGCGCCCATGAAGGCTTTAAACGACATGAATCCACCCTATCAAAAAATCCGGCCGCAAAAAAGCCCGATGCTGTGCAGCATCGGGCTTGATTGTCAGTATCCTGAAAGGCTTAAGCAGCTTGCAGGTTGGCGGCTGAATTACGGCCTTTTTCAGATACGATGTCGTAGCTGATTTTTTGACCTTCGTTCAGGCTGCGCAAACCGGCGCGCTCGACGGCGGAGATGTGAACGAACACATCCGGACCACCGGCTTCAGGCTGGATAAAACCATAGCCTTTTTGAGCGTTGAACCACTTAACTGTACCTTGTGCCATACTTTTGGCCTCCTTTAGAAAACGCACTCTTCGTGCAAAAGGCCTACACAACCATTGTGTAAGCCAATATCCGAATAACCGTTTGTCTTGGGAGAAAGCCTTGTATAGAGCCGCACACAAGTCAGAACCGATAGATCTCGAACCTCCTTACCATATAGGTATTGTGGATAAAATTCAAGTGCTATAAATAGCTTGGCGGTTTTATATCTTTTTATACCTTACATGCGCGGCGGGCTGGCAGGCTTGTGCGCCGCACCATTTTTCGGCGGCGGCAGGATTTTGATGTCCGTCAATTTTTCTATCAGGATATGCGGCAGGCCCGAGAGGGGGATGCCCTCCAGCTGAACGGTCTTGCCGACCAGCGCGTCGAGCGCCGGCTCGTGAAACGGATTGCCGTTTTTGAGGCGCAGTTCCAGACAACCGCCATAGCCCTGATCGAGCACGACGGCCTCGTGCTCGCTCTTCGAACCGACGGCGACGCGCATGCGCTTGACGACGCCTCTAAAAGTTTGCTTTTTCATGGGGGCTCTCCTGCTGTTGTTGAGGCCTCTCTTTAGCCCATGTCCCCATTTGCTGCAATAGTGTCCCGCACCGCTTTTTAAAAAATTATTTATTAAAATCAATACCTTGAAAATTTACTCGACATATTACATTGTAATGTTATGTTAAACTGAATAAACTTTTATTTATGGAATAAGGGCCATGAAAATGGGTAAGTTTAGCAAAATTTTTAATGCTCTTGCTGTCACTGCCCTCATGGGCGTTGCCAGCGGTGGAATGGTCTTGACCGCTGATACTACCCTCAGCGGTCGGATAAACGCCCCTGCAACAACGCAACCCCTGAAAAAATGGGCTTTCATGACATCAAAATCACAGGCACAAGCTCTTTCTTCAACTGCGCGCGCAATCGTAACTGGTACCGCACGGCCTTCTCCGCCGTGAATGCCAATGGCGTAAAGGAAACCGGGACGGCCTGTAAAGGCTATATCCTTTACCCGGCAACAGCGATCAAGCTGAATAATTAAGCCATAAAGAGGTTGACGAACCCGCCCTCAAGTTCCACAGTCCCCCTATGAAAAACACGACTCACGCTCTGAAAGCGACCCCCGCAGAGACGACGCCGAGTGATTCCGCCGGCCTGCGCACCCGCCCCCTCCGTACACGCATGCGCCGCAACCGCCGCACCGAATGGCAACGCCGCCTTGTGCGCGAAAACGCCGTTTCGGTGGACGATCTCATCTGGCCGGTCTTCGTGACCGAGGGCCAGGGCGTGACCGAGCCGGTCAAATCCATGCCGGGCGTGAGCCGCTTCTCCATCGACGTGCTGGTGAAGCAGGCGGAAGAAGCCGCCAAGCTCGGCATCCCCGCGATCGCCCTCTTCCCCGTCACGCCCGCCGAAAAGAAAACGCCCGACGGACGCGAGGCCTGCAACCCCGACAACCTCGTCTGCCGCACCGTGCGCGCGCTCAAAGACGCGGTGCCGGAAGTGGGTCTGATCTGCGACGTCGCGCTCGACCCCTACACGTCCCACGGCCATGACGGCGTGCTGGGCGAAGACGGCTACGTGCTCAACGACGAAACCGTGGACATTCTTATCAAGCAATCCCTCGCGCAGGTCGAAGCGGGCGTGGACGTCGTCGCGCCGTCCGACATGATGGACGGGCGCATCGGCGCGATCCGCGATGCGCTGGACGCGCAAGGGTTCACGAATGCGAGCATCCTCGCCTACGCGGCGAAATACGCCTCGGCCTTCTACGGCCCGTTCCGCGACGCGGTCGGCTCCGGCAGCGCGCTCAAGGGCGACAAGAAGACCTACCAGATGGACCCCGCCAATTCCGACGAAGCCATCCGCGAAGTCGCGCTCGACATCGACGAAGGCGCCGACATGGTGATGGTCAAGCCCGGCCTGCCCTATCTCGACATCATCCGCCGCGTGAAGGACGAATTCCAAGTCCCGACCTCCGCCTACCACGTCAGCGGCGAATACGCCATGCTCCGCGCCGCCGCGGCTAACGGCTGGCTCGACTACGAAAAGGCGATGATGGAAACGCTCCTGTCCTTCAAGCGCGCGGGCTGCGATGCTATTCTGACCTATGCGTCAATTGATGCGGCAAAGATTTTGAAAGCCTAGTGTTTTATCGTTCACAATACCGCTGTCCGATAACGACAGATTGCGGCAAGCAGAGAACGTTCTTTTTTGCTGCTTTGATCGGAATGGTTATATTTTTTCCAATCACGGCTTATGCATGCGTGTGCGGCGGTGTTTATCCTGTCAATTCAATACAAGACCTTTTAACAGCGTTCATACGCAATTTTCCTGAGGATTTTATAGAAAGTTCTTTACTCGCTTTAATAGCGTATTCGCCACTATATGTTCTGAAAGGGATGTATTATCGTCATATAACCAAACAATGGCTGTATAAGGATATAGCGCGTGCGAATATATGGCCGATTTTAGGAACAGTAATCCTGTATATTGCGTTTTTTACGGCCTCAATCTTTAAGCAGTCGTATATACTCTTGCTTCCGATCCTTATCTTCGGCTTGTTTTATTCAAGAGAGAGAGAGAGCCGTTTTGCTGAACAAAAATCCCGACAACAATATAAATTTTAATCGCCGCCTGATAGTTGCAAATCTTTTAAGCACCATAGCTATTATGTTGCCTCCACTCGTTTTAATACCGCAATGTTAAAGGATTAGAGCTCCGGCGCCCCCGCAGGCACTTTCGCGCCGATATAGCCGGGCAGATGCGCGGCGCGCTTGTCTTGCGCCATGTCGTAGGCTTTGACGCAGGCGTCCGCGAATGAACGTTTGAGTTCCCCTGAAGGAATGCGCTTGCGGAAATAATTCGCCCAGCGGAATTCCACAAAGGGGATCTTCACCTTCTGGAACCCGCCCTCCTGACGCACGAACCACGCGAGGCTGCGGTAGGGGTCGTCGCGCAGGCCGTCGAGCGTTTGCGGCAGGTCTTTCAGGTCGTGTTTTCTTTCTCGTCGTAGGGATAGAAGTAATGCTTCTCCAGCATCTTTTTCTGGAACGCGTCGTGATCGAGTTTCGAGTAATCGCCCAGCACTTCGATGGGCGCCTCGGTGAAGCCTTCGCGCTGCAGGGCCAGCGCCAGATGGTGGTGGTCGACGATATAGGCTTCGTCGTCCGGCCCCATCACCACGAGGATCGGGCGCGCCTTCAGGTATTTCTTCAAATCGTCGGGAGACTTCATCGCCTTGCGCAGGCGGCTTTGCTTTTCCTCGACTTCGCGCATGCCGACAAGCATCTGGGTCGGCTTCATATGCGCCAGATCGTAAAAATCGAACGCCGAGAGCTTGTTGAAGGAGGTCACTATATTTTTCTGCCTTGTTCCCATGGCATTATTATACATAATATGAAAGAGGCGGCCAAGGATATTTATTATCTATTTGATAACAAACGAAAAAATCAGAACGAAATAAGCATCCCGCCGTTGGTCGAGATATTCGCTCCGGTGATATAGCCTCCTTTCGATGGTTGCCTGGCGACTGCCGGCTCAGTTAAGAGCGACAGAGCCAACGACTTTGAAGCCAATGTGCGGAGTGCGTTGATAAGCCTTTCAATCAATCTTGGAGCATCGAGCGAACGGCCGGATAGCGAGTTCCTTCCTCAGTATAAAATCAAGGCAGAGGATCGCCGCGGCAATCGGGCAAGCTCTGAAATAGCCGAGACCAACCGGGATTTACTGGATAATTTAGACAAGATGAAACAAATACAGTTTTTATCTCTCGAGCGGGACGGGATTACCCATGACTTTCCGATTCGGTTTGAACATGCAAAAGGAATATTGGCCAACGCCGGGAACCTTGTCAGCAGAACAGGGGAACATCCGGTTCTCGTTGTGATCCGTCTCGATGGAAAAGAGCATTCATTTCATGTGCGAGGGGACCGGCGCGCCTTTCACGAAAAAGAGGATCTGAAATCGACTGAACCGATAGCCTCGCTGCTAACCCAGGAATTGGCAAAAAAAAGCTTCATCTCCGCCGACATCTAAAAAGCCCGTCGAAAGCAAGCTCAAAATCTGACGCCGCCTCCTGCGTGACCTTTATGGACGGACTCCAAGACTATTCCGCTCCCTTCAGGAGAGGGGAGCTTCGCGATAGATAGTACCCTCGTCTCAATCCCCCGGAGGGAGAGGAAGAGCCGTTTTAAAACGAAATAAACAGCCCGCCGTTGGTCGAGATGTTCGCGCCGGTGATGTAGCCCGCGCGCTTGTCGGCGAGGAAACCGACCACGTAGGCGATCTCGCTCGGCTCGGCGAGGCGCTGCATCGGCACTTGCGCGACGATCTGCTTCAGCACGTCCTCGGGGATGGCCTGCATCATCGCCGTGTTGGTGTAGCCCGGCGAAACGCAGTTGACCGTCACGCCCTTGCGCGCGACTTCCTGCGCCAGCGCCATGGCGAAGCCGTGCATGCCTGCCTTGGCGGCGGAATAGTTGGTCTGGCCGAACTGGCCCTTCTTGCCGTTGATCGACGAGATGTTGACCACGCGGCCGAAGCCCGCCTCCGTCATGCCGTCGATGAATTGCTTGGTGACGTTGAAGACGCTGTCGAGGTTGACGTGCAGCACCGCCGCCCAGTCCGCCTCTTCCATCTTCTTGAGGGTCTTGTCGCGCGTGATGCCCGCGCAGTTGACCAGCACCTGCACGGTGCCGAACTTGTCCTTGACGGTTTTTGCCATGTCGGTGCAGGAGGCGAACGACGACACGTCGCCCGAAACGATGCCGATGTCGAGGCCGGCGTCCTTCCATGCTTTCTGCTTGTCCTTGGCGTGAGCCTCTTCCGAGGGGTGGTAGTTGGCGATGACCTGATAGCCCCGTTGCACCAGTTCCTCGCAGATGGCGGACCCGATGCCGCCGACGCCGCCTGTCACGAGAGCGAGTGTTTTTGTTGTCATTTTGTTGCTCCTTTATCTTCCTTAGTCTTTTGTATTCTTCGTCTTCGAAAAAAGTCACTCCGGATACGGAAAGATCGAGATCTACCATACCCGGAGTGACATGCCCTATTACAAAATAGCCGAAGTGCTATTAGGCGGTTTTACGCGCCTTGGCAGCGGCCGATTTGTTCGCGGCGCCGTTAGCGGACTTCAGAGCGTTTTCGAAGAGGCTGGTGTAAACCTTGCCGGCTTCGGCGACGATGTCCGCGCAGGCGCGGCCGCTTTCGACGATTTTCTTGGTGTACTCTTGAGCGAGTTCAGCCTGCCACGCAGCGACGTCCTTGAGGTCTTTCGCTTCGGTCACGTCTTCGGCTTTTTCCGAAGCGGCTTCGAGCAGGGCGTTGGTCAGTTCGATTTGCTCCTGCAGCAGCTTTTCGCCGATTTGCAGGTTGGTTTCGCCGAGCTTCTTGAAGTTTTCAAGGGAAAGCGCGGTCATTTTCTGGAAGTTGTCGAGGATGTCTTTTTGCATTTTCAGTCTCCTAATAGGTTTTAAAGAATCAATGCTGCACTGCATCATTGTTGCACTGCACAATGCGCCTTTTTTCAAGCCTTGTCAAAGGTTTTTTAATTCCATATACGAATCAAATAGTTAAAAAACGTGTGGAAAGCAATAAAATTACCTATTGACATATTATTAGATAATATTTATGTATATATAGTCCCGCACCGGCCCTAAAAAAGGAGTACGCCGCATGGCACAGAAGAAGCTTTCCCCCGTCGCCAATTCCAGTTTCGCGAAGCGCGGCCTCGGCAAAAAGGGCGAATTTACGCTCGGCATTTCCCCCAAAAAGCTCGACGACATCGTCACCAACAAGATGCGGGTGATGGACTTCGGCACGCTCGACGACGCCTACGGCAAGCTCACCCCCGCCAACCAGCGCGCGCTCAGCCACCTCGTCAAGGCCGCCGCGATTTTGGACAGCGCCTTCCTCCGCCAAGACCATCCGGACAACATCCGCGCCGAAAAGCTGCTCAAAAAGGCCGCCGCCAAAGGCGACAAGGTGGCCGAAGAGGCGCTGACCCTGTTCACCCTGCACAACGGCCTCGAAGGCAAGGACCTTTACGCGCCCAAAACCAAGCCGCTCGATATTTTCAAGGACAAGAAGCTCTCCGTCGGCAAAGGCTTCTATCCGCAGGACCTGACCAAAAAGGAACTCGCGCAATACATCGTCAAGCATCCGGAGCAGGCCTCAGCGATCTTCAGCAACAACACCATCGTCAAACGCGAGGGCAAGAACCTCGTCGCCCTGCCCTACTCCGTCGCCTTCCGCGAGGAAATGCAGGGCGCGGCGAAAGAACTGCTCGCCGCCGCCAGGGAAACCGACCACGCGGGCCTTGCCAAATATCTGCGCTGGCAGGCGCAGGCGCTGGTCAACGACAGCGACGCGGAAATGACCTTCAATGCCGACAAAACCTGGGCCAATCTCGAGGATTCGCCGCTGGAATTCACCATCGGCCGCGAATGCTACGACGACCGCATGAGCAGCGCCGTCTCCGCCGACCCGAAGGTCAAGGCGGTGCTCGACGCCAACGGCATCAAGGCCAAATCCAAGGACAGCATCGGCATCCGCGTCGGCATCGTCAATCAGGAGTCCTACGCCGAGATCGCCGACTACCGCAAGCATCTCGACGGCCTCAACGCCATCATGCCGCTCAAAGACCAGTATCAGGACCAGACCGGCGGCCGGCAAGCGAAGATGACCTTCGCCGACGTCGATCTCGTCTGCATCGCGGGCGATTACGCGGCGGTGCGCGGCGGCATCACCATCGCGCAGAACCTGCCCAACAGCGACAAGCTCTCCGTGCAAATGAAGGAAGGCAGCCGCCTCGTCTTCCACCGTCAGGTGCGCCAGAGCGGCGATCCCGCCCAGCAGCAGAAGTTCCTCGACGCGCTGGTCGATCCTTCGCAACACAAACTCTACGACACCAACGCCGACTTCCTCTTCACCGTCGGGCACGAGCTCGGCCACTCCCTCGGGCCCCGTTCCACCAGCGACGGACGCGACAAAAACGCCGCGCTCGGCCAGTGGGGCAGCATGCTGGAGGAAAACAAGGCCGACGTGATCTCCATCGCGATGACGGGGCATTTCCTCGACATCGGCAAGTTCACGCAAGAACAGGCCGACAAGATATTCCTCACCTGGGCCGCGCGCGAACTGCCGACCAAGCAGCCCTCGGCGGAAGAAGCGCACCGCTCGCGCTCGATCATGCAGCTCAACTACTTCCGCGAAAAAGGCGCCATTCTGTTTGAAAAAGGCGGCAAGCTCTCCATCGTGCCGGGAAAAATGGCCGACACGGCAAGGGAGATGCTGACGGAAGTCATCCAGCTGCAGCTCGACGGCGACCCGAAGAAGGCCGAAGCCTTCGTCAAGAAGTACGCCGCGTGGAACGACGCGCTGCAGTACGCCGCCGACGAGCAGATGAAGCTGAAGCCGAAGCTCTACCGCCTCGTCAAGCAGCCGCTGCGCGACAAGCTGCTGAAAGCCAAGCCGTAATTATTCAGGATGCGTATTTGACAGCGCGCGGCGCCGCTGCGGGCGGCTGCGTGTTTGCGGCCTGCTGCGCGCCCTTGTCCGCCGTGAAGGAAGACGTGAGCGTGCCGGAAGCCTGAACGCGCGTGACAACAGGTGCGGCGGGCGGTGTAACTGCAGATGTAACGATCTGCTTCTTCTTCCCGCCGAAAATCTTTTTCGCCACATGCCCCGGCGCGCGCAGGATGGGCGCGATGACCGGATTGTAGACGAACTTGCCGAGGCCGTAGCCGATGGGCGTCGCGATGGCGAGCTGCGCCATGTCCGGCAGGGCGTTGAAGATGTGCGCCGCGCTCTGCACCAGCGGCGCGGCGGCGGCGGAAAGATGCGGCAAGGCCAGCGGCACCAGCGGCAGCAGGCCGTGGCTGATGATCAGCGCGCCGCCGATGGACATCAGCGCGAGCTTGCCGACGAGGCCGAAGGTCGGGTCGATTTTTTTGTCGATGAATTTCAAAACGCGGTCGAAGCGCGTTTCCTTGCGCGTGCCGGCGTCGATTTTCTTCTGGTTTTTGCCGATGACGTTGCGCAGCTTGCGCACGCCGTAGGCCGTGCTCCAGACGATCCCCGTCGCCGCCAGCGCCACCACCGGCACCAGCCCGACCGTGGCGGCGATCCCCGCCGCGCCCGCCATGGCAAGGCCGCTCGCGCCGAGCGCGACCGCGGCCAGCGTCATCATTTCCATCTCCAGCGCGACGTCCATCTGGATGGTACGCCCGAGGATGCAGCGGTGTTTGGCGGGCAGACGGCCCAGGAATTTCTTCGCGCCGGGGAAGACGCCCATCATGCCGTCCGTCCACAGGCGGCCTTCTTTTTTATCGTCTTTCTCCTCGTCCGCTTCGCTCTCGGCGCTTTTGCCGCAGAGCCAGAAGGCCAGCGGCACAAGGCCGTAGGTCAGCACGGCGGCGCCGCCGACGAAGCTCAAGCCCGCCGCCGCCCCGCCGAGCGCGAGCGCGATGGCGGTTTTCGGCACCAGCGACGCGCCCGCGGCCTTCAGGTAAAATTCGCCTTCCGACATCGGGCGGCCTTTGTGCGGCTTGGGAAGATTTTCCGGCGGCGCGCCGGGATTTTTGACCTCGACTTCGATCAGGTTCGCGGCGGCGACGGGAATGTCGTCGAGAATCAGCGCCGTCTTGGAGAGCGCCTTTCCTGCCGCCTGAATTATGCCGATCGCCATCTTATAAACCATTTGTCATAAATTGACTTAGGCTAGTATATTATGCGGGCACGGCCTTTACAAGCAGAACCGGACGCATTCGTCCGGCCTGCCCTAACGCCCTGATATGCGGCGCAGTTCCGCCGCCGAAAGCTTACCCGTTGGCCTGTTTGCCCGCCGGAACCGCATAGGCGGCGCGCATGGTCCTGGCGGCGCCGACGAGATTCGCGAGGCATATCCTGGTTTCTTCCCACTTGCGGGTTTTGAGGCCGCAGTCGGGGTTGACCCAGATCTGCTCGGGCTTCAGCACGGCGACGGCCTTTTTCAGGAGCGCTTCCATCTCGGCCTGCGGCACGACGCGCGGACTGTGGATGTCGTAGACGCCGGGGCCGATCTCGTTCGGGTACTTGAAGTCCTCGAACGCGCCGAGCAGTTCCATCTGCGAGCGCGAGGTCTCGATCGAGATCACGTCGGCGTCCATTTCGGCGACCGCCTCGATGATGTCGTTGAACTCGGCATAGCACATGTGGGTGTGGATCTGCGTTTCGTCCTTCACGCCCGCGGAGCAGAGGCGGAACGCGTCCACCGCCCAGCGGAGGTACGACTTCCAGTCCTTGCGGCGGAGCGGCAGGCCTTCGCGCACGGCGGGCTCGTCGATCTGGATGACCTTGATGCCGGCCTTTTCAAGGTCCTGCACTTCGTCGCGCAGCGCCAGCGCCAGCTGGCCCGCCGTTGTGGCGCGCGGCTGGTCGTCGCGGACGAACGACCATTGCAGAATGGTCACCGGCCCCGTGAGCATGCCTTTCATCGGCTTGTCGGTAAGGCTTTGCGCATAGACCGACCAGTCCACCGTCATCGCCTTCGGGCGCGAAATGTCGCCGAAGATGATCGGCGGCTTGACGCAGCGCGAACCGTAGGACTGCACCCAGCCGAACTTGGTGAAGGTGTAGCCGTCGAGTTGCTCGCCGAAGTATTCGACCATGTCGTTGCGCTCGGCTTCGCCGTGCACAAAAACGTCAAGCCCGATGTCTTCCTGAATCTTCACGCATTCGGCGATTTCCTGCTTGAGGAAGTCGTTGTACGCGGCTTCGTCGATGGCGCCCTTCTTGAAGTCGGCGCGGTGCTGGCGGATTTCCGGCGTTTGCGGGAAGGAGCCGATCGTCGTGGTCGGGAACAGCGGCAGGCCCAGCGCCTTGCGCTGCGCCGCGACGCGCGTTGCGAACGGATGCTGGCGTTTCAGCATGTCGGGCGTCACCTTGCTCCAGCGCTCCTGCACCGCCTTGTTGTTGATGCGCGGTGAGGTTTTGCGCGTGGCGGCAGCCTTGTCGCTGGCTTCGAACGCGGCGGCGTCCTTTTTGCCGTTGACGGCGGAGGCGATCGCGGCAACCTCGGCCAGCTTTTGCTTGGCGAAGGCCATCCACGATTTCAGCTCCGCATCGAGCGCGGTTTCGTTGTCGAGATCGACCGGCGTGTGCAGCAGCGAGCAGGACGGCGCGACGATCACGCGGTCGGAGCCCAATGCGGCCACGGCCTTTTCGACCGGCTTCAGCGCTGCGGAGAGATTGGCGCGCCAGATGTTGCGGCCGTCGATCACACCGAGCGAGAGGACTTTGTCCTTGCCCGCGGCCTTGAGGGCGGCGTCAAGCTGCTGCGGCGCGCGCACCAGATCGACATGCACGCCCGCGACCGGCAGACCGAACACGGCGTCCATGTTTTCTTCCAGCGCGTCGAAGTAGGTCGCGATCATGATTTTCGGCGCGACTTTCGAGAGGCGGTCATAGGCCTTTTTGAGCGCGGCGCGCGCGGGTTCGCCCTGATCGAGCACGAAGCACGGCTCGTCGATCTGCACCCATTCCGCGCCGAGGGATTTGAGCTTGCCCAGAATTTCCTCGTAAACCGGCAGCAGCGCGTCGAGCAGCGAGAGCGCGTCTCCGCCGTCTTTCATTTTTCCCAGCAGCAGGAACGACACGGGGCCGAGCAGCACGGGGCGCGTCTCGATGCCGAGTGCCTTCGCTTCCTCGTAGTGGCGGAAAGGCTTGTGGCCCGAAAGGCGGAACTTCATGCCGGCATGCAGCTCGGGCACGAGATAGTGGTAGTTGGTGTCGAACCACTTGGTCATTTCCATCGCGCCGACTTTTTTGTTGCCGCGCGCCATGGCGAAGAAGGTGTCGAGATCCACCTCTTTCTTGCCGTCCCATTCATATCTTTCCGGCACCGCGCCGACCGTCGTCGCCGTATCGAGAACATGGTCATAGTAGGTGAAATCGTTGGAAGGAATGTGGTCGATGCCCGCCGCCTTGCACAGCTCCCAATGCCGCGCGCGCAATTCCGCGCCGACCTTGAAAAGCTCTTCCTGCGAAATCTTTCCCGCCCAGTAGGCTTCCTGCGCTTTTTTCAGTTCGCGCTTCGCGCCGACGCGGGGGAAGCCGAGGTTTGCCGAGAGTGCCATAGTTTTTTTCTCCTTCGTGTTAAATATGGACCATAACTTTTTCCCGCAACGATTGCGGTTCCGCGCGCAGGCCTAGCATGTGGCAGATCGCCAGCGTGTGTTCCGCGCGGTTGAGCGTATAAAAATGAAAATGGCGCACGCCGTTGGCGTACAGGACGCGGCATTGCTCCGCCGCCACGGTCGCGGCGACCAATTGTCTTGTTTGGGGCTGGTCGTCCAGTCCTTCGAACAGTTCGGTCATCCATGTCGGCACTTTCGTGCCGCAGACGGCGGCGAACTCGACCGCCTTGGCGTAATTGGTGATGGAGAGGATGCCCGGCACGATCGGCACTTTGATGCCCGCGGCCGCGGCGCGGTCGCGGAAGCTGAGGAACGATTCCGGCTCCATGAAAAACTGGCTGACGACGCGGTCCGCGCCCGCATCGACCTTCTTTTTGAGGTTGGCCATGTCCTCGAGCGCATTGACCGCCTCGGGGTGCGTTTCGGGATAGCCCGCGACGCTGATCTCGAACGGGGCGATCTTCTTCAGCCCCGCGACGAGGTCGGAGGCGTAGTTGTAGCCGCCCTTGACCGGCGCGTAGGCCTCGCCCTTGGGCGGGTCGCCGCGCAGGGCGACGATATGCTTGATGCCGTGCTCCCAGTAGGTGCGGGCGATCTCGTCGATTTCCTCCTTCGTCGCGCCGATACAGGTCAGGTGCGCGGCGGCGGGGATGCCGGTCTTGGAATGGATGTTGGTGACGATCTCGTGGGTGCGCGCGCGGGTCGTGCCGCCGGCGCCGTAGGTCACCGAAACGAACTTGGGCTTCAGCGGCGCGAGGACGTCGATCGAGTCCCACAGCACGTTCTCGCTCTTCTCCGTCTTGGGCGGGAAGAACTCGAAGCTCACCTCCAGATCACACAGTCTGGGGGAGATGAAAGGCAGCGACATACGCGCTCTGTCTTCCTGTTGCCACATTCTGAAAAATATCCGTCCGTTCCAAAAAAAATTGTGCAGAGCATCATAAACGGCTTATTTCATAAAACCAAGTCTTTTTCGTCTGATTTCTTGAAAGTGGGGCGGAAAACCCCGATACTGTCCCACGCTTGGCGCCATTCCATTTATAAAGTAGAAAGAGGCAATTTATGGCTGATTTATTTAACAACCCGATGGGAACGGACGGTTTTGAATTTATAGAGTATGCCCACCCCGAGCCCGAGGAGCTGGAGAAG
Source organism: Pseudomonadota bacterium (assembly GCA_021849295.1). Classification (GTDB taxonomy): domain Bacteria; phylum Pseudomonadota; class Alphaproteobacteria; order Micavibrionales; family UBA2020; genus PALSA-926. The sequence continues at coordinate 77,159 of JAJZTA010000007.1, read as the reverse complement.
CTCTTCACCAATTTCGGCTTCAAAAAGACCGCCACGCATAAATCGAAGCGGGTCTCGCTCTACCAGCAGGGCAAGATCAATTACATCATCAACAGGGAGCCGGATTCCTACGCCGGCAAATTCGCCAAGATCCACGGCGGCGGCGCCTGCGCCATGGCCTTCCGCGTCAAGCACGCCCCAAAAGCCTACCGCCACGCGCTGGAAAAAGGCGCGAAGCCGGTCGAGGTGCCGACGGGCCCTGGCGAGAACAGGCTCTACGCCATCGAGGGCATCGGCGAGACCGTTTTGTTCCTCGTCGACAAATACGGCGACAAGGGCAGCATTTACGAGGCGGATTTCAACTTCACCGACAAAGCCCCGCACAAGGGCGCCGGCCTCACCTACATCGACCACCTGACCCACAACGTCCGCCGCGGCAACATGGAGACATGGGCGAAGTTCTACGAAGACCTCTTCAACTTCCGCGAGATCCGCTACTTCGACATCGAGGGCAAGCTGACCGGCCTCAAATCCAAGGCCATGACCAGCCCCTGCGGCAAGATCCGCATTCCCCTGAACGAATCCTCGGACGACAAGTCGCAGATCGAGGAATTCCTCAAACGCTTCAACGGCGAAGGCATCCAGCACATCGCGCTCGGCACCGACAATATCTACGAAACCGTGGAGAGCCTGCAAAAGACCGGCGTCGACTTCCAGACCACGCTCGACACCTACTACAAAAAGGTCGACACCCGCGTGCCCGGCCACGGCGAAGACCTCGCGCGTATGCAGAAGCTCAACATCCTCGTCGACGGCGCGCCGACCAAAGGCCAAGGTTTGCTGCTACAAATCTTCACCAAGGACGCGATCGGCCCCGTTTTCTACGAAATCATCCAGCGCAAGGGCAACGAGGGCTTCGGCGAGGGCAACTTTCAGGCCTTGTTCGAAAGCCTCGAGGAAGACCAGATCCGCCGCGGCGTTTTGCAGGCGTAATACACTCAAACCCGCCATGCCGCATTTATTGCGGCATCCATATAGACGCCGGAATGAACCCGGCGTGGCGTAAATGGAGAATAGAAAGTGCAATTAAAATATCAATCCGGCTTCGGCAACACGTTCGAGACGGAAGCGGTGCGCGGCGCGCTGCCCAAAAACCAGAACTCGCCGCAACAGCCGCCCAAAGGCCTTTATGCCGAGCAGCTGAGCGGCACCGCCTTCACCGTGCCGCAAAAAAGCAACCAGCGCACGTGGCTCTACCGCATTCTGCCGTCGGTGAAGCATCTGCCGTTCGCGCTTTACCAAAAGCCTGACGAGACGCCCGCCCCCGCCACGCCGAACCAGTTGCGCTGGGACCCGCTGAAGTCACCGACCCAAAAGACCGACCTGATCGACGGCGTGGTGACGATGGCCAAGGGCGGCGACCTGCACGGCTGGGCGGGACTCGCCGCGCACCGCTACGCGGTCAACGCGCCGATGAAGAACCGCTATTTCTACAATTCCGACGGCGAGATGCTCTTTCTGCCCGAACAGGGCGGGATGGTCTTCCGCACCGAAATGGGCGTGCTGGAAGTGAATCCGGGGGAAATCTGCGTCATCCCGCGCGGCATCAAGTTCGCCGCCGACCCGACAGAGAAAACCGCGCGCGGCTATATCTGCGAAAACTACGGCGCGCCGTTCCAGTTGCCCGATCTCGGCCCCATCGGCGCCAACGGCCTCGCCCATCCGCGGCATTTTCTCTATCCCGTCGCCGCCTGCGAGGACAAAAAGGGCAATTTCGAGCTGGTCGCCAAGTTCGACGGCGCGCTGTGGACGGCGAAGATCGGCCACTCCCCGCTCGACGTCGTCGCGTGGCACGGCAACTATGCGCCCTACAAATACGACCTTGCGCTGTTCAACGTCATGAACACGGTGAGCTTTGACCACGCCGACCCGTCGATCTTCACCGTGCTGACCTCGCCGAGCGGATCCCCCGGAATCGCAAATGTCGATTTCGTCATCTTCCCGCCGCGCTGGTCGGTGGCGGAGCATACCTTCCGACCGCCCTACTTCCACCGCAACATCATGAGCGAGTTCATGGGGCTGATTCTCGGCGTTTACGACGCGAAGGAAAGCGGCGGCTTTGTGCCGGGCGGCTGCTCGCTGCACAACTGCATGTCGGCGCACGGGCCGGACGCGGGCGTGGTCAAGCACGCCTCGACGGTCAAGCTTGAGCCGGTGCGGATGAAAGACACGCTCGCCTTCATGTTCGAGAGCCGCTTCGTCATGCGCCCGACCGCGGACGCGATGAAATCGACGCTGCAAAAAGACTATTACCAGTGCTGGCAGAGTCTGCAAAAAATGTACAAAAAATGACGACGGACACAGACGGCAAAACAATCCGTAAAGCGTTCCTGATGCTGCTCTTCGTCGCCGCGCCGCTGGCGGAGATTTTGTCCGGCAACGTGCCGGTTTTGAAGTTCATCCACCCGCCGGCCTTCGTCTTTCTGACGCTGGTCTACGGCCTGCCCGTCCTGCTGATCCGCGAGCTGGCGGTCGCCAAAAATCTCAACATCCTCGGCATCATCCTCCTCGGCCTCGGCTACGGGCTGCTGAACGAGGGCGTCATCGCCAAGACGCTGACCCAGCTTTCCGGCCAGCCGGTCGGTCCGTTCGCGGGCTACGGGCAGCTGGGCGCGTTCGAGGGCGGCTGGGCGCTCTTCATCGTCTTCTGGCACGCGCTGCACAGCGTGCTTTATCCCGTTCTCGTCACCCACTGGACCTTCCCCGCCGCGGCGAAACAGCGCTGGTTCTCCAAACGCGGGCTGGTCGTCGCGCTGGTGCCGTTCGCCGCGCTCTATGCGCTGCATTTCGTCATGAAAAACCGCCCGCCCGTGCCAGCGGCCTTTGCCGGCTATATTCTGGCGCAAGGACTGTTCGCCTTTCTCGCCGTGCGCTTTTGCCGCCGGAAAGCGGAGCCCGCGGCGGCGGACAAGAAACCTTCTCTCAAACCCGTGCTGCTCGGCACGGCAACCGTATTTTTCTACATCGGCAACTATGCCCTCGCGGCGAAGCGGCCGTTCCCGTTTCCCGTCTTCGCGCTGCTCGTCTTTGGCCTCATCGCCTTCGCCGTCTGGCGCATCGCCCGCGCGGGCTGGCGGCCCATGCCGGAAATATTGCTCTTCGGTCTCGGCGACGACCTCGCCTTCGGCGCGCTCGCCGGCATCGGCGCCGTCGCGACGCATAACCTGCCCGTGCAGCACGGCATAGACGCCGTGATCTTCGTCATCATCTTCACCGGCCTCATCCGCGCCGTGCGCCGCGCGCCGGCGGGACGCGGTACCGCAACCGCCCCACCGCAAGGAGAAACGGCATGAAACTCGCATCGCTCAAACACGGCCGCGACGGCAAACTCGTCGTCGTCAGCAAAGACCTCGCCAAAGCGGCAAACGCGCCCATCCCCACGCTGCAGGCGGCGCTCGACGACTGGGCGGCGGCCAGGCCGAAGCTCGAAGCGCTTTATAACGACCTCAACGCGGGCAAGGCGGCGTCCTTCGATTTCGACCCCGCAAAATGCTCCAGCCCGCTGCCGCGCGCCTATCAGTGGGTGGACGGCAGCTCTTACGTCAACCACGTCGAGCTGGTGCGCAAATCGCGCGGCGCGGACATGCCACCGAGCTTCTGGACGGACCCCTTGATGTATCAGGGCGGCTCGGACAGCTTCCTCGGCCCCCGCGACGACATTTTGCTGGAAAGCGAAGACTGGGGCATCGATTTCGAGGCCGAAGTCGCCGTGATCACCGACGACGTGCCAATGGGCGTGCCGGTTGCCGACGCCGGAAAGCACATCCAGCTCCTCATGCTGGTGAACGACGTCTCCTTGCGCGGCCTCACCAAGGACGAACTCGCCAAGGGCTTCGGCTTCCTGCAATCCAAGCCATCGAGCGCCTTTTCGCCCGTCGCCGTAACAAAGGACGAGCTGGGCGGCGCGTGGCGCGGCAACAAAGTCCACCTGCCCCTGGTCTCGACACTGAACGGTGCGGAATTCGGCCACCCGCACGCGGGCGTCGACATGGTGTTCGACTTCGCGCAACTGGTCGCCCACGCCGCAAAATCCCGCCCGCTTTGCGCCGGAACGATCGTCGGCTCAGGCACGGTCTCCAACGTCGACCGCAGCGCGGGGTCGTCGTGCATCGTCGAGCGGCGCCTGCTCGAACAGATCGACGGCGGCAAGGCGAAAACGCCGTTCATGAAGTTCGGCGACACCATCAAAATAGAAATGTCCGGCACGGACGGACAATCCGTCTTCGGCGCGATCGACCAGACGGTGAAACAATACAAGTACGGAGGCTAGCCTTTCATGTCCCGCCTCAAAGCAGATTTGCTGTTGCTGCTCGCCGCCCTGATCTGGGGGCTGGCCTTCATCGCCCAAAAATACGCGATGAACAACCTCGGCCCCTGCACCTACATCGCGGTGCGGTTTTGCATGTCGGCTTTTCTGGTGCTGCCCTTCGCCCTCAGGGAACGCGCCCGCCCCAAGGCGCCGGTCTTCGAGAACAAAAAGGACCTGTGGCTGATCTGCGCCGCCTTTTCGGGCTCGGTCATTGTCCAGCAGATCGGCATCGGCATGACGACCGTCACCAACGCCGGATTCCTGACGGGGCTTTACGTGGTCTTCGTGCCGGTGATCTGCGCGGTCTTTTACCGGCAAAAACTCTCGAAGTGGATTTTTCCCGCCGCGCTGCTCTCGATCACGGGCGTCTGGATGCTCTCGGGCGGGCGGCTGGACGGATTTTCCGCCGGCGATGCGCTCATATTCGCCTGCGCCATCGGCTTCGCCCTGCAGGTGGCGCTCGCCGGAAAAATCATGGCCGAGACCAAAGCCCCCTTCACGCTCTCCTTCCTGCAATATGCCGCCGTGACGATCACGGCCGTCGCCGGCGCGATAGTGTTCGAACACCCGACGCTCGCGGGCATCCGCGCGGCGGTCTGGCCCATCCTTTACGGCGGCATCATGTCGGGCGGGATCGCCTATACGCTGCAAATCGTCTGCCAGCAGTATACGCCCGCCTCCGATTCCGCCATCATTCTCGGCAGCGAATCCGTCTTCGCCGCCATCGCGGGCGCGGCACTGCTCGGCGAGCGCCTGACGCCGCTGGAATACGGCGGCTGCGCGCTGATCGCGCTGGCCATCGTCACGACGGAAATAATGCCACTGCTCTTTGAAAGGAAAAGGAAAACATGAAAAAACTTCTATTCGTCATCATGCTGATGTCGGCGGCGACGCCGGCCATGGCCAAAGACTATACCATCCGCGCCGTCACCAATCCCAAGCGCGAGAAACCTTATTATTTCTCCCCGGATCATCTGACCATCCGGCCCGGCGACAGCGTCACGTTCGTCAACGCGCAGAACGACGCACATGACATCATGTTCGACGCTGTGCCCAAAGGACTGAAGGACAAAATCATCGTAAGCCCCATGCTGACGAAAAAGGGCGAAAGCTGGTCGCACACCTTCACCGTGGCGGGAAGCTATCATTTTCACTGCCACCCGCACGAGATCTTCGGCATGCAGGGCGTTCTGATCGTCGGCCACGCCTCATTGCCCGGCGACACGCGGCACGTCAGCCACGAGGAAATGGAACACAACATGAAGGCCATGCCTGGCGGCATGTGAACGGCGGCGCGCCTTGATTGAGAATTAAACCTTCTCGACCTGCGTGAATTCCAGCTCGACCGGCGTGGAGCGGCCGAAGATCGAGACCAGCACCTTGAGGCGGCTCCTGCCTTCGTCGATTTCCTCGACCGTGCCGTTGAAGGAGTTGAACGGGCCGTCGCAGACGCGCACCTGCTCGCCGATGTCGAAGGTGATGCTCGGGCGCGGACGCTCGGCACCTTCGATGACCTGCTGCATCAGGCGCTGGGCTTCGCCCTCGGTGATCGGGGACGGCTTGTTGCCGCCGCCGCCGAGGAAGCCGGTGACTTTCGGCGTGTTCTTGACGAGGTGCCACGCGTCGTCGTTCATCTCCATCTTCACCAGCACATAGCCGGGGAAGAACTTGCGCTCCGCGTTGACCTTCTGGCCGCGGCGCACTTCGACGACTTCCTCCGTCGGGACCATCACTTCCTCGATATACTGGTCGAGGCCGCGCTTTTCGGCGGTTTCTTTTATGCTCGCCGCAACCTTCTTCTCGAAACCGGAATAGACATGCAGTACATACCAACGTTTGCTCATTTATTTAGCCCCTAATGCAAGAATCAACTTTATAGCTTCGGAAATCAGGCCGTCCGCCAGCATCAAAAACAAGGCCACGATCGCGATCATGATGAAGACGATGATCGTCGTTACCGTGGTCTCCTTTTTCGACGGCCAGGTGACCTTGCGGGCCTCCTGTTTCGTTTCGCGCGAGAAGCGCGCGGCCCAATCAACAAAACTCATATCTTCACCGTTCCTTCTCTTGTCTTTGGCATGGCAGGGGCGGAGGGACTCGAACCCGCAACATCCGGTTTTGGAGACCGGTACTCTACCAATTGAGCTACACCCCTTTAAGTGCCTTGCTCCCCTTAGCAAACCCCGTCTCCGAAAGGCCGGATTGGGAAGGTTTTCAACTGTCAGGGGATATGACCAGTGTTGTAACGCAAGCCCCTTTGGAAATCCAGAAAAAATATCAGGCGGGCGGCATATTTTTCGGATTCCCCTGCCGATTCTCCCGGAAAGGCCTTGAGCGGCGCGGCGCGGCGCGCCGGAAACGGGAAATAATTTTTGATAAGAACAAAATATTATTTCGTTTTTTATATTATCTACAGAATATATTTACAAACCGGAGGCAAATAAAGCAATATTCTACGATACGCTGATTCAGTACAATTCATTATCCCTATTCTGGAGGTCACGATGTCTGATTTGAAGCCCCTGTTCGAAAACAACCGCCGCTGGGTCATGGAGCGTCTGCTCGACGATCCCGACTACTTCAAGCGCCTTGCCGAACTGCAAGCGCCGAAGTACCTGTGGATCGGTTGCTCGGACAGCCGCGTGCCCGCCAACCAGATCATCGGGCTGATGCCGGGCGAGGTCTTCGTCCACCGCAACATCGCCAACCTCGTCGTCCATACCGACCTCAACGCCCTCTCGGTCATCCAGTTCGCGGTGGAATACCTCAAGGTGGAGCATATCATCGTCTGCGGCCACTACGGCTGCGGCGGCGTCAAGGCCGCCTATGAGAACAAGGAGCTCGGCCTGCTCGACAATTGGCTGCGCCACATCAAGGACATCTATCACGACCACAGCGAGGAGCTCGAGACCATCGAAGACCCCAAGGGCAAGATGGACAAGCTCTGCGAGATCAACGTGCTCGAGCAGGTCAGCAACGTCTGCCACACCACCATCGTGCAGAACGCCTGGGCCAAGGGACAAAATCTCTCCGTCCACGGCATCATCTACGATATCCACAACGGCCTGCTGCAGGACCTCTCGATCCGCGTCGACAACCCCGCGCAGCTCGACAACATCTACCAGATGATGCCCCAAAAAAAAGTCGCGTAAAGTAGAAGACCGCTAAACCCCTAAACCTCCGTCACCTTCGCCATGTCCGGATGCAGGCGCGGGGAGATGACTTTGCGCACGAACCAGATCGAGAGAAGCGCGAGCGCGACGCCGCCCCACAAGTCCGCGAAGTGGTGCCCGCCGATGGACGGCGTGGACAAAAACAGCAGGATGTTGAGCTCGACCAGCAGCGGGAACAGGTATTTCCTGCCGCGCGCGGCGTAGGTCAGCACCAGCGCCAGCGCGACGTGGAACGACGGAAACTGGATCACCCCCTGTATCGACTGGTCGCCGATGGTCTTGATCGTGCCGTTGTGCAGCCCCATGAAAACCTGCACGTAGGCGCGGTTCAGCTCCACCTGATAATAGCCGAAGGCGCCCTCCGCCGGCCAGATGCCCGACATGATGATGCAGCCCACGCAGGACGTCACCAGCAGCCACATCGTCTCCCAGCCGCGCGAACAGAGCCCGTGGAAATTGAGCACGAAAATCACCGCCAGCAATTGCGGGATCAGCGTGGCATAGGCCATATACAGGGCCGCGTGCACGTAAGGATGCGCCATCACCCAGTTGTATTGCGCGAGCCAGTGCAGCCCCAGCGCGCGGTCGGCGCGCACGAATTCCACGTCGAACAGCGGGCGCGGCAGCGTCGTCACGATATAGCTGAGAATCGAGACCGTGCAGCTGAAGGCGAGGATGATCGCCGTCATGTGCGTCATCTCGGAGATGCGCATGCGCGGGCGGAGATAATGGTAGGCGAAGGACATGGACAGGATGATCAAAATAGCAATAACGTTGGACAGCAGCGCCTTGAGCACAAGATGCATGCCCTGCACCTGCAGCCCGATCGCGTCGCACAGCGCCAGCGCGGCGATCGTCCCCCAGATCGCGCGCGTGTTCGCCGAGGGCTCGATCTTGCCGATGCGCGTCTCTTTCCAGGCCTTCAGCTTTTTCCACATTTCCCCGTTCCCATATGCCGGACATGCGCCGCCCCGCGGCTCCGCCGTTTCACAATCTCCTGCAAACATGTTACAGTCAAATGGCCGGTTGTGACCATATATTCTTCTGAAAGGCATAAAATGAGTTATATTGAAAACGACCTTCTCGACGGCGAAACCATTCTTTACAGCGGCCAGCTGCACTGGCGGATTTATCTGGCGGGATATTTCCATCTGTTTCTGTCGGTGGTCCTGTTCGTGATCTCGAAGAGGCTGCACATGCCCGTGGGGTACCTGCTGGGCGCCGTCTTCATGCTCCTGTCGATCTTCTCGCTGATCAACGCTGCGATCACCAAATATTCGACCGAGCTCGCCGTCACCAACAAGCGCGTGATTTTCAAGACCGGCCTCTTCAGCCGCCGCACCATGGAGCTCAGCCACCACCGCATCGAGAGCATCCGCGAAAACCAGAGCATCACGGGGCGCATTCTGGGCTACGGCTCGATCATCGTCGAGGGCACCGGCGGCGGGCAGGAATCGCTCGCCAACATCAGCGACCCGATGGCCTTCAAGAAGCACGCGCAGGCCGCAGCGGAGGCCGCCGTTTCAGCCGAAATCCCGAAATGAGCTGAAGGCAGGAGAGCAAGATGGAACAGGACCGCGAACTGGAAGACTGCCAGAAGAAAATTATGGAGATACTGGACGCCGCCGACAAGCAGGCGGAGAACGCGGGCGGCATCGCGACCGGCAGCCCGCCCGCGGTGGAATTCGCGGCGCTTTACAACCGCATGGGCAACATCTATCTGGCCCGCGCGGAGCTGGACAAGGCGCTCTCCTGCTGCGAGGCGGCGGCGGGGCTTCACCCTGCGAACGAAGACACGCACAAGCTGCTCGCGGACATTCAGGCGCAATTGCCGAAGCCCGCCTTCGATCCGGAAAAATTCGGCAAGAACATCATCATGTGCGTGACGACCGGCCGCAGCGGCACCAACCTGCTGGAAAAGCTGTTCGCGCTCGCCGACGACACCTGCGCCCTGCACGAGCCGGAGCCGGGCTTCCAGAACGTCCTCCCCGCCGTGCGGCAGGACCCGGACTTAGCGGTTGTCTTTGTGCGGCAATATAAGCTGCCGTTCATCGCGGCGCAGCCGCAAAAGAACTACGCCGAAACGAACCACGTGTTCGGCAAGGGTTTTTTCGAAGCATTTCTGCAGATCGGCATCCCGTTCCGCACCGTTATCCTCGACCGTCCGCCGCGCGCCGTGGCCAAAAGCTACTGGCGGCTCAAAACCATCCCGCACCGCACGAAATTCGGTTTCGACTGGCTGCTCGACCCCGCGCAGGCCGGCGTCACCGCGCCGCAGGGCTGGGAAAAGATGTCGGACTACCAGCTCTGCTTCTGGTGTTGCCTTGAAGTCGAGCGGCGCAAAACGCTTTATATGGAGGAATGCCGCAGGAGCGGCCTGCCCGTGACCGAAATCTCGCTGCACGGCCTCAAGGACTGGGAAAAATTTCAGGCCCTGTGCGCGGCCAACGGCCTGACGCTGCCCGAAGGCGCGCAGGAAAAACACGCCGCCATCACCGCGCACAAAGTCAACGCGAAGCTCCCCATAGGCCCGGAAGACATCAAGGACTGGCAAAAATTCAAGGCGTGGTGCGAAGCAGAGGGCACAATATTGCCCGCTGGCGCAAAAGAAAAATACGTTGCTGCTGTCGCGGACGGCATACCGCCACAGCTCATTTTCGCCGAACCGGAACCGGACATCCCCTTCGCGGAACAGGAGGAGCAGGTCTGGCAGGCGCTGGGATCCGTGGGGACGGCGCTGCGCGACATCGTCAACGCGCGCTATGCGGGCGATCCGGAATTCGAATAGGACGAAAATCCGCCGCGGCCTGAAAAATTGTTTATAAACAATACCTTTCAAATCACCCTCCGCGCCTTCGCGCGCCTGAAGGCCTGTTTTGATCTTGATGGTTTATATTATATGGAAAAATGATATGATCTATCCCCATGAAAACAGACACAGCGTCCATTATAAAATTCGCGCAGGAGTTGATCCGCACGCCGAGTCAGGGCGGCATCGATTCTTATGCGACCGTCGTCGATCTGGCTTATGAATTCGCCAGGGCGCAAGGCCTGCCCGTCGTCAAGCTGCTCGACGACAAAGGCGAGCCGGTCGCCGTCGTCGCCGAGATCAAGGGCGGACAGGCGAAGCAGCAGGACCTCAACGGCAATTTTCTGATGATCCTCGACGCCGACGAGCATACGGGCAGGTTCGAAGGCATCAAGGCCGCGCTCAAGGCGGGCTACAAACCCGACGGCATCATGATCGGCTATGCGGGCGACGACAAGATCGTCGCGGCGCACGACGAGCGGCATCATGTCCCGCAGGCGCGCGCGACGGCGGTCGAAAAAATTTCGTCCGAACCGCCCTTTCTCACCCCCGCCAATTCCGCGCTGCGCACGGCGCTGCGCGAATCCGTCGAGGAAATCACCGGAAAAAAGGTGCCGGAAGTCATCGCCGGCCCTTCCAATATCGGCAATTTTCTGGCTAAATCCGGCATCGAAGTCACCGCCGGATACGGCGTTCCCGCCAAAGGCGTGCACGCCAACGACGAACGGGCACAATTGAACCGCCTGCCCAAGGTCTATTCCGTTTACCGGCAGACGCTTTATAAATTGCTGAAGGTCACGGCATAACATTTAAGGAACGCGCAAACATGCCCTCCCCCGAACATTCCCGCAAACTGATCACGCCGAAGTTCAACGCCATCGCCGGGCTCATCAGGGAATCTTACGACCAGAAAAGCCTTGGCGAGATCGAGAAACTTCTCGACCGCCACGAGACCCTCGGCTTCAAGATCAAGCCGAACGGCCTTTACGCCGCGCTGACCACCGACAAGATCGACGCCGTTTCCGGCTACACCTACACCTGGGTGCGCGACAGCGTCATGGTGTCGCACTACCAGCTGGAGACGGGACATCCCGACATCGCCGTCAGGACGATGCAGGCGCTTGAAACGTTTTTCGGGAAGCACCAGAACCGCTTCGACAACATCATCAGCGGCAAGGCGAGCAAGGAAGACGTGATGGAGCGCCCGCACATCCGCTTCAACGGCGACACGCTCGACGAGGTCAAGCAGAAATGGGCGCACGCCGAAAACGACGCGCTCGGCTACGCGCTGTGGCTGACCTTCAAGCTCGCCAACGAAGGGCATCTGCAACTGTCCTCCGCGAACCGCGACCTCTGGGCGCGCTTTCCGGCCTACCTCGAGGCCATCGCATACTGGAACGATCCGGACAGCGGCCACTGGGAAGAGGCGCGCAAGGTCGAAAGCTCCAGCATCGGCCCCGTCGTCGCCGGCCTCGAGCAGATGAAGACCTACATGCAAAAGCATCCCGATGAGGAATTCAGCTACAACGGCAAACCCGCCACCGTGGCGCAACTCGACAACCTGATCGCGCAAGGCCGCAGGCAGCTCGACGCCTTTCTGCCGTGGGAAACGCCGGGCGTGCGCAAGGCGGACGCGGCGACGCTGTTCCTGATCTATCCGCTCGCCGTCGTCGGCGAAAAGCAGGCGGACGCGATCCTTGATACCGTCCTCGCCGATCTCATGGGCGACTACGGCATCAAGCGCTATCTCGGCGATTCATACTGGGGCGCGGACTACAAGAAGCTCATGTCCGAAGCCGACTGGACGGCCGACTTCAGCGACAACATGGAAGAGCGCGACAAGAAGCTGATCCCTAATACCGAAGCGCAGTGGAATCTTTTCGACCCCATAGTCTCCGTCGTTTACGGGCAGCGCTATCTTGCGCGCGGCAAGGCGGAAGACCTCGAAAAGCAGACCTATTTCTTCAACCGCAGCCTGACGCAGCTGACGGGAGACAACGCGCCCGTCGGCCCCGGAAAATGCGCCGAAGCCCACTACATGGAAGATTCCAAAACCGGCGCATACGTCCCCAACGACAACATGCCGCTGGCCTGGACGCAGGCCAACCTCGGCACGGCGCTGGACTACATGAAACGCGCGCTGGAAAAGCAGGCCGCAAACGAAGCCAAAACGTCCCCCAAGCCGCCGCAAAAGCCGCGGCGCTGAGTTTTCAGCTCCACCCCGCGACGGAAACGTATTGCTCCACGTCCGCGGTGGAGCTGACCCGCAGCGGCAGGGATTTGAACGCGCCCTTGTGCAGGTGCAGGGTATAGATGCCGCCTTCGCTCTGTTCGTCCAGATTGATCCGGCGCAGGACGACGAAGCCGGCGTATGAATCGACGTCCATGCCCTTGATCAGGATTTCCAGCTTGCGCTTGCAGGAGACCAGCTGGCGCCCCTTGGCCTTGGCGAAGGAGTCCACGATCGGCTTGCCCAGCTCGAGCCGGTAATCCTGCGCGAGGGAATTGCCCAGCTTCACGTCCGCCGGAATGGAGATGGACCACGGCGCGCGGTCTTCGAGCACCAGCGCCCTGGCGGGCGTGACCGCTTCGGCGGGCACGGAGAAATAGCAGATGAACTGGTCTTCGTCGCCGTCCTTGCCGACGTTCTTTTCCTCGACGCTGACGACGCAGGCGATCTCCACGTCAACCAGATCCCCGCCCTGAAAGTTGACCAGACGGACGAGGATATGCTCGCGCCCCGGCGCCCAGCTGTTGCTCCACACGCCGCGCCGCGAGGTCACCAGCCTCACTTTGGGGACGATCAGATGCTCCGTCACCCTTGCTTCGAAGATGACGTGGACGATCAGGATCGTCACGCCCAGCAGCGTCAGAACCGAGACGAAAAACGCCCCGCGGAAGGTCTCGCTGCTCGAGACCATGCTGTCGGGGATGTTGATGTTGAGGATCGCCGCGACCCCGCGCACAAGATCCATGCCCGCGCCGAGCGAGAAGGCGTCGAGCACCAGCCACATCAGCGCCAGGATCGTCGCCATGGCGGCGAGATAAAGACCGACTGTCCTGAAAAACGGAGCATTGAACCGCATGGCTGAGCCTCCCTTTGCATGCCGCAATTTGTCCGTCTCCGATCAAAGCACAAAATCGGGTTTCGGTCTTGCCTGTTTATTGCGCGGGATCTGCTATGAAAATCCGGCGCGCGGCGGTCAAAGGCCGCATTTGGAGGGGGCGGCAGGGTGCACGGCAGGGTGCGCGGCAGGGTGCTGCGGCGCGGCGGGGGACGGCGCTTCCGGCGCGGCGAGGAAATGGGATTTCGTATTTTGGCTCGCGTCGGCACGGAGAGCGGGCGCGTTGCTCTCCCTGCGTTCGATGGCCGTGAGGCAGCGCGCGGCGACGCTCTGCGCCGCGGGGGCGGACTTCAAGGCGCCGTCCCGCAGCAGGCATTTAAGCGCCGCCGCGGTTTTGTGCAGGTCGGCTTTTTGCGGGTCGACCAGATCGGGATCGATGTCGTGCAGCGCCGTGCCGATTTTATGCAGCGCGTCCTGCGCGAACTCGTCCGGACGGATCTGCAGCAGCGGCACGCCGTAAGGGTCGGACATGGACAAGGTCTCCTCGACCAGCTCCGCGGCGTTCTGCGTCTTCCCCAGAGACTTCGGCAGCAACATTATAACGTTCCCCCGTGAAACATAGGGTATATGACCCCATAAAGCGCGGCTTCATTACAGGGCGCTGATGGTTTTATGTTTTATATCAAACATTTAATATAAGCGCGGCGGCAAGCTATGATATAGTCGGCACATTACGTCTGCATTTTTTCAAAGATGAAAACAAAAACACAAGAACCGGCCTCTCCAAAAACGCCCGCCTGGGGCGTCATGCAAACCGTGGAAGCGCTGTTCTTCCTCTCCGGCGCGGCGGCGCTGGCGTATCAGGTGTGCTGGCACCGCATTCTCTACTTTTCCTTCGGCACGGACATTGAATCGACCACGATCATCGTGTCCGTCTTCATGATGGGGCTCGGGCTCGGCGCGCTGGCGGGCGGATGGGCGGCGGACAAATGGTTCGACAACATCGTGCCGCTGTTCGCCCTGTCGGAGCTCTCCATCGGCCTCTTCGGCCTCGCCAGCCCGCACCTGCTGCCGTGGGTGTCGAACCTGTTCATCCTCGACGGGCGCTTCACCCTTGCCACCGTCAATTTCGTGACCCTGCTGCTGCCGACCATCCTGATGGGCGCGACTTTGCCGATGCTGGTCACCTATTGCCTGAGAACCTACAAAAACGTCGGCGTTTCGACCGGCACTTTGTACTGCCTCAACACGCTGGGCGCGGCGACCGGCTGCGGCCTTGCCAGCATGAGCTTCGTTTTCCTGACGCTGAAACAGGTCATCGTCGTCGCCGCGCTGATCAACTTCTTCGTCGCCGGCACCGTCACTCTAACCTTGCGGAGATCGGCATGATGACGCCGTGGATTTTGTCGATGTGCGTCGGCTTCCTGAGCCTCAGTCAGGAAATCCTCTGGATGCGCTACGTCGGCTTCGCCGGACAGACGGTTCCGTGGGCCTTTTCGTTCGTGCTGATGATCTATCTGGTCGGCATCGCGCGCGGCGCCATGATCGGCAGCGATTATTGCAAGAAGACGACGAAGCTTTACACCGTCGCGGGGCGGATGCTGCTGATCAGCGGCGTGCTGGACATCATCGGCCCCTTCGTCGCGCCGCTGCCGAAAATCCATTATTCCGTCATCCTGTTCATTTATCTCTGCGCGCTGCTCAAGAGCATCGTGTTTCCGATCGTGCACCATCTCGGCGCTACCCCTGAGCCGGGCAAGGTGGGCAAATCCGTCTCCCGCGTCTACTTCATGAACATTATCGGCGCGACCTTAGGGCCCCTGGTGACCGGCTTCTGGCTCGTGGACCGCGTCAGCCTGCAAACCGCGATGGTGCTGATGGGCGTTTTGACCTGCCTGCTCGGCTTCTTCTGCATCGCCAAGGAAAACAACAAAAAAGCCACCGCCGTTGCGGCGCTGGTCGTGATGATCGCCTCCGGCGCGTTCTTCCTGCCGAACCTTCTGACCGACATGCTGGTGTGCATTCCGACGCACACGACGCTGCGCCACGTCATCGAAACGCGCGCGGGCATCATCGACAGCGCCCAGCCGCAGTCCGGCGGCGACTACACCTACGGCGACAACGTCTACGACGGGCGCACGAACATCGACCCCGCCGTCAACAGCAACGGCCTGCAGCGGCTCTTCGTTCTGGCGGCCATCAAACCGCATCCCGCAAGGATCCTAGAGATCGGCCTCAGCAGCGGCGCGTGGGCGCGCATCCTTTCCGGCTTTCCAGGCTTCAAACATATGGACGTGGTGGAAATCAACGCCGGCTACCTGAAGCTCATTCCGGATTATCCCGAGATCGCGCCGATCCTCAAAGACCCGCGCATCCACATCCATATCGACGACGGCCGCCGCTGGCTCAAGCGCCATCCGGAGGAAAAATACGACCTGATCGTCATGAATACGACATGGCACTGGCGCACCTTCAGCACAAATCTTCTGTCGCAGCAGTTCCTGCGCATCGTCAGACGGCATCTTCTGCCCGGCGGCGTGCTGGCGTATAACTCGACCCATTCCCCCGACGTGCTGAAAACGGCCAGCACCGTTTTCCCTTACGCTTTTGAATATTACAATTTTGTCGTTGCCAGCGACCGCGATTTCCGCCCCCTGCAAAAAACGGGGCGCGAACGGCTGCTGGCGATACGCCTCGACGGCAAACCGCTCCTCGACCCGCACAACAAGAAGGACGCCGCCTTTATAAACGACACTCTGCAGGAAGCGTTTTTAACCGTCGGCGAACGGCGCAAGTACGACAAGCGCGCCGGCGAGGTCATCACCGACTGGAACATGATCACCGAATTCAAATACGGCCGCCACATGACGCTCTTCTGCGGAAAGTACGGCTATTACGACCGGTTGAAGAAGCACTGAAGGCCGATGGCGCGCCCGGCGGGAGTCGAACCCACAACCTTTGGCTTCGGAGGCCAACACTCTATCCAATTGAGCTACGGGCGCTTGGTACCGTCCTTTATCGGGCAGAACGGCACTTCTGTCAATTTTTCTCTCTCTTGCGGAATAATGCGCGGGTTTGGCTATTCCTTGACCAGCTCGCCGGGCTTGAACAGCTCCGCCACCTTGGTCGAGCCGAGCACGGGGGCGAGTTCCTGCTCCAGTTTGCTCTGTTTTTTCAGGAGATAGGCCGCAACGTCGTCGACGTGCTTGCGCGAGGCCTTTTGCGCCTCTTTCAGCTCCTGCTCCCGCTGCATGAGCTTCATATTGGTGTCTTTCATCCGCAAAGAGATCATATTAATCATGCGCTTATTGAGGCTTTCGTTGCTCTTCATCGATTTGCTGAGATTATGCGCGGGAATGGCGATCAGGACGGAATCCGTCTTGGTGCGGACGTTGGCGCTGCGCAACCCGTCCGACAGCGCCGCCATTTCGCCGACCACCGAGCCCGGCCCCAGTTCCGCCAGCAGCGTCTCGGTGCCGTTGGTATTCCTGACATAAACCTCGACCATGCCGCTTTCGACCATATAGGCGCGGCTGCCCAGCGTGTCCTGCTCGATCACCACCGTGCCGGCGGGAAAACACTGTCTGTCTAGTACTTTAGGTCCATTTGCCATTTTAACTTAGGGACTCCACTATTTTTGATTATATCCGCAAATGTTAACCAAATTATTGATTTTCCCTATAATTTTATCAAATTTATAAGAAATACGTGATTATTTCACTAATAATATGTCATAAAAGCTAAAGATGCTTGACAGGGTCGCGGCCAACCCTTTATATAACAACCTCTTGAATGCCGTCCGCCCGCGCACTTGTTCGCGGCATATAATATATGGAGATTTACTGTGAAACGCACATATCAGCCCAGCAAACTGGTTCGCAAACGCCGCCACGGCTTCCGCAGCCGCATGGCCACCGTGAACGGCCGCAAAGTTCTCGCCAGCCGCCGCTCGAAGGGTCGCGCGCGTCTCTCGGCGTAAACGGCTTTCGTTTCGCGCATGCTGCGCCTTTTCGATGTTCCACTTGCCCCGCAGGTTGATCTTATGGCCGCGCATCCCCTGAAAAATTCCGCAGATTTCAAACGCCTTGCCCGCAGCGGCAAAAAATGCGTGCTGCCCGCCTTTATCCTGCAGGCCCAGCGCCGGCCGGACGCCGCCGCGCCGTTCCGCCTCGGCCTCACCGTCAGCCGCAAGGTCGGCAACGCCGTCGCGCGCAACCGCGCCAAGCGCCGCCTGCGCGCGCTGGTGCGGCTCTACGAAACGCCGGAAAAGCTGGAGGGCTGGGACATCGTGCTGATCGCCCGCGCCACCGCGCAGGAGCGGGACTTTGCGCTCCTGAAGCAGGATTTCACGCAAGGCCTCGAAAAAACGGGGGTGGCGGCATGAGCCTCCTTTCCCGTTTTCTTTTGTCCTGTATCCGTGTATATCAATATACGATCTCACCGTTCACAAAGCGGAGCTGCCGTTACCATCCCACCTGCTCCGCCTACACGGCAACGGCCATTCGCCGCTTCGGCGCTTTGCGCGGGAGCGTTCTCGGCGCGAAAAGAATCTGCCGCTGCCATCCCTACAATCCGGGTGGCTACGATCCGGTGCCTGAAAAGAAAGAAAACACGACGCCATGAGCAACCTGTCTCCGAACGACGAACAGCAAAACAACAAGCGCATGATGACGGCGGTGCTGATCTCGGTCGGCATCCTGCTTTTCTATCACTTCTTCGTTCAGGTGCCGCAGCAGATCGAGCTGAACAAACTGCACCATGCGCAACAACAGCAGCAGCAAGCCCTTGCGAAGAAAAACGCGCCGCCCGTCGCGGCGACGAAGACCGCCAATGCGGCGGCGCCCGTCTCCCGCGGCGCCGCGCTGACGGCATCGGCGCGCGTCGCCATCCGCGGCGACAAGGTCTCGGGCTCGATCAACCTGACCGGCGCGCGCATCGACGACATCACGCTCAACGACCAGTACCGCACCATCTCCAAAAAGCACCCCGTCGTCCTGCTCGCGCCCGCCGGCACGAAGGAAGCCTATTACGTCGAAGGCGGCTGGACCGCCGGCAAAGGCACCGCCGTGCCGGGCGATACGACGGTCTGGCAGCTTAGCCCCGGCAGCGCGAAGACGCTGGTTTCCGGCGGCAGCGTCACGCTGCAGTGGAACAACGGCGCGGGGCTGCTGTTCACGCGCAAGATCAGTCTCGACAAAAACTATCTCTTCACCGTCGTGCAGAGCGTGACCAACAACACGCAGCAGACCGTTTCCCTTCAGGCCTGGCACATGATCTCCCGCCGCAGCATGCCGACCGGCTTTCACAGCTACTACGTGGATGAGGGCCCGATCGCGTTCCTGAACGGCGATTTGTACCAGTCCTGCCTGTACTCGCACGAAGAAACCTGCTTTGCCGATTACAAAGAGCTGGACAAAGGCAAAAAGGTGGACGTCGAAAAGGCGCAAGGCTGGGTCGGCTTCACCGACAAATACTGGTACGTCGGCCTCTACACCCCGCCGAAGGAACAGTTCGAAGCAAAAATCTTCAAGCAGCAGTCCTACAAAACCGAAATCGTCTCGCCCGCGCAAGAGCTCGCGCCCGGCAAGACCGTCAGCGACACGAAATACGTCTTCGCCGGCATCAAGCACATGCCGATCATCAGCGCCTACGAGAAGGCCTATCACTTCCCGCGCATGTACCTGATGATCGACTTCGGGCTTCTCTCGTTCATCGTCAAGCCGTTCTTCTATTTTCTGCACTTCCTGATCCGCGTGACGGGCAGCGTCGGCGGCTCGATCATCCTGCTCACCCTCATTTTGCGCGGCGCGATGTTCCCGCTTTCCAACAGAAGCTACCGCTCGATGGCGAAGATGAAGAAGCTCGGCCCGCAGCTGAAAGAGCTGCAGGCAAAATATGCGAGCGACCGCGACAAACTGCAGCTGGAGATCTTCGAGCTTTACAAAAGGGAGGACGTCAATCCTTTCGGCGGCTGCTGGCCGATGCTGGTGCAGTTTCCGATCTTCATCGCGCTTTACAAGACGCTGCTGCTGTCCGTCGAGATCCGCCACGCGCCCTTCTGGGGCTGGATCCACGATCTCTCGGCGGCGGATCCGACCAACGTCTTCACGCTCTTCGGCCTGATCCACTGGAATCCGCCGGAAGCGCTGCACGTCGGCGCATGGCCGCTGCTCTATGGCATTTCGATGTTCCTGACGCAGCGTCTCTCGCCGCCCGCGCCCGACAAGGCGCAAAACAACATGCAGGTCATGATGCCGCTCGTCTTCACCTTCATGTTCGCAAGGTTCTCGGCGGGGCTTGTCATCTACTTCACCTGCAGCGGCGTCGCGGGACTTGTGCAGCAGTATTACATCATGCGTCAGGCCGGCGAAGAGGACGTCTCCCTGCTGCGCGGCCACGGCGCCCGCTACAAAAAGAAAGCGGACGACAAAAAAGACAAACCCAAAAAGTAAGGGGCGCAAACGTCATGGCCGATACCGCAGAAAAAGCGGGCGAACGCCTGTTCCGCGGGGAGTGCCGCTTCGCCACCGCCGCCTCGGCCGACGGCGGCCTGCCGATGCCGGACATCGGCGAGATCGCCTTCGCCGGACGCTCGAACGTCGGCAAGTCCTCGCTCATCAACGCGCTCACCGGACGCAAGGGGCTCGCCCGCTCCTCCAACACGCCGGGCCGCACGCAGCAGATCAACTTCTTCGATCTCGGCGGCATGGTCTATCTCGTCGACCTGCCGGGCTACGGCTACGCCGCCGCGGCGAAAAAGAAAGTCCACGCCTGGAACGACATGGTGCGCGGCTACCTCAAGAGCCGCCAGACCCTCAAGCGCGTCTGCCTGCTGGTCGATTCGCGCCACGGCCTCAAAAACATCGACCTCGAGACCATGGAAATGCTCGATCAGGCGAACGTGCCCTACCTCGTCGTCCTCACCAAAGCGGACAAACCCAAAAAGACGGAACTCGAGAGCATCCTCGCCGCCGTCACGGCGGAGCTGAAACACCACTCTGCCGCGTGGGCCGAACCCTGCCTCACCAGCGCCGAGAAAAAACAGGGAATAGAGGAATTGCGGACGTTTCTGGCCGCCGAATTGAACTTATGAAAACATTATACGGGGGTGCGGGAACCGTGCCGCGGGAGGAGCGAAAAACCTCCGGTTGTTATAACATTATGTATAAATGTTTTTATAGAACAGTACTTAACTATTCTGCTTTTGAGTGTTATATATCGCCTTAAGTATCTCACCTTATAAAACATTTCCTCTCTGAGATGGATCATGCGAATGAAAAAAGTACCACATTTCCGTAGAATTTTCGGCGGCCTCGCCGCGTTCCTGACGGCGGCCCTGATGAGCACGCCCGCCTTCGCCGTTCTCGGCCAGCCCGTTCCGGGCGGCCTCGGCCTGCAGGCGCCCGGTTCGCCGATGAAAGTCCGGCAGGACGCCTTCTTCAACGAGCTGCTGCTGCCGGTCGCCGTCGGCATCTGCATTTTCGTTTTCGTTCTGCTGCTGATCATCGTCGTGCGCTTCAACGCCAAGGCCAATCCGGTGCCGTCGAAGACCACGCACAACACGATGCTGGAAGTCGTCTGGACGCTGGTGCCGGTGCTGATCCTCACCGTCATCGCCGTGCCTTCGATCAAGCTGCTCTTCTATCTCAACAACAACCCGGACACGCAAATGACGCTGAAGGCAACGGGACACCAGTGGTTCTGGTCTTACAGCTACCCGCAAAACGAGGGTGTCCACATGGTCAGCCTCCTCGTCCACGATCAGGATCTCAAGGCCGGCCAGCCCCGTCTGCTCACGACGACCAACCCGCCTGTCCTGCCGATCAACACCAACATCGAGATCGAAACCGCTTCGACGGACGTCATCCACTCCTGGTCCGTGCCCGCGCTCGGCATCAAGCTCGACGCCGTCCCCGGCCGCATCAACAAGACGTGGCTGCGCATCGACAAGGTCGGCACCTACTACGGCCAGTGCTCGCAGCTTTGCGGCCAGGGCCACGCCTACATGCCCATCGAGATCAAGGCCGTGACCAAGGCGGACTTCGTCAACTGGCTGCATCAGCACGGCGGAAAAACGGTCGCGGAGATCGAGGCCGATATAGCAGCGGCAAAAGCCAAGACTGCCACACATGGCGCTCCCCCGCCCGCCAAAGAAGAACACGAGAAAAAACACAAGAAGTAAGAAGACAGGAGAAACATAAATGTCAGCCAACGCCAAAGCCGTCGCGCATAACGATGACAAGCATGCCGATGGGCACGCGCACGACCACACCCCCGGGTTCTTCACCCGCTGGTTCTGCTCGACGAACCACAAGGACATCGGCACGCTCTATCTGATTTTCGCCTGCTTCGCCGGTATCCTCGGCGGCGCGATGTCGATGCTGATGCGCGCCGAACTGCAAAAGCCCGGCCTGCAGGTCATCGGCAACGGCGAGTTCCTCAACAATCTCATGCACGGCGGCCAGGCCAACCCGGGCCAGCTGTGGAACGTGCTGGTCACCGCGCACGGCCTGACCATGGTGTTCTTCGTCGTCATGCCCGCGCTGATCGGCGGTTTCGGCAACTGGTTCATCCCGCTGATGATCGGCGCGCCCGACATGGCGTTCCCGCGCATGAACAACCTTTCGTTCTGGCTGCTGGTTCCGGCCTTCCTGCTGCTGCTCGCTTCCGCCTTCGTCGGTCAGGGCGCGGGCACCGGCTGGACGATCTATCCGCCGCTGTCCAGCACGCTCGGCCAGCCCGGCCCGTCGGTCGACATGGTCATCTTCGCCCTGCACCTCGCGGGGGCGTCGTCGATTCTCGGCTCCGCCAACTTCATCACCACCATCTTCAACATGCGCGCGCCCGGCATGACGCTGCACAAGATGCCGCTGTTCATCTGGTCGATGCTCGTCACGGCGTTTTTGCTCGTGCTGGCCGTTCCGGTTCTCGCCGGCGCCATCACCATGCTGCTGACGGACCGCAACTTCGGCACGACATTCTTCAAGCCCGCGCAGGGCGGCGACGTGATTTTGTTCCAGCACCTCTTCTGGTTCTTCGGCCACCCCGAGGTCTACATCATGATCTTGCCGGCCTTCGGCATCATCAGCGAAGTCGTCTCGACCTTCTCGAAGAAGCCGATCTTCGGCTACCTCGGCATGGCCTACGCGATGGTTTCGATCGGCTTCGTCGGCTTCGTCGTCTGGGCGCACCACATGTACACCACCGGCCTCGGCGTCGACGTGCGCGTCTACTTCACCATCGCGACGCTCGTCATCGCGGTGCCGACCGGCGTCAAGGTCTTCTCGTGGCTCGCCACGATGTGGGGCGGCTCGATCAGCTTCAAGACGCCGATGCTCTGGGCGACGGGCTTCATCTTCCTCTTCACCATCGGCGGCGTCTCAGGCGTCATGCTCGCCAACGCGGGCGAGGACATCGTCCTGCACGACACCTACTTCGTCATCGCGCACTTCCACTACGTGCTGTCGCTCGGCGCGGTCTTCGCCATCTTCGCCGGCTGGTACTACTGGATCGGCAAGATGTCCGGCCGCCAGTATCCCGAATGGGCCGGCAAGCTGCACTTCTGGACGACTTTCATCGGCGTGAACATCACCTTCTTCCCGATGCACTTCCTCGGCCTGCAAGGCATGCCGCGCCGCATCCCCGACTATCCGACGGCCTTCGCGCACTGGAACGAAGTCGCCTCCTACGGCGCCTACATCGTCGGCGCCTCGACGGTCTTCTTCGTCTTCATGGCGATCTACACGATCTTCGCCGGCGAAAAAGTCGGCGGCAACTACTGGGGCGAAGGCGCGACGACGCTGGAATGGACGGTCTCCTCTCCGCCGCCGTTCCACCAGTTCACCACCCAGCCAATCATGAAGTAAGGCCAAGATGACAACGCTTACGGCACAAGTTGAAACCGCCGCGGCGGAGAACGGCACGGTCGCCGACTTCTTCGAGCTGCTGAAACCCCGCGTGATGACGCTCGTCGTCTTCACCGGCGTGGCGGGCGTCGTGCTGGCGCCGGGGCATCTGCACCCGTTCCTCGCCTTCGTCGCCGTTTTGTGCATCGCCATCGGCGCGGGCGCGGCGGGCGCGATCAACATGTGGTACGAGCGCGACATCGACGCCATCATGAGCCGCACGCAAAAGCGCCCCCTGCCGCAAGGCCGCGTCAATCCCGACGAAGCCGTCACCTTCGGCGTGGTGCTGACCGTTCTCGCCGTCTTCCTCATGGGCCTCGCGCTCAACTGGGCGGCGGCGGCGCTGCTGGCCTTCGCTTCGTTCTTCTACGTCTTCGTCTATACCGTCTGGCTGAAACGCCGCACGCCGCAGAACATCGTCATCGGCGGGGCGGCCGGCGCCTTCCCGCCGATGATCGGCTGGGCGGCGGTGACGGGGCATGTCGCGCTTCCCGCCATCATGCTGTTCGCGCTGATCTTCCTGTGGACGCCGCCGCACTTCTGGTCGCTCGCGCTCTACAAGAACACCGACTACCGCAAGGCGGGCATCCCGATGCTCCCCGTCGTCGCGGGAGAAAAGGCCACCCGCCAGCAGATTTTGCTCTACAGCCTGGTTTTGACGCCGTTCGTCCTCGCGCCCTGGCTCATGCACATCACCGGCATGGTTTATCTCGCCGGTGCGGTCGCGCTGCACGCCTTCTTCGTCTTTTCCGCGGTGCGCGTCCGGCTGGACACGACGCTCAAGTCGGCCAAATTCATGTTCGGCTATTCGATCCTTTATCTCTTCGGCCTCTTCGCGCTGATGATGATCGGGAGGGTCTGACATGCCGATCGAGCCGCTGCACGGACAGAAAAAGAGAAAGAACCTCGCGATCTTCTTCGCGCTTCTCGGGTTTGCGCTGATCATCTTCTTCGTCACGATCGTCCGCCTGAAAGAGCACGCCAAAACCTGGGTACACAATTCAAACGCAACACACGTCACGGCGATGCCGGCGACAAGCCAGCCCGCAGCATCCAAGCAAAGGAAGGAATGACCTTATGTCCGACAAACCCGTATATGACCTGAAAAACGGCCAGAAAACACCGTATTTCGTTCCGCAGCCGAGCCCGTGGCCGATCGTCGGCGCCTTTTCGGGCGGATTGCTGGCGACCAGCGCCGTGCTTTACATGCACCATATTTCGCTCGGCAACTTCCACTTCAGCCTGAAAGAGGTGGGCCTCGGCTTCCTTTGCGTTCTCGCCGTCATGTGGCTCTGGTGGCGCGACGTCATCAAGGAAGCCTTCGTCGACAAGTCGCTGACCAAGGAGACCACCACCGGCCTGCGCTACGGCATGGCGCTGTTCATCTCGTCGGAAGTGATGTTCTTCGTCGCCTTCTTCTGGGCGTTCTTCGCCTCCAGCCTCTTCCCCAAGGCGGCGATCAACTTCGTCTGGCCGCCGCACGGGATCGAGGTCACGCCCGCGTTCGAGCTGCCCTTCATGATGACGATGATCCTGCTGCTCTCCGGCTGTGCCGTCACCTGGGCGCACCACGCCGTGCTGGAAGGCAAAAAAGACGAATCCGTCAAGGCGCTGGCGATCACCGTCGGCTTGGGGTTGTTCTTCACCGCCTGTCAGGCGTTTGAATACTATCACGCCACCTACCACTTCACCGGCGGCATCTATCCTTCCACCTTCTTCATGGCGACGGGCTTCCACGGCCTGCACGTGATCATCGGCAGCATCTTCCTCACCGTCTGCACGTTCCGCGCCGCCAAGGGGCACTTCACCAAGGACCGCCACTTCGGCCTCGAAGCCGCCGCATGGTACTGGCACTTCGTCGACGTGGTATGGCTGTTCCTCTTCATCTGCATCTACTGGTGGGGCAACGGCTAAGCCTCAGGCGACGGACACCCGCGACATGCACATCGGCATCGACCTCGGCGGCACCAAGACGGAAGTCGTCTGCCTTGATACCGACAGAGGGGAAGAGCTTTTCCGCCACCGCGTTCCTTCCGCGCGCGACGATTATCAGGCGACCGTCAGGGACATCGCCGCGCTGGTGAAACTGGCCGAAGACAACCTCGCGCAAACAGGCACCGTCGGCGTCGGCATTCCCGGCACGGTCTCCGCCGACACCGGTCTCGTCAAAAACGCCAACTCCACGTGGCTCAACGGCCATCCGCTCGATAAGGACATTTCCGACGCCATCGGCCGCCCTGTCGCGGTCGAGAACGACGCCAACTGCTTTGCGCTCTCCGAAGCCATCGACGGCGCCGGCAAGGGCAAGGCCGTCGTCTTCGGCGTGATCGTCGGCACGGGCTGCGGCGCAGGCGTCGCCGTCAACGGAAAACCGGTCAGCGGCTGCAACCGCATCGCCGGCGAATGGGGGCACAACCCGCTGCCCGCGCCGCGCTTTTATCACGAAGCGTCCACTGCGCCCGCCGACGTGTTCGGCCAGGGGCGACCGGTCAACCCGACCTACGCGGCGAAGCCCCGCCCCGTCTATTTCACCACCGACAAGGCGTGGAGCGAATTTCCCGGCATGCCCTGCTATTGCGGCAAGCGCGGCTGCATCGAAACGTGGATTTCCGGCACGGGCTTCAAGCAGGACTATGCCCGCGTGACCGGCGAAGCGCTCTCCACCCACGCCATCATCGACAATGCCGAAAACGGCGAGCCGCGCGCCGCCGCGGCGCTGGAGCGCTACATCGACCGTCTGGCGCGCGCGCTGGCGGGCATCATCAACACGCTCGACCCCGACGCCATCGTGCTCGGCGGGGGCATGAGCAACGTCGCGGCCCTCTACGACCGCGTGCCGCAGGCATGGAACCAGCATGTCTTCTCGGACGTTTGTCACACGCCGCTGCTGCCGCCCAGACACGGCGATTCCTCCGGCGTGCGCGGCGCGGCGTGGCTCGGAAAAACAGTTCGGGAGCAATAGAAAATGTCGTTTTTTGAAGATCTCCGCTTCTGCCTCAAACCGCGCTGCCCCGCCTGCAGGCAGGGCCGCCTGTTCAAGCAGTGGTCGGTCGATCCGGTCGAGGAATGCGACGTCTGCCACATGCGCCTCGGCGACAACGACGTCGGCGACGGCGCGTCGGTCTTCATGATCTTCCTGCTCGGCGCGACGATCGTGCCGATGGCGCTGATCGTCGACCATTTCTTCAACATCCCCTTGTGGGTGCATGCGATTTTGTGGGGCTGCGTGATGCTCGGGCTGATCATCGTCATCCTGCCCGCGGTGAAGGCCTACATCATCCTGCTCAATCACCGCCACCGCTCGAAGAAGTGATCCCTTACCGCCCGAAGTCCGGGCGGGGGCTGAAAAAGTGCTTGCGTTTGGCGTAGGACGGATTTTTCAGGAAGTTTTCCAGCACTTTTTCGAAGCGGTCGAGTTTTTCCTGCGCGGGAATCTTGTCGGTGCATTGTCCGGCCTGATAGCCGTTCTTGAAAAAATAATAGTCCTCGATGATCGCCGCCTGCTGCTCCATGTTGTAGTCGGTGAGGTCTTTCTGCGCATCGAGCGAATAACTATACGCGCTCGCGTAATTGAACTTGTGCTTCAGCTGCAACAGTGTCGCCTCGAGGATCGGATGCAAAATCTTGTTCTGATACTGCCAGACATGCGTCATCTCGTGCAGGAAGAAGGCGTGGCTGGGGACGCCTTTTTGCGTGTAGTCGTCGCTGTAGCAGCCGCTCATGTAGATTTCGCCGTTCGGCGTCATGCCTGAATTGTTCGGCTGAAAGGGCACGCGGCGGCCGTCGTGGATTTTCACGGCGGCATAGTCGATGGAATCGCCGAACAGGCTTTGCGCCAGCTTGATTTCGCCCTCTGTCAGGGAACGTGAGCGTTGCACGATGGTCTCCTTCTCGAATTATGATAAGCAGCAAAGCTACCATATTCCGGAAAAGGCCGCAAATGAAATCTATCGCTTTCTTTTTAAAGATTTTATGATGTTTTTCATGAAGAAATTCCGCCCGCCCCTGCTTGCCGCCATCGCCTCGCTGATCACGTTTGTCTTTCTCGTGTATCTCGGCAACTGGCAGCTGCACCGCCTGCAGTGGAAGACCGCCCTATTGGACAAAATCCACACCAACATGGCGATGGCTCCCGCGCCGCTGCCGGAAAAGATCGCCCACCCCGCAAAATGGGAATACCGCCGCGTCACCATGACGGGCACCTACATCTACCAGCACAATTTCCTCGTCATGCCGCGCACCTGGCACGGCCAGAACGGTTTTTACATGATGACGCCGTTCCAGCGCATCTCGGGCGGCACGGTGATCGTCAACCGCGGCTGGGTTTCGCAAGAGACCCTCGCCAAGGTCAAGGAGCCGCACGGCATCGTCGAGCTGCACGGCATCATCACGCTGCCGCATAAGACCTCTTTCACGCCGCAAAACGTGCCGGAGAAAAACCAGTGGTTCTGGCCCGACCTCAAGGCCATGGCCAGGGCGGCGCATGTGACGGACGTCGCGCCCGTCATCTTCACGCTCGACAAGACCGGGCCCGGCGTCTACCCCGTCGGCGGCATGGTGCGCACGCAGTTCCCCAACCATCACCTGCAATACGCGATCTTCTGGTTTTTGATGGCGCTCGCCTCGCAGGTGGCTTTCTTTTTGCGCTTCAGACAGGAATGAGCATCTCTTACGTCAGCACGCGCGGAAAAGCGCCGCGCCTCGGCTTCACGGAGACGACGCTGGCCGGCCTCGCGCGCGACGGCGGGCTCTATGTGCCGGAAACGCTGCCTCCCTTGCCCGATATCGTGCGGAAGCCTTACGCGGAAACGGCTTTCCGCATCATGGCGCCCTTCGTCGGCGACGATATTCCGGCGGAGGATTTGAAAAACATCATCGACGCCTCTTATAAAACCTTCACGCATCCCGACGTCGCGCCGCTGCGCCAGCTCGACGACAATTTTTACCTGCTGGAGCTGTTCCACGGGCCGACGCTGGCCTTCAAGGACATCGCGCTGCAGTTTCTCGGCAACCTGTTCGACTATATTCTCGCCCGTAAACATCAGCGCGTGACGATCGTCGGCGCGACCTCGGGCGATACCGGCTCCGCCGCCATCGAAGCCTTCAAGGGCAAGCAGAACGCGGACATTTTCATCCTCCATCCCAAAGGCCGCGTTTCCGAGGTGCAGCGGCGGCAGATGACGACGGTGGACTCGGGGAACGTCTTCAACATCGCCGTCGAGGGCAGCTTCGACGACTGCCAGAACATCGTCAAGGCGCTGTTCAACGACGAGAAATTCCGCGACGAGATGTCGCTCTCCGCCGTCAACTCGATCAACTGGGCGCGCATCCTCGCGCAAGTTGTCTATTACGCGCGCGCGACGGCGCAGTTCGTCAAGCCCGTCAGCTTTTGCGTGCCGACAGGCAACTTCGGCAACGTCTACGCCGGACACGTGGCGCGCGGCATGGGCGCGCCGATCGAAAAGCTGATCGTCGCCTCCAACCGCAACGACATCCTCTACCGCTTCTTCCAGACCGGCGAAATGAAAATCCAGCCCGTCGCCCCGAGCCTCAGCCCGAGCATGGACATCCAGATCTCCAGCAATTTCGAAAGGCTGCTGTTCGAGCTGCAAAACCGCGACGGCGACGCCACCGCGAAGATCATGGAAAGCTTCCGCGAAACGGGCGAATTCAAAGCCGCGCCCGCAATCATGGCGCAACTCAAAACGGGCTTCACCGGCGGCAAGCTGAACGACGCCGCGACGCTCGCCGCCATCGGCGCGACCCACAGAAAATACGGCGTCACCGTCGATCCGCACACCGCCGTCGGCGTCGGCGTGGCGGAAGCCTGGCGCAGAAACAACCCGCAGGCCGCCATCATCGCGCTCGCCACGGCGCATCCGGCGAAGTTTCCCGACGCCGTCCAACAGGCCACCGGCACCGCGCCCGACCTGCCGCCGTCTCTCGCCGGTCTTCACGGCCGCGCCGAAAAATGCGACACGCTGCCCGCCGATGCCGCGGCCGTGCAGGCGTACTTGCGGGAACGGGCGCGAAAATAAAAATCAGAGCATTTTTGGAGGAGAATACAGGTTTGCGGAGGTGCCGCCTTTTAGCCACGCCCTGTCTATCGGCTGATAGCCGCATGCGGCAGGCGCGGGGATGACGCGCCGCCCGCCTGTTTTCAAACAGACCTGATAGGTGTTTATCGAACCGGCCGATTGCGCTTCGTCGATACGCCATTTATGTGGAAACAAGCAGTTGAACATCTTTTGCAGGAACATGATTTAATCTCCGCCTTTCCGGATATCATCTGCAGTTATAGCTTATGTGTAATAATATGTCAAATATTTTTAAGGCGATTATCCGCGGAAGAAGCTGTTTTTTCATTGTTTTCCTCGTACGCGGCTGGAAAATGACTGCTGGAAATATGCGCCCCGAGGCGGTAATCTCTAGCGCATGCAACACAAAGCCGACGCGAACAGGAATGCCCCCATGGCACCCAGACCGTACAGCAACGCCAACAAGCTGAGCCTGCTCCAGCGCCCGTTGGCCAGCGGCAAGGCACCGGAAAAATTCACCTTTTACAACTACTTCACCTTCCGCAATCTGGTGATCGCGCTCGGCGTGCTGGCGCTTGTGGTGTTCCTGGCGGGCGCGGTTTCGGTGCGCGCCGCCCTCATCACTGCGGGGCTTCTCGTCTTCGCGCTGCTGGTGCTGTCGGAGATGGCAGCGCGCCGCCGCTGGGAAAAAGACCTGCTGCAGCAGCTCCACGACATGAACTCGGACTACGACCGCCTCGTGCGCGACGTGGCGCGCAACCGCAACGACACCGCGCTGCTGCGCAAGAGCCTCTCCGGCGCGGCGGCGAGCATCGCGCGCGGCTACGGCAAAATGCCGGACGAAAACATCGACCAGCGCATGTTCAAGGGCCTCGTCGACCAGCTCTCGAAACTCGGCGAACAGCCGAAAGAAGATCAGGAAGAAGTCGAGATCATCCCCGAGCAGGATCTCGGCATCCCCGCCGACGCCGATCCGGAGAAGATCGGCCTGCACCTGACGGAAGCGCAAGTGCTGCAGCTCGTGCAAAGCGCGGCGCAGCAGGACCGCATCGATCTCTTCATGCAGCCGATCGTCGGCCTGCCCCAGCGCAAGACGCGCTTCTTCGAGATGCTGTCGCGCATCCGCGTCAAAGAGGGCGCGTACCTGCCCGCGAGCCGCTACGTCGGCATCGCCAACCGGCAGGCGCTCATGCCGATCATCGACAACCTGCTTTTGCTGCGCGGCCTGCTGCTCATCCGCAACGCCGAGGACGACGGCCCCGGCAACGCCTACTTCTTCAACATCACCAGCCCGACGCTCAACGACCCGAAGTTCATGGGCGATCTCGTCGAGTTCATTTCGCTCAACCGCGCGCTGGCGCCGCGCCTCGTGTTCGAGCTCGCGCAGACCGACCTCGCCACCATGAACGCCGACGTTTTGCCGATCCTCGACGGGCTTTCAAAACTCGGCTGCCGCTTCTCGATGGACCAGGTGCGCAGCCTCAACGTCAACTTCAGCCGCCTCAACGCGCGGCATATCCGCTTCGTCAAGATCGACGCCGCCCTGCTGGTGCGCGAGATCAAGGAGGACAGCGGCCTGCAGCGCCTCAAGCGCCTGAAGGACGAGTTCGACCGCAACGGCATCGACCTGATCGTCGAAAAAATCGAAACGGAACGCCAGTTGCTGGAAATTCTCGAGATCGACGTGGACTACGGTCAGGGCTACCTGTTCGGCAAGCCCGTGCTGCGTGAAAAGAAATGATGCCCGCGACCGCCGCCGCGCCCAAAAAACTCTCCGGCCTTTCCGAAGTCGCCGTCTTTTACGACGGCTTCATCCTCGACCTGTGGGGCGTAGTGCATGACGGCGTCGCGCCGTTCCCCGAGACGCTGCCGACGCTCGCCGCGCTCAAAAAGCTCAAGAAGAAAGTCTGGCTGCTCTCCAACGCGCCGCGCCGCGCCTTCGTCATCGCCGCCAAGCTCGACGCCATGGGCATCACACCCGACATGTACGGCGGGCTGGTGACCTCGGGCGAGGCCAGCTGGCAGGCCATGCGCGACGCGCTGCTCGGCCGCTGGGGCAACCGCTGCCTGCACATCGGGTCTCCCGAGCGCGACCACAGTCTATATGACGGACTGGAGATCGAGCTTGTCACCGATCCCGCCCGCGCGGATTTCGTCCTCAACAGCGGCGTGCAGGATTTTGCCGACGACCTGGACATATACATGCCGCTGCTCGAGGACTGCTGCGACAGAAAATTGCCCATGCTCTGCGCCAATCCGGACAAGATCGTCCATGTGCAGGAGCAACTGGTGGTCTGCGCCGGCGCGCTGGCCGAAGCTTACGCCGCCCTCGGCGGCGACGTCGTCTACTACGGCAAGCCCCACCGCAACGTATACAGCCGCTGCGTCAAAGAGATGGGCACGAGCAAGATTCTTGCCGTCGGGGACGGCATGCAGACCGACATCGCCGGCGCCACCGGATTCGGCCTCGATTCTGTCCTCGTGACCTCCGGCATCCACCGCGACGCCTTTTCAGCCGCTCAAACCGGCTCCGCACAACATAATGACTTCTTCGCCGGCTATCTTTTTAAGCCAAGTTATGTCATGGATAGCCTGTGCTGGTAAAAATACAATAAAATCAAATATATATTATATTTTTCAGAGTGTTTATAATTTTTCATAAATTATGTTCAATTTGACCATTTTAAGAAAAAGAAGTATCATTGTAAATATAGCCGTAGCGGGTGCATTTCCGGGGGGAATTCATGAGCGATTCGTCAAGTCAGTTTAAGGCGCCGTCTGTCGCGTCTTTCATATTTTTGCCGCAATTCGGCAGAATGTTCAGGGGCGCGGGGCATATAATGCCCATTTTCATGCGCACGGTCGCGGGCATTCTGGCCCATGCCGGCGTGCTGCCGATGACCCACCCTGCAGTTCTTTACGGCGAACCCGGCGTCGAAAAGTGCAGCTTCACGGAAATGCTCGGCGATGCGTGGTACAGCTTGCGCAGCCACGGCGCGACGCCCTATCAGTGGAGCGTCTTCAGTTCGGTCGTCCTGATCAGTTTCTTCATCGTATCCTCCGTCATCATGACGGTGATCAACCTTTCCACGGTTTTCGTGACCAGCGCGTCGGCGCAGGTCTTCCAGAACTGGGCCGGTAATTCGGACTTTTCCACCATCGGCAAGGCCGGCACGGGGGCCCTGTGGGACAAAACTTACCCGCCCGGCATCGCGACCGATCCGCTGACCGGCGGCACGGCCCCTTCGGGCGCGTCGCTGACCGACTATGCCATCATCTTCCTCAATGACATGTTGCGCCTCGGCGCGGCCGGCAAAGGCGGCCCCTTGCAAAACGCCGTCGGCGCCATGATGCAAATCTATAACACCGGCATCATGGTGATCGCCGGCGCCATGCTCTTCTGGCTGATTCTGTCCGTCGTCGTGGATACGGCGAAGACCGGTACGCTCGGCGGCGGCCGCCACAACATGGTGTGGGCGCCGATCCGCATCGTCTTCGCGCTTGGCCTGATGGTTCCGCTCGGCGCGAACGGCTTCAGCTCCGGCCAGTTCATGGTCATGAAGGTCGCGGAATACGGCAGCAACCTCGGCTCCAACGCCTGGCACGCCTATCTCACCTCCATCACCAAGAATGTGCTCTACAAACCGCCCGCGCAGAAGAACCTTATGGAGCTGACGGGCGCCATGTTGCGCGCGTGGGTGTGCATCGTCGCCTCCAACGGCTATTCCGACCAGGCGGAAGGCTTGAACCTGCCGGACCAGCAGATCGTCTACCGCTACGATAACGCAGGTCTGAACGACCAGGGCCTGCAAAGCTACTCCTACCGCAAGATGACCGGATCCAACGAGTGCGGCACGGTTGCCTTCCCGTCGCAAAACGACCCGACCATCACCAGTCAGTGGACTAACCTCGGCTGTCCCAACCCCACCGACCCCTCGGCCGCACTGCAATGCGCGAAACTGAAATTCACGCAGGACATGAACGCGGTTTGGGCCAACCTCTTTTACGCCGGCGCATCCGCGCCGCCGACGATGAACGCCGGCAGTTCTCTCGGCGGTACCTACCCCGTCCCTACCAATTACGGCGGCCCCACCGCTTACACCTACACCGCGCCGACGGTGAAGCCAAACCCCACCCCTGATGCCAAGGACAATAGCCCGCAAACCAAGATCGAATCCATCGCCAACGACTTCGCCTGCGGCTTCGTGTCGCAGCATATCTGGGGCCTGGACCAGGGCAACGGCTCCGGCAGCGGCCAGCTGGACGTTCTGCACCTGAACTGCAGCGGCGGCACCACCACCGGCGGCAGCGTCAGCATCGAGAAGGGGCTGGGTGTAGGCGGCGGCTATAGCCCCACCGGCTGCGGCGCGGGCCTGCCCGCCAGCGGCACGTATCCGAACATGAATTGCGTAGAGGACGGCGCATATAGCACCACCAGCAACGCGCTCGAGGATTACATGCAGAGCCAGATCCTCTCCAATATCTCCGCCATCTACCAGCAAGATCTGTCCAACGTCAGTCAATACATTCTCTGCGGCGTTGCTGGCGCAAGTGCAAGCAGCGGCAGCGCTGCGCCAGGCCCCAATACATGCGATCACGGCTGGGCCGATATGGGGAGCTTCTTCCAGAAGCTGGCGAACATCAACAGCTTCATCCTCTCGCAGTCGAAGGTCCCCGTCACCATCACGGCGGGGTCCATCCCCAACGAGGGCGGCCTGAGCGAAAAGATCAACGAGGTCGTCAACAAGTTCAACGACTGGTGGCAAACCGTGCCGATGGCGACAGCCAATGTCAGCACCTCTGCCGTCCCCGGACAGTTCACGAGAAACACGACGGGACTGGTCGGCGCCGGCGCGCCCCCCCCTAAGGACATCGGCGTGTCCGTTAGCAGCGGCGGCAACGGCGGCGGCGGCGGAAGCCACTCGAGCTGGTTCAGCCATATCCCCGGGGTGCAAGCCATCTGGGGCGGCATTTCCGCCATCGCGAAGCTCGTGAACATGTTCGCGGGCGCCGTGAAGGCAGTCGCCCAGATGGCCTCCGACCCCGCGGCGATTGTCGCGCACGCGATCAGCAACGTCATTCACGGCGACATTATCGATATGGTCGCGCCGGACGCGCAGGATAAAACCACCTATCCCCTGACCGTTCTGGTCAATCTGGGACATCATCTGCTTGAGTTTGGCGTCGGGGTGCACATGGCGCTTTTCGCCCTTGTGATGCTCGTCGCCTTCGCCGATCCGTTCGGCGCGATCGGCGATGCCATCGCCAACACCACGCTCATGGGGTTGCTCGGCGTCTTAGGCACGATCTTGCTCAGTACGGGCGCGACGCTGACGTTCTGGCTGCCCGCCCTGCCATTGGTACGAGTCGCCTTCGCCGTCCTCACATGGGCCGTGACGGTGTTCGAGGCCGTGGCGCTGGTGCCGATTGCCGCGCTGTCCTTCCTCTCGACGACGGGCGAAGGCTGGGACGCCAAGCACGTGTTCCTCAACTGGCTTGACGTCTTCACGCGGCCGGTGTTGACGGTGGTGGGCTTCGTCGGCTCCATCCTCATCTTCAACACGTTCTTCTCGTACTTCTACACCATCTTCAAGGCCTTCATGGGTACGACGATGACGCAGTCTACGGGCATCACAGGCATCATATTGGGCCTGATGAGCGTCGTGGCCGATACGGTCATCTTCTTCCTGGTCATCTACGGGGCGGCCAACACCTGCTTCAAGATGATCACCGGCATACCCGACGCCTTCTTCCGCTGGGCCCCGATCGGCGGCAGCCGGTCCGGCGCGGGCGGGTCTGTGGGTGACGGCGGCGACCATGGCGGTGCCATGGGCCGCATGGGCGGCATGGCCGGCGAATCCATGGGCTCCGCAACCAAGGGCATAAAGGACGGCGGAGATGCACGGAAGAGCGAAATATCTAAAAATAGATCCGCCTTTAAAGACGAACAAACGCGCCTGGGAGCAGAAGCAGCCGCCGACAGGAGGACCGAGCAACTGATGGGCGCTATAAACTCTTTGAAACCCCCCGACGACCTTCCGCCCGGCGGGTCCAGATACTAATTTATCTCCACACAAAACCCCGCCCCCTCCGGCGGGGTTTTTCTTTGCGCGGGTTCCAGCGCCTTGTAACGCGCCTGCCCGCGGCGTAAACTGGTCGGGTCTTTAAAAACCTCCGGAGAATCGCATGTCCCGACTGCCCGCCGCCCTCCTGCTTTGCTGCGCCCTTGTGCTGCCCGCCGCCGCGCATGCCGACGCGCCGCAGCCTGGCACACCCAAGCCGCTGCCCGCCATCGCCATCAGCGGCCAGCCGAAATACCCGCCCGGCTTCACGCATCTGGATTACGTGAACCCCGACGCCCCCAAGGGCGGCACGCTGCGTCTGGCGAAGATGGGCACGTTCGACAGCCTCAATCCCTTCGTGCTCAAGAGCACGCCCGCGCCGGGGTTGGGCGGCCTCGTCTACCAGACATTGATGGCACAGTCGGCGGACGAGCCCTTCTCCGAATACGGCCTGATCGCCAAAACGGTCGAGGTCGCGCCCGACAAAAGCTGGGTCGTCTTCAATTTGCGCAAAAACGCGCGCTGGAACGACGGCACGCCGATCACCGCCGCCGACGTGGTGTGGACGTTCAACACGCTGATGAAGGACGGCGCGCCGTGGTACCGCGTCTATTACGCCGCGGTGAAGTCCGCCGTCGCCGAAGGACCGCTGACCGTGAAATTCACCTTCCGCGCGAAAAACAACCACGAGCTGCCCATGATCGTCGGCGGGCTGCCCGTGCTGCCCGAGCATTACTGGAAGGGCAAGGACTTCGCCACGACCACCACGCTGATGCCGCTCGGCAGCGGACCTTACAAGGTGAAGTCCGTCAAATACGGCCGCCGCATCGTCTACGAACATGTCAAAAACTGGTGGGCCGAAAACCTGCCGATCGTCAAGGGCACCTATAACTTCGACACCGTCAGCTACGACATGTATCAGGACGCGACCGTTTTGCTGCAGGGATTTTTCGCCGGAGAATACGACCTGCACGAGGAAAACATCGCCAAAAGCTGGTATACCGAATACGACAAGCCTTCCGTGAAAAAGGGCTATATCAAAAAAGAGATGATCCCCAACCACATGCCGCAGGGCATGCAGGCCTTTATCTTCAACATCCGCCGCCCGATGTTCAAGGACAGGCTGGTGCGCGAGGCGCTGAATTACACCTTCGACTTCGCCTGGTCCAACAAGCAGTTCGCCTACGGCAGCTACAAGCGCACCACCAGCTACTTTGAAAACTCCGAGTTCGCCTCCTCCGGCGTGCCGCAAGGCGAGGAGCTGAAAATCCTCGAGCCGTTCAAAAAGCAGCTGCCGCCTGAGCTGTTCACCAGGCCCTTCACCCTGCCGACCACCTCCGGCAACGGCTACGACATGCGCCAAAACCTGATCACCGCCGCGAACCTGCTGAAACAAGCGGGCTGGAAGGTCAACGGCTCCGGCGTGCTGGAAAAGGACGGCAAGCCCTTCACCTTCCAGTTCCTGATCTATCAGGCCGCCTTCGCGCGCTGGATCAACCCGATGATCAACAACCTGCGCAGGCTCGGCATCAAGGCCACGGTCCGCCTCGTCGATCCCGCGCAATACCAGAAGCGCATGGACGACTTCGACTTCGACATGGCCGTGGGCGGCTTCGGCGAGTCGCTCTCGCCCGGCAACGAACAGCGCAACTACTGGGGCAGCGCCTTCGCCGACGTGCGCGGCAGCAGCAACCTGATCGGCATCAAAAACCCCGTGGTGGACAAGCTGGTCGACATGATCATCCACGCGCCCGACCGCAAGGCGCTGATCGTGCGCACCCGCGCGCTGGATCGTGTTTTATTGTGGAATTATTATGTGATTCCCAACTGGTATCTGGCCGCCTACCGCGTCGCCTACTGGAACAAGTTCGACCGGCCCGAAATCGCCCCGAAATACGCCGGCAGCGTGACCTTCGCCGCGCTAGATACATGGTGGTACGACCCGCAAAAGGCTGCTAAAATTCCGCACAGGTTCCTTCAAGGGAAATAGCGTAACTCAATGGCCGCATATATCGTCCGCAGACTGCTGCTCATGATCCCGACCCTGTTCGGCATCATCCTGCTGAACTTTTTGATCGTGCAGATCGCCCCCGGCGGGCCGGTCGAGCAGATGATCGCCAAATTGCAGGGCATGAACGTCTCGGCGACGCAGAACTTCAGCGGCGCCGGCAGCGTCACGGGCGTCGGCACGCAGGCGATGCAAAAGCAGATGGACATGTCGAGCGGCGCCAGCGCCTACCGCGGCGCGCAGGGGCTCGACCCCGCCTTCATCACCTCGCTCAAAAAGCAGTTCGGCTTCGACAAGCCGCCGGGCGAGCGCTTCGTGATGATGCTGAAAAACTACCTCACCTTCAATTTCGGCAGCAGCTACTTCCAGAACAAAAAGGTCACCGCGCTGATCCTCGAAAAACTGCCGGTGTCCGTTTCGCTGGGGTTATGGTCGACTTTGCTGATCTATCTCGTCTCCATCCCGCTCGGCATCAAAAAGGCCGTGAAGGACAGCTCGAAGTTCGACATCTGGACGAGCGGCCTGATCGTCGCGGGCTACGCCATTCCGGGCTTTCTCTTCGCCATCTTCCTCATCGTCCTTTTCGCGGGCGGGCAATACTTCCAGATATTCCCCCTGCGCGGCATCGTCTCCGACAACTGGGCGAGCCTCGACTGGCCGCACCGCATCCTCGATTATTTCTGGCACATCACGCTGCCGGTCATCTCGCTCTCCATCAGCGGCTTCGCGGGGCTCACCATACTGACCAAAAACTCGTTTCTCGAGGAGATCAACAAGCAATACGTCCTCACCGCCCGCGCCAAGGGGCTGACGGAAAACCGCATCCTTTACAAACACGTCTTCCGCAACGCCATGCTGATCGTGATTTCCGGCATTCCGATGGCGCTGATGAGCGTGTTTCTCACCGGCTCGGTGCTGATCGAGACCATTTTCTCGCTCGACGGCATCGGCCTGCTCGGCTACACGGCGGCGGTCGACCGCGATTATCCGGTGATGTTCGGCACGCTTTATATCTTCACGCTGATCGGCTTTCTCATCAAGCTCATCAGCGACCTCACCATGACGCTGGTCGACCCGCGCATCGACTTCGAGGCGGAGGAGGCCAGATGACGCTTTCTCCCATCGCGCAGCGCCGCGTCGAGCAGTTCAAGCGCAACCGCCGCGCCTGGTGGTCCTTGCGCATTTTCATCGTGCTGTTCGTCGTGTCCTGCTGCGCCGACTTCGTCGCCAACAACAAGCCGCTGCTGCTCGAATACAACCACCATTTCTATTTCCCCATTTTCAAGTCCTACCCCGAGACGGCCTTCGGCGGCACGTTCCAGACCGAGGCGGACTACCGCGACCCCTACGTGCAAAAACTGATCAAGGCGAAGGGCTGGATGATCTGGCCGCCGGACCGCTATTCCTACCGTACCATCAACTACAATTTGCAGGTGCCCGCACCCTCGCCGCCCTCGGCGGAAAACTGGCTCGGCACCGACGATCAGGGCCGCGACGTCTTCGCCCGCCTGATCTACGGCTACCGCGTCTCGATCCTTTTCGGCCTCATCCTGACGGTCCTCAGCAGCGCCATCGGCATCACCGTCGGCGCGCTGGAAGGCTACTTCGGCGGCCTCTTCGACCTTCTGTCGCAGCGCTTCATCGAGATCTGGGGCGGAATGCCGGTGCTTTTCCTGCTCATCATCATGTCGAGCGTCATCACGCCGGGGTTTTTCTCGCTGCTCGGGCTGATGCTGCTCTTTTCATGGATGACGCTGGTGAACTACGTGCGCACCGAGTTCCTCAAAGCCCGCAATCTCGATTATATCCGCGCCGCCAAGGCGCTCGGCGTCTCGACGCCGGTCATCATCTTCAAGCATGCCCTGCCCAACGCCATGGTGGCAACGGTCACGATGATGCCGTTCATCCTCACCGGCTCGATCGCCTCTCTCGCCAGTCTCGATTTCCTCGGCTTCGGCCTGCCGCCCGGCTCGGCCTCGCTCGGCGAGCTGCTGTCGCAGGGAAAAAACAACCTGCAGGCGCCGTGGCTCGGCATCACGGCGTTTTTGTCGCTGGCGGTTCTGCTCAGCCTGCTCACCTTCATCGGCGAAGGCGTGCGCGACGCTTTCGACCCCCGCAAGATATTCAAAGGTTAAAATCATGGCCCTGCTCGACGTCAAAAACCTCTCGGTGGATTTCAAAAACGGCGATCAGGTGACGCACGCGGTCAAAAACGTGTCGTTTTCCATCGAAAAGGGCGAAATTCTCGCCGTGGTGGGCGAAAGCGGCTCGGGCAAATCGGTGACGGCGCTCTCCATTCTGCAGCTGCTGCCTTATCCCAGCGCGGAGCACCCCTCAGGCTCCGTCAAGTTCAGGGGCGAGGAGCTGATGCACGCGCCGGAGGCCATTTTGCGCGGCATCCGCGGCAACAAGGTCGCCATGATCTTTCAGGAGCCGATGACCTCGCTCAACCCGCTCCATTCCATCGAAAAGCAGATCGCCGAAGTCCTCTTCATCCACAAACGCATGGCGCCGGACAAGGCGCGCGCGCGGGTCATCGAGCTGCTCAACCTCGTCGGGCTGGAAAAGCTCACCACGCGCCTGGGCGCCTTTCCGCACGAGCTGTCCGGCGGGCAGCGCCAGCGGGTGATGATCGCCATGGCGCTCGCCAACGAACCGGACCTGCTCATCGCCGACGAACCCACCACCGCAGTGGACGTGACCGTGCAGGCGCAGCTGCTCGCGCTGCTCAAAGACCTGCAACAAAAGACCGGCATGGCGATCATGCTCATCACCCACGACCTCAGCATCGTGCGCAAAATGGCCGACAACGTGGCGGTGATGTATCAGGGCGATCTGGTGGAATACGGCACGACGGAGAGGATTTTCACCGCCGCCGAACACGATTACACCAAAATGCTGCTCGCCGCCCAGCCCAAGGGCGCGCCGATGCCGTTCGACGCGACGGCCGCCACCATTTTCCACGCCAAGGACTTGAAAGTGCACTTCCCCGTCAAGGCGGGCGTGTTCCGCCGCACGGTGGACTATGTGCGAGCGGTGGACGGCATCGACATCGACGTCAAGCCGGGGCAAACCGTCGGCGTCGTCGGCGAATCCGGCTCCGGAAAAACGACGCTCGGGCTCGCCCTGTTGCGCCTCATCCAGAGCACGGGGCTGATCAGCTTCGAGGGCAGGCCCATCGACCTCATGGCGGCGAACGATCTCCGCCCCCTGCGCAAGGACATGCAGATCGTCTTTCAGGACCCCTACGGCGCGCTCTCGCCGCGCCTGTCCATCGCGCAGATCATCGAGGAAGGGCTTTTGGTGCATTTTTCGCACCTCTCGGCGGAAGAACGCGACCAGCGGGTCGTCGCCGCGATGCGGGAAACCGGCCTCGACCCCGCCCTGCGCCACCGCTATCCGCATGAATTCTCGGGCGGGCAGCGCCAGCGCGTCGCCATCGCCCGCGCCATGGTCCTGAAACCGAAGTTCGTCATCCTCGACGAGCCGACCTCGGCGCTCGACATGTCGGTGCAGGCGCAGATCATCGACCTGCTCCGCGACCTGCAGCAAAAGCACAACCTCGCCTACATGTTCATCAGCCACGATCTCCGCGTGGTGCGCGCCCTGTCGCACGACGTGATCGTCATGAAGAACGGCAAGGTCGTCGAGCGCGGCCCGACGGAGCGGATCTTCGAAAACCCGAAAGAGGACTACACCAAGACCCTGCTCGCCGCCGCACTGAACATCTCCGTCGCCGCGCCCAAGGCCGCAAGCGCATAAAATCCCTGTTTTTATCCATAATATAGTTGACATATTCATGATACGTTGCTAACGTGCCGCGCAGGATTCTCCTTTTGGCATCAGGAGCGCACCCATGTTCGGCAAAAAAAGCATCGACCAGATCATCATCGAAGGCGACCTGGAGGCCCTGAAAACAAAGCTTAAAAAGTCCCCCGGCCTGCTGCGGCAGGAGATGTCGTGGTCGAACAAGGGCAAAAATTACGGCGGCACGCTGCTGCATATGGCGGGTTTTTACAACCATCCGGACATGGTCGAATATCTCGTCACCGAAAAAGGCATGGACCCCGACGGTTTGCGGCAACAACTGGACCCCGCTGCACCACGCCGCCAAAAACAACGCCAAGGCCGCCGCCTGCAAGCTTGCGGACCTCGGCGCGACTCCGACGATGAAAACGACGGGACCCTGCCCGCCGCGCAAACCACCAGTCCGCCCCTGAAGGACTTCCTCAACGAAAAAGCGGAAGAATACGAAGCGGCGCGCAGCCGCAAACGCACGGCCGCCAAAGCCGCCGGCGAATGGACCGACCTCTCCGACACCGAGATCATGTTCGAGCGCACGCTGCCCGGCGGGCATTACCGCATGACGAAGATTTTCAACTTCGCCGCCGCCGTCTGCACCTCCATCACCAAAGACATCAAGAGCGGCCATATCTCGAGTGAAGAGAAAAAGTTCGAAGAGCTGGCCGATCAGGAGATCATCGGCACGGCGCGCGCGAAGCTGGAAGAAATCCGCAGCATTACCGTCACAATGACGAAGAAGAAAAAAGAAAAACCCGCGGCGCCGCAGCCGCATGCCACGCACAGCTACGACAAGCTGCGCGATCTCGGCAAATAATTTTCAGGGAGAGCGCGCATGTTCGGCAAAAAAGACCCCATCAAAATGATCCGTAACGGAGATCTCGCCGGCCTCAAAAAAGCAGTGGCGAAAAATCCGGAGTTCCTGCGCAAGGTCTTTCCCTGGCAGGACAACAGCGGCAGCTACACCGCCAATATCCTCTCCGCCGCCGCCTTTTAC
Source organism: Pseudomonadota bacterium (assembly GCA_021849295.1). Lineage (GTDB taxonomy): Bacteria > Pseudomonadota > Alphaproteobacteria > Micavibrionales > UBA2020 > PALSA-926. The sequence continues at coordinate 34,953 of JAJZTA010000007.1, read as the reverse complement.
GACCAGCCGGACATCATCCGCTTTCTCGCCGCCGAAAAGGGCATGAACATCAACGAGCGGAACAAGGGCGGCTGGACGCCGCTCCACTACGCCTGCGAGAGCAACGCCTCCAGCGAAACCCTGAAGACGCTGCTGGCGCTCGGCGCGGATGCGGAGCTGAAAAACAACGGCGGCCAGTGCCCCGACGAACGCTCCTCGAGCCACATGCTGCGGGACCTGCTGCAGCAGAAAAAGCGGCAACCGGCGCAGGAAGAGGTCAAGATCAGCACCGAAGGCGAATGGACCGCCCTCTCCGACGACGAGATCATGTTCGAGCGCACGCTGCCCGGCGGCCGCTACCGCCTGACGAAGCTCTTCAACTTCGCCTCCTCCACCTGCCTTTCCATCACCGAGACGCTGCAAAGCGGCCAGACCACGCAGGAAGAAAAGAAGTTCGAAGACCTTGCCGATCAGAAAACCCTCAAAAAGGCCTGCGAACAGCTGGCGGAAATCCGCGGCATCGCCCTTGAAATAACGGCGGCAAAGAAACCGGCGCAGCCGATGCAGCTCAGGCACAGCTACGACAAGCTGCGCGACCTCGGCAAGTAAGTTTGATATAAAAAGATATTTATTATCAATAACTTATATATATTTAATTGACATATTATATATGCGGGACTAAAGTGTCACGCATATATTTTTCATTCAAGGAGCACGCAGATGTTCGACAAAAAAGTGAACCCCGTTGAACTGATCCAGCAAGGCGCCTTGAGCCAGCTCGAAAAAGCGCTCGCCAAAAATCCCGACCTGATCAACGGCGAATATGCGTGGAGCAGACCGGACGGCAGCCACAGAGGCAGCCTGCTGCATGTCGCCGCGTCCTGCGATCAGGCGGCCATCGTCCGCTTTCTGGTGCAGGAAAAAGGCATGGCGGTCGACTGGGCGAATTTCAAGCAGAACACCCCCCTGCACCACGCGGGGCAGAACGGCGCGATGCAGGCCGCAAAAGAACTGATCGCGCTCGGCGCGGACCTGAACGCGAAAAACAGCGAGAACAACACGCCCTACGACGAAGCCAAGCCGGGCCTGAAAGACCTTCTCAACCCCGACCTCAAGCTTTTCACGGCCGTTCAGACCGGCGATCTCGACGCGTTCAAGGCGGAAGTGGAAAAAAATCCATCCAGACTTTACGAGGACTTCCGCTGGCAGAACAACAGCTTCGCCGGCACCCTGCTGCACATGGCGGCCTTTTACAACCAGCCCGTGCTGATCGATTACCTCGTCACGGAAAAGGGCATGAACGTCAATAATCAAAAAACGGCATTTAACTGGACGCCGCTGCACCATGCGGCCAAAAACGGCGCCATGGAAGCCGCGATCAGGCTGCTGGAACTCGGCGCCAACCCGTCCCTGACAAACGGCAAGGGCAATTCCCCCGCCGCGGCTTGCGACAATCCCGCGCTCAAGGACTTGCTGCAGGAATGCGAGCAGGAATATGCGGCGGAACAGACCCGCGAGAAAGACATCGCCAAGGCCGCCGGCGCATGGACGGCCCTCTCGGAAAACGAAATCATGTATGCGCGCACACTGCCCGGCGACAGCTACAAGCTGACCGAGCTTTTCAATTTTTCCTCCGGCGTCTGCACCTCCATCACCGAAAACCTGAAAAGCGGGCAGCTCCTGCAAAGCAAGACGAAGTTCGCCAAGCTTGAAGACCAGGAGCTCCTCAAGCAGGCCAAGGAACAACTGGCGCAAGCCTTTCAGAAAAAATCCAAAGGCGCGAAGACGGAAGGAGGCGACACGCCCGCCGCCGCGACGCCGAAAAACAGATACGACAAGCTGAAAAAATCGGGCATGTAGCCCGCTTCGGCTTTGAAAAGGACAAAAACAGATGATGTTTTTTGAAGGAAAGAAAATGGCCGAAATCATGCGCGCCGGCACGCTCGTCGACTTGCGCGTCGCGCTGATGAAGAAGCCGAAGCTGCTGAATCTGGTGACGAAAAGGGCCGGCGGCAAGGAAAAGCTTTCGGGCGGCCTGCTGCACATGGCCGCCGCCTACAACCGGCCGCAGTTCATCCAGTTTCTCGTGAAAGAGAAAGGCATGAACGTAAACGACCAGTCTTCCTCCAAAGGCAAGCTCGCGCCGATGCACCACGCGGCCTGCAACAACGCCAAAGAGGCGATCCTGATGCTGCAATCGCTCGGCGCGAAAGCGGACATCCCCGCCGCCGACGGCAGCAAGCCCGAAGACAAGACGGAAAGCGGCGCCATAAAGCGCCTTCTGCATCCGCAGCACAAGCTGCTGCAGGGCATGATGATCGGCACCCTTGCCGACGTCCGCGACTTCGTCGAGAAAAACCCCGATGTTCTCCAACAAAATTTCGAGTGGCAAAACGGCGGCTACGGCGGCAGCCTGCTGCATATGGCGGCCTATTACAACCACCCCGACATCATCGCCTATCTGGTGAAGGAAAAGGGCATGGACGTGAACGGCGCCGACAAGAGCGGCTGGACGCCCCTGCACCACGCGGCGGAAAGAAACGCCATCGGCGCCTCCACCAAGCTTCTGGATCTCGGCGCGAACGCCTCGTTGAAAAACGCAGAAGGCCAGCGCCCCGCCGAGCTTTGCAGGGAAGCAAGCCTGAAAAAGCTCCTCAGCGACAGCCATGAGGAAAACCGCAAGGTAGAAAAGGCGGCCGCCGTCGCGAAGCGCATCAACGACTACGCCCACATCAAAGCCCTGAAAATGTAAGCTGCTTTAAAGGCTCAAGCGGCCTGTTTCTGCTCTTCCGCCGGCGTATCGAACTTTTCCAGCAATTCGGCCTCGCGCTTTTGCGCCGCCTCGATGTTCTTCAGCTTCACGTGACCGTAGCCGCGGATATGCTCGGGCAGCGCGGCCAGCTCGACCGCGAGGTCGTAATTGCCCTTGTCCAGCGCGGGCAACATCTTCTCGATCGCCGCCTTGTAATCGCCGATGAGGCGGCGCTCGGTGCGGCGCTCTTCGGTGTAGCCGAAGATGTCGAACGCCGTGCCGCGCAGGCCTTTCAGCTTCGCCAGCAGGCGGAAGGCGGTCAGCACCCACGCGCCGTATTCGGATTTTTTCAGCTCGCCCGTGTCCTTGTCGCGCTTCGCCAGCAGCGGCGGGGCGAGGTTGAACTTGAGGCGGGTCTTGCCGTCGAAGGTCTGCTTGAGCTGCGCCAGAAACTGGCCGTCGGTATAAAGCCGCGCCACTTCGTATTCGTCCTTGTAGGCCATCAGTTTGTAGTAGTAGCGCGCCACGGCGTCGCTGAGCTTGCCCGCCTTGCCGTTCAGCTTTTCGTCGGCGGCGGAAACGGCGTCGACCAGCTCTTTGTATTTTTGCGCGTAAGCCGCGTTCTGGTATCCGGTCAGCGAGGTGATGCGGCGCTCGACGACTTCGTCCAGCCCCTTGGAGAGCTCGCGGTGGCGCTCGAGATCGCCCTGACCGCGCGGACGGGCGATTTCCTCCACCTTCTCGAGGTCGAAGGCGGCGCGGCGGCCCCAGAGGAACGCCTGCTTGTTCATCTTCACGGCGGCGCCGTTGAGCTCGACCGCGCGCAGGATCGCTTCCGGCGTCAGCGGAATGTAGCCCTTCTGGCAGGCGTAGCCGAGCATGAACATGTTGGTGGCGATGGAATTGCCGGTCAGCGCCGTCGCGATCTGCGTCGCGTTCAGCGACACCATGTTGTCCTTGCCGCACAGCTTCGCGATCGCGTCCACGACCTTGTCGGCGGGAATGCGCCATTCCGGATCGTGGGTGAAGGCGCCGGTCTGCGCCTTGTGGGTGTTGAGGACGACTTTGGTTTTCTCCGGATGGATTTTGGAGAGCGAACTGCCGTCCGCGGTCACCAGCATGTCGCAGCCGAGCACCAGCGTCGCGCCCGCGGTGGAAAGCCGCACGGTGTGGATGTCTTCCGGCGTTTTGGCGATGCGGATGTGGCTGGTGACGGCGCCGCCTTTTTGCGCGAGGCCGGTCTGGTCCATCGTCGTCGCGCCCTTGTCTTCAAGGTGCGCGGCCATGGCGAGGATCGCGCCGATGGTCACGACGCCCGTGCCGCCGACGCCGGTGACGAGGATGGAGAATTGTTCGTCGAGTTTGGCGATTTCCGGCTCCGGCATGTCCTTGAACAAGGCCTCGACCTCGTCGCCGAGTTTCGCGCCCTCGGGTTTTTTCAAATCGCCGCCGAGGACGGTGACGAAGCTCGGGCAGAAGCCTTTGACGCAGGAATAATCCTTGTTGCAGCTCGACTGGTCGATCTGCCGCTTGCGGCCGAATTCGGTCTCGACCGGCGCGATGGACAGACAATTGGACTTTTCGCCGCAATCGCCGCAGCCTTCGCAGACGCGCTCGTTGATGATGATGCGCTTGGCGGGATCGGGATAGAGCCCGCGCTTGCGGCGGCGGCGCTTTTCCGCGGCACAGGTCTGGTCGTAGATCAGGATGGTCGTGCCTTCGATCTCGCGCAGGGTTTTCTGCACCTCGTTGAGGTCGTCGCGGTGATGGATATGCGTGCCGGTGGGGAAATTGGCGCTGCTGCCGTATTTCCACGGCTCGTCGGAGACGACGTAGATCGCCTTCACGCCCTCGGCGTCGACCTGACGCGCGATGTCCACGACGCTCAATTGCCCGTCGACGTGCTGGCCGCCGGTCATGGCGACGGCGTCGTTGTAGAGAATCTTGTAGGTGATGTTGATGTTCGCGGCGATGGAGGCGCGGATCGCCAGCAGACCGGAGTGGAAATAGGTGCCGTCGCCGAGGTTGGAGAATACATGCTTCTCTTTCGTGAACGGCGCCTGCCCGATCCACGGCACGCCCTCGCCGCCCATCTGCGTGAACATGTAGGTGCGGCGGTCCATCCACATCGCCATGTAGTGGCAGCCGATGCCGGCCAGCGCGCGGCTGCCTTCCGGCACCACGGTGGACGTGTTGTGCGGGCAGCCCGAGCAGTACCACGGCATGCGCACGACCGGAGACGGCTTGCCCTTGAGGTCGAAATTCTTGTGGATGACCGCCATGCGGTCCTCGAACGGCTTGACCTCGGTGAGCGGTTTCAGCCGCTTGATCAGCGCGTCGGCGATGAGCGCGGGCGAAAGCTCGTAGGTTTCGGGCAGCAGCGGCACGCCCTTCTCGTCGGTCTTGCCGGTGACGCGCGGACGCTTGTCGGCGGCGACGTGGAAAAGGATGTCCTTGATCTGCTTTTCGACGAAGGCGCGCTTTTCCTCGATGACGAAAATCTCGTCCGTCTCGGGCGCGAGCTTGAGGATGCCCTCGCGCTCCAGCGGCCAGACGAGCGTGACTTTATAGACGGCGAGACCCAGCTCTTCGGCGCGGCTCTTGCCGATGCCGAGGTCTTCCAGCGCCTGCATGGTGTCCATGAAGGCCTTGCCGGTGGCGACAACGGCGAGGCGCTTTTTCTTTGGATTGATGACGTATTTATCGAGGCCGTTGGCGCGGGCGTAGGCCTGCGCGGCGGGGAGTTTTTGCGTGACCAGACGCTCTTCCTGCGCCACGGGCGGATCGTACCAGCGGATGTTGAGACCCTCGGCCGGCATGTTGAAGTCGACCGGCGTCTTGAACGTGAGCGCGGACGGATCGGAAAAGACCGAGGCCGAGCTGTCGGCGAAATCGCTGATCACCTTCATCGCCGACCAGCAGCCGGAATAGCGCGACATGGCGATGCCGTGCAGGCCGAGTTCCATCGCGTCGGCGATTCCCGCCGGATTGAGGACGGGGATCATCGCGTGGACGAAGGCCTGCTCCGACTGGTGCGGAAAGGTCGAGGATTTGCAGGCGTGATCGTCGCCCGCCAGCGCGAGCACGCCGCCGTATTTGCTGCTGCCGGCGGCATTGGCGTGTTTCAGCGCGTCCATCGAGCGGTCGACGCCGGGGCCTTTGCCGTACCAGATGCCGACGACGCCGTCGTATTCCGCGCCGGGGCCGAGGTTGAGTTGCTGGCTGCCCCACACGGCGGTCGCGCCGAGATCTTCGTTGATGCCGGGAACGAACTTGATGTTGTTTTCGTCGAGATATTGCTGCGCAGACTGCAGCGCCATGTCCAGCCCGCCCAGCGGCGAGCCGCGGTAACCGGAGATGAACGTGCCGGTGTTGAGGTTGGCGGCCATGTCGAGCTGGCGCTGCATGATCGGAATGCGCACCAGCGCCTGCAGGCCGTTCAAATAGATACGGCCCGACTTCTCGGTGTATTTATCTTCCAGTGTGACCTGACGGAGCATATGCCTCTTTCGATCCTTTTTTTTAAGCTAGAAGGACAAGTTAATGGACGAGCCTAGGACTACGCAACTTAATTTCTTTTTGCATAATTTGCAGACCGTTGACTTTTCTATATAACGGCACTATACACGGCAGCAACCCGAATGTAAAAACATAATCAAACAAAGGAATGCCCTATGCCCAAGGACCGTAAAGCGCCGGAAACCGAAGAACAACGCCTTGCCGCACTGGGCGACCTTTTCGACTACCACGTGACCCTCGACGTGAAAGACCACTTCAACGCCGCCGGCAAACTGGAGAAATTCGCCCTGACGGTGACGAAAGAGGAAATCATAGAGCAAAGAGAAGCCATGCGCGGCCTGATCTTCATGTCGGACGAGGACGCCACGCTGGCGACCCTCAAGGTGACCGACATCTTCATGCGCGCCGCCCGCCGCGCCGCGGACGACGACAAGGAGCTGGCCGACCTGCTGCCCGAGGACAAATTCGCCCAGAAGGACATTAAAATCCTTGAAAAACATGGTCTTAATTCTCTGTCGGCACTGGTGAAGGCGAAACTGGCGTCTTAACCCCCTGCTCCGGGAACTTGGCAAAATCTTAAGAATCTCTGTGATAGACTGAAAACTTGCCTGTTCTCGCGGGGAAATGCGCAAATATCGCTTTTTATGTCCCGCGCGCCGTGCTACAAACGCATAGTTATTAACAACTAGGTTATGAATAAGAAAGGGGTGATTACCATCGTACAAGTCGTTGTACGCGATAACAACATCGATCAAGCTCTGCGCGCATTGAAGAAAAAGATGCAGCGTGAGGGCCTCTTCCGCGAAATGAAGATCCGTCGGCACTACGAAAAGCCGTCGGTCAAGAAAGCACGCGAAAGATCCGAAGCCGTAAGGCGTTATCGTAAGCTGGAGCGCAAACGTAAAGAGCGCGACGGCGAATAAATTCGGGTAATCCACTTTCGATTACTGAGATACAGTATCGCCGTCATCCTGAATGCATTTCGGGGTGGCGGCGATATATAATTTAAAAGGCATGAATGTTCCAAGGGAGCCGGAGATGAAATACAAAGGTGACGCCAATCTTGAGAAACTCCTCAAAGCCGCAGGCGAAACGCGTTCGCTCGACGACGTGAAGGCCGCGCTCAAAGGCATCCTCGCCGCGCCGGAAGACATCGCCGCGCCGAACCTCTGGCTCACCCTCTTCAAAACCGACAAAGCCTCCGCCGAGCAGCTGACGGCGCTGAAAAACGAACTCGCCGCCGAAAAACCCGCCGAACAGAAAAACAAGCTCGCCGATCTGCGCGCCGAAATGAAAAAGCGCAACATCCAGGGCTTTTACATTCCCCGCGCCGACGAGTTTCACGGCGAATACGTTCCCGCGCGCTCCGAGCGCCTCGCCTGGGCGACGGGCTTCGAAGGCTCCGCCGGCGCCGCCGTCGTCCTCGAAAATAAAGCCGGCTTCTTCACCGACGGCCGCTACACGCTCGCCGCGCGCAAGCAGGTGGACAAAAAAGATTTCGACATCTGCAGCACCGCGGAAGATCAGGCGCCCACGCCGACCATGAAGCCCTCCGAATGGATCGAGAAGAACCTGAAAAAAGGGGAAGCCTTCGGCATCGACCCGTGGATCATGAGCGCGAACGAGGTTAAAACGGTCAAGGAAGCCGTGGACAAGGCCGGCGGCGTTCTCGTGTTCGTCGACGGCAACCCGCTTGACGCCGCGTGGCAGAACCGCCCCGAAGCGCCGCTCTCCCCCGCCGTGCCGCAGCCGCTGGAATACGCGGGCAAATCTTCCGCCGACAAGCGCGAAGACCTCGCCGACACGCTTTCCGCCAAAGGCGCGGACGCGATCGCCATCGCCCTGCCGGAGGAAACCTGCTGGCTCCTCAACGTGCGCGGCGGCGACGTGCCCTGCACGCCCTTCGCCCTCTCCTACGCCATCGCCCACAAGGACGGCGGCGTGGACTGGTACGTCGATCAGCGCAAAGTCACCGCCGAAACGGAAAAATGGGTCGGCAAGGACGTGCGCATCCACGACATCGCGGATTTCGAAGACGGCCTGAAGGCCCTCGGCAAGCAGGGCAAAACCGTCTGGGTCGATCCCGTCACCGCGCCCATCAAGGTGCAGAACACCGTCACCGACAACGGCGGAAAAGTCGTCTCCGAACGCAGCCCGCTGCAAATGATGAAGGCGATCAAGAACGACGTCGAGATCAAGGGCATGACCGACTGCCACGTCCGCGACGGCGCGGCGCTGACCCGCTTTCTCGCCGCCATGTCGGAACACGGCGCTTCCAAAAAGTACGACGAAATCGCCGCCGCCGACCTCCTGCAAAGCTACCGCGCCGAACAGGACAAGTTCCGCGGCCTCAGCTTCGACACCATCTCCGGCGCGGGAGAACACGGCGCGATCATCCACTACCGCTCCACGCCTGAAACCAGCCAGAAGCTGGATGCCGGTCCGGTCTATCTGGTCGATTCCGGCGGACAATATCTCGACGGCACGACGGACGTCACGCGCGCCATCGCCCTTTCGCCTCCCACGGACGAGATGAAGGAAAACTTCACCCGCGTGCTCAAGGGCCACATTCAGGTCGCCATGGCGGAATTCCCCGCCGGCACCACCGGCGACAAGCTGGACGAAAAAGCCCGCGCCGCGCTCAAGGCCGTCGGCCTCGACTACGCCCACGGCACCGGCCACGGCGTCGGCAGCTATCTTTCCGTGCATGAAGGCCCGTGCAGCATTTCCTCGGCCAACACCACCGTGCCACTGAAGGAAGGGATGGTTCTCTCGAACGAGCCCGGCTATTACAAAGAGGGCGCTTACGGCATCCGCATCGAAAGCCTCGTCGTCGTCGTCGACACGGGCCGCAAGGACGATCAGGGCCAGAACCTGCTGGGCTTCAAGACCCTGACCATGGCGCCGATCGACCGCAACCTCGTCGACCCGACGCTGCTCACGGCCAAGGAACTGGAGTGGCTCAACGATTATCATGCCGAGGTGCAGAAAAATCTGCTGCCGCTTCTGGAAAAGAAGGACCCGAAAGCCGCGGCTTTCCTCAAAAAAGCCACCGCGCCGATCAAAAAGCCGCCGCCGCAGGTCAAGAAGGCCATGGGGTGCTTCCTCTAAAAAAAAGCGACCGCGCACAGCCATTTTGTTGCCATTTTCCGTCTTCCCCGCTATAAAAAAAAGTGGGGTATTTTTATGACGAGTGATATTACGACTGAAAAGCGCGAGAATACTAAAAATCGCAAGAGGAAAAGGGTTAATCCCGCCACTCTCATTCCGGCGCCTATGGGGCCAGAACTGCTGAAAAAGGACGACAAGCTGCGGAGCCTGACGCGCGCTTACGTGACCGCCTTCAGCATCATCGCCTTCATCTCAATCCTCGGGCATATCGTCACCGCCCATATCACCTCCCGCCAGCGCGACAACGCCAACGTCACGTTCCGGATCACCAACATCAGGTCTCTGGTGGACGAAGTGTCCTCGCAGGCCGCGACGTTCCACGCCACGGGCAATTCCTTCGACGACACACTGCTCGGCGGCGACATCAGCGACCTGCAGCAAAAGTTCGTCGAAGCCGAAGCCTCGGGCAACGACGACATCGACAGAATATTCCACGATCCCCGCTATCAGATCAGCAAAAGCATGAAAATCTTCGTGCAGCATGCGCAGGACATCGGCAGATACGAGCGCACCGGCCATCCGGACAAGGCGACGGCAATGCTGAAGGCCCTGACGGACCAGCAAAGGATCCTCGGCCTCAATCTCGATCAGGCCTTGCGCCAGTACCGCACCCACGTCATGGAAGAGATCGAGCGCGCCTACGACCTTCAGCTCTACGGCGTGCTGGTCATCTTACTGACGCTCCTGCTCGAGATGACGTTCATCTTCCGTCCGCTGGTCAAAAACCTCGCCGAATACCACAGGAACATCCTTCACCTCGCGCTGACGGACATGCTGACCGGCATCAACAACCGCCGCGCCTTCATGCAGCTCGCCCACGTCGGCCTCGCCTATTACAAACGGCACAAGACGCCTTTCGCTCTGGCCATGATGGACCTCGACCATTTCAAATCCGTCAATGACACCTACGGCCACAAGGTCGGCGACCTTGTGCTGCAGCATTACACCTCGCTCATGAAAAAGACGCTGCGCGCCAACGACACGCTCGGGCGGATCGGCGGCGAGGAGTTCGCCATCTTCCTGCCGCAAACGACGCCGGAGGAGGCGCTGGCGGTCATCGAGCGCTTCCGCAAATGCGTCGCCACCACGCCCTGCCCCTACAAGGACGCCGACGGCGCGCCGCAAAACCTCAGCTACAGCTCCAGCTTCGGCATCGTCGCCGTCACGCAGGGCACCTGGGCGCTGGACGAATTGATTGTCAAGGCGGACGAGCAGCTCTATAAAGCCAAGGACGGCGGACGCAACTGCGCCATCATGACGAAGATCTAGACAGCCGCGCGGCCAGAGGTCACGAAACGACCTTTTCGCCCCATTTCCTGACCAGCTCTTCCTGCCGCTTGGTGATTTCCTCGAGGCGCCGCTTGTTTTTGTTCTGCACGACGATGGCGACAAGCGGCGTGACCTTGTTGTAGATCACCCAGCCGACGAGGGCGCCGCTATAAGCGATCAGCAGCATGTTCGGGTTGAAAATGAGCTGGGACGCCGCGTTCATCGAGCGCCCCGCGTCCACCAGCTTGCACAGCACCGGCACCGTGCCCGCTATGTTCATCGCCCCGATCGTCAGCCACGCGGTCTTGCGCGGATACTGGTCGACGATCCCCGCCACCATCGTCGGGATCATGCAGACGAAAAAGATAAGCGTGACGGGCAGAAAAACCACGCCCGCGACCAGCGCGGCGAAAATCGCGAACTTCACGGATACGGAGGTGTTGCGCCTTTTTTTCCCGTTCTCCATGTCGTCGTAATTCGCCATTTTCGTTCCCTCCTAGAGCTTCCCCATAAAGCGCAGCACGAGATATCCCGCGATGACAACCGCGCCGAGCGCGCAGGAGACCAGCATGGACGCCTGCCGCCCCGTCGCGCCGCCGAAGATCTGGCGGTTCGCGAGCTGTTTTTCGATCTGGTATTTCTCGGCGACCAGCGCGGCATATTCCTGCCGCGCGAAGGCGAACCTCTGCGCGTCCTTGCGGACCAGGCTGTAATCGTCGATGGCGTCGAGCAGTATCGTCAGATTGCCGTTATCCGGCATGGAGGAAATCTTGTGCGTGATCTCCTGCTTGAGCTCGTTGTCGTTGTACAATTCTATGATCGGCCCCGTGAGGGAGATCAGCCACTTGCACAGCGCCGGTACGGGCGGCACCGCGAAGCGGCGCTGCACCGCCGCCAGAGAACGGATGACGCCGATCACCTGCTGGCCGCGGTTGCGCGAGTTGATATAGCCGAGATAAGGGTCGATCATCTTCGGTTCGCGCACGGAAATAAACGCCGCGATATGCCGGTCGAGGACGTTGTCGTTGCGCCCCCCCTGCCCCGCCGCGATGTCGTTCAGCGCCAGCAGCACGCCCTTGGCGGACAGGACGAAATGGTTTTTGAACATCGGGCTCATGCAGGGCGCTTCGGAATTCAGCATGTAGAGGACGCGCTCCAGCCCCATGCCGGACAGGCGCTGCGACACGGAGCTGCGGCATTTTTCAAGCATGGCCAGAACCCCCGCAGAATCGATCGCATTGTCGAAAGACTGGTTGACCCAGAGGTTGAAAAGCTGCGACTGTATCAGTTCCCCGTATGTGTGCGCATCCGCGTTGCGCGCCACCGTGCAGGACAGGGCCATGCCCAGTCCGTCGGGGAAGACGGACAGTTCCTTATAGCGCACCGGCCCCAGCGGATCCATGGCCATGCACACGCAAGCCACCAGCCTCTCGCGCGCGGCCTCCTTTTCGTTTTCCCACAGACGCTCGAAGCGCGCATAGAGCCCCTTGTCGTCGAAGTTGCGCTTGACCCAGTTATAGAACTGGTCTTTTTCAATCTCGGTCGCCGCTTCAGAAACATTCTCCGAGAATACCTGCGCCAGAGACCTCAAGTCCCAGAACTTCTGCCCGTGGAACGGAAAGGGCCGCGCCGCCTTCATGACGACGCGCGCCTGCTTCGGGCTGTGGCGCTGGCCGTCCAGCCACTCTATGGCGTCGTCAAGACCCCACCGCTGGTCCGTATCGTCGTTCAGCACGCCGCGCAAAAATTCCGCCAGTCCGCCGGGAATGCGCTCCTTGCCGATGATCGTGATGTGGGAACCGTGCTCGATCTTGTCGTGGATGATCTCCTGCGGCGTTTTTCCCGCCAAAAGATTCTGCCCGCGCGCCACCATCGCCACGCAAACGCCCAGCGCGTAAAGATCGTCCGCAATCGTTCCCCGGCCGCGCCCCGACGCCTGGGCCGGCGCGCGCGAGATTGTTTCATAGATGGGGTTCTGCCGGAGCGACGGCGCGGTCGAGAGGCACTCGCCGAGGATCACGCGCTCGGAGCCTTCCGCGCCCGTCATGTATATGTTTTCCATGTTGATGGCGCGGTGAACGAGCTCGACGTTGCGGAACTCGACCAGCAGCCGCAGCAGCGGCTCCACCAGCAGGGGGATGATTTTGTCTTCGGCGATCCTGTAGGGCGGCCCGTCGGGCGAACCGATGAGCTTTTTGCCCATCGGCTTTTCGAAAATGAAGCCGAACTTCTGGCGGCCCTCGAGCGGCCAGTTGACGATGCCGGCGTCGTAGAGCGCCATCAGATTGGGGCTTTTGACGGACTTGTAGGAGCCGATATGCATCACGCGCGGCATGGCGCGCCAGTCGCAGAGCAGCGCGAACTGCTCGGTCGCCGTCTGGCGGGTGTCTTTCGCGTCATAGGCTTGCGTGCCCAGAAGCGCGTTGGCGTATTCCGGGCACGGGCTGTCGGTGAAAATCTCCGTATCCTGATTGATGAGTACCTTGCCGTCGGCGGTGGTGCGGCTGACAACGGAGTAATAGCTCGACTCCAGCTGCCGGTGGCGCGTCGCGGGCGCGGCGCCGGCATCGAATATCTCTTCGTTTTCACCGGACGGTGCTGGATTTAGATCGTCTTCCGCCATGAACTCCCCCGATACCATCATAACGCCAATCAGGGGAGGATTTCAGTAATAAAAATTTTACCAGAATGACAGCTTACAGCCCGCCGTGCGCGACCAGCTTGATCTCGAGGTAGTCGTTGATGCCATATTTGGAGCCTTCCTTGCCCATACCGGACTGTTTCCATCCCCCGAACGGCGCCTGCGCCGCGACGATGGAGACGCTGTTGACGCCCACCATGCCGTATTCCAGCGCCTCGGAAACGCGCCAGATGCGCGCCGCGTCGCGGGTGAAGAAGTAGGCGGCGAGGCCGTAGGAGGTGTCGTTGGCCAGTCTCACGACCTCCTCTTCGCTCTTGAACCTGAACAGCGGCGCCAGCGGGCCGAAGGTCTCTTCCTTGAAGCACTGCATTTGCGGCGTCGCGCCCTTCAGCACGGTCGGCTCGAAGAAGGTTTTGCCTTTCGCGTGGCGCTTGCCGCCGGTCGCGACTTTCGCGCCGAGCTTGACCGCGTCCTTCAGGTGCCGCTCGACCTTTTCGACGCCCTGCATGGTGATCATCGGCCCGATGTCCACCCGGTCCTCGAGGCCGTTGCCGACTTTCATCTTTTTCACGGCGGCGGCGAACTTGGTCGCGAACTTGTCGTAGATGCCGGCCTGCACGAAGATGCGGTTGGCGCAAACGCAGGTCTGCCCCGCGTTGCGGAACTTGGAGGCGATGGCCGCGGGCACGGCGATATCGAGGTCGGCGTCGTCGAAAATGATGAACGGCGCATTGCCGCCCAGCTCCAGCGAGACCTTCTTGACCGTCGGCGCGCACTGCGCCATCAGCATTTTTCCGACCGCCGTCGAGCCGGTGAAGCTGAGCTTGCGGACGTGCGCGTTCTCCGTCATTTCGCCGCCGATCGGCTGCGGATCGCCGGTGACGATGTTGAACACGCCCTTGGGGATGCCTGCGCGCGCGGCGAGTTCCGCCAATGCCAGCGCGGAAAACGGCGTCAGCTCGGAAGGCTTGATCACCACGGTGCAGCCCGCGGCGAGCGCCGGCGCCGCCTTGCGGGTGATCATCGAGGACGGGAAGTTCCACGGCGTGATCATCGCGCAGACGCCCACCGGCTGCTTGTAGGTCACCAGACGCTGCAGGCTGTTGTCGGGACGGATGACGTCGCCGTAAACGCGGCGGCCCTCCTCGGCCATCCATTCGACGTAGGCGATGCCGCTCTGGATTTCCGCGCGCGCCTGCGCGTAAGGCTTGCCCTGCTCGGAGGTGAGGATGCGGCAGAGATCATCAAGGTGTTCAGTCTGCAAGTCCGCCCATTTTCTCAAAATATTGCCGCGCTCCCGCGCCGGCATGGCGCGCCAGACGTCCCACGTCACCCGCGCCGCCTTGATGGCGCCGCGCGTTTCCGCCGCGCCGAGATTGGGCACGCTGCCGAGAACCTCGCCCGTCGCCGGATTGATCACGTCGATCCTTTTGCCCTTGCCCTCGACCCACTGGCCGTTGATATAGGCCTGCTGGCGGAACAATCCTTCGTCTTTGAGCTTGATGGACGGCGTATAGGATTTCTTTCTGGCAGTGGACGTGCGCATGGTCGTTCTCCTTTATTTCCGATTTCAAGAGGTCTCTATATTAACGCTCGGGCGGGCAGGACGATAGGATTCTAAATCACCACTATGACAATAGGGCGTACGTTTCCGCGCGATTAAGTAATATAAACGGGAAAAATCGCCGTTCAGGCGACGGCCGCCAGCTTCGCCTCGGCAATGGCGATGTCGCGCGCGAGGGCGGCCTTGGCGACGTCGTCCGCCGCCTCGGCCAGTTGGCCACGCAATTCCTCGAGCTTCTTTTCGACGGCGGAGCGGTCGATGTCGTTCACGTTCACCGCTTCTTCGGCCAGCACGGTACAAAGCTCGCCGGTCACGTCGGCGAAGCCGCCGGAGACGAAGATGCGCTTGATCTCGCCCGACGGGTCCTGCACTTCGATCACCCCCGGACGCATGCTGGAGACGACGGGCGCATGGTCCGCCAGCACGCCGAACTCGCCCGCGCTGCCCGGCACGGTGACCATCGCCACGTCCTCGGACGCGAGGATGCGCTCCGGCGCGACCAGTTCGAACTTGAACGTCTTGCTGGAAAGCGGGGCTGCCATGGATTAGGCCGCCTTCTGTTGCAGTTTCTTGGACTTTTCGATGGCTTCCTCGATGGTGCCGACCATGTAGAAGGCCGCTTCCGGCAGGTGGTCGTAGTCGCCCTTGACGATGCCTTTGAAGCCCTTGATCGTGTCTTCCAGCGCGACGAACACGCCCGGCGTGCCGGTAAAGACTTCGGCCACGTGGAACGGCTGCGAGAGGAAGCGCTGGATCTTGCGCGCGCGGGCGACGGTCAGCTTGTCGTCTTCGGACAGCTCGTCCATGCCGAGAATGGCGATGATGTCTTGCAGCGCCTTGTAGCTTTGCAGGGTCTTTTGCACGTCGCGGGCGACCTGATAGTGCTCTTCGCCGATCACGCGCGGGTCGAGAATGCGGCTGGTGGAATCCAGCGGGTCGACGGCGGGGAAGATCGCCATTTCCGCGATCTGGCGGCTCAGGACCGTCGTCGCGTCAAGGTGGGCGAAGGAGGTCGCCGGCGCGGGGTCAGTCAGGTCGTCGGCGGGCACGTAAATAGCCTGCACGGACGTGATCGAGCCCTTGTTGGTGGAGGTGATGCGCTCTTGCAGCGCGCCCATGTCGGTGGCCAGCGTCGGCTGGTAGCCCACGGCGGAAGGAATGCGTCCCAAGAGCGCGGACACTTCCGCGCCCGCCTGCGTGAAGCGGAAGATGTTGTCGACGAAGAACAGAACGTCCTGCCCTTCCTGATCGCGGAAATATTCGGCGACGGTCAGACCGGTGAGGCCGACGCGGGCGCGCGCGCCCGGCGGCTCGTTCATCTGGCCGTAGACCAGCGCCACTTTGGAGCCCTTGCCGTCCAGCTTGATAACGCCGGATTCGATCATTTCGTGGTAAAGGTCGTTGCCTTCGCGGGTGCGCTCGCCGACGCCGGCAAACACCGAGACGCCGCCGTGCTTCATGGCGACGTTGTTGATCAGTTCCATGATGGTGACGGTCTTGCCGACGCCGGCGCCGCCGAACAGGCCGATCTTGCCGCCCTTGGCGTAAGGCGCGAGCAGGTCGACGACCTTGATGCCCGTGACCAGCATTTGCGTTTCGGTCGACTGGTCGACGAATTCCGGCGCGGGGCGGTGAATGGGGAAATGTTCCTTGGCTTCGATCGGGCCACGCTCGTCGACCGGCTCGCCGATGACGTTGATGATGCGCCCCAGCGTTTCCGGCCCGACCGGCACGCGGATCGGCGCGCCCGTGTCGGCGACGGCCTGACCGCGGACCAGACCTTCGGTCGAGTCCATGGCGATGGTGCGGACGGTGTTTTCACCGAGGTGCTGCGCGACTTCGAGAACGAGGTTCTTGCCGTCGTTGCTCAAAGTGAGCGCGTTCATGATCGCGGGCAGCTTGCCTTCGAACTGCACGTCGACGACGGCGCCCATGACCTGCGTCACCTTGCCCATCGCGCCCTTGTTTTCTGCTGCCAGTTTTACCATCTTTATTCTCCTTTTTAATTCTCTATACGGCTTCTGCGCCGGAAATAATTTCGATCAGTTCCTTGGTGATGTAAGCCTGACGCGCGCGGTTGTAGCGCAGCGTCAGCTTGTTGATCATGTCGCCCGCGTTGCGCGTGGCGTTGTCCATCGCGGTCATGCGCGCGGCCTGCTCACCCGCGGCGCTGTCGAGCAGCGCGCGGAAGATCTGCACCGAGAGGTTGCGCGGCAGCAGGTCCTGCAGGATTTCGTCCTCGTCCGGCTCGAAATCGTAGACGGCGTGCACGCCCGCCTCTTCTGCCGCCTCTTTTTCCGGCACATAGAACGGGATCAGCTGCGTCGACGTCGGCACTTGCGCGATGACGGACTTGAAGCGGTTGAACAGCACGTGGCAGACGTCGAATTCGCGGCGCCCGCCCATGTCCATGATGAAGCGCGAGACTTCCATGGCGTCGGCGAAGGTCAGGCGCTTTTTGCCAAGCCCTTCGAAGGTATGGACGATTTTCGAGGCGTATTCGCGCTTCAGCACGTCGCGGCCCTTGCGGCCGACGCAGATGATTTTCACTTCCTTGTCTTCATCAAGCAGTTCGCGGATTTGCGCGCGCGCCTTGCGGACGATGGAACCGTTGAAGCCGCCGCACAGGCCGCGGTCGGAGGTGATGACGATCAAAAGGTGCGTATCCTGGTTGCCCGTGCCAGCCAGCAGAAACGGTGAAGTGGTATCGATGTTGATTCTCGCCACAAGGCGGCTCAGCATGTCGAACATCTTCGTCGCATAGGGCTGGCTCGCCTCCGCCTGATGCTGGGCGCGGCGCAGTTTGGAGGCCGCGACCATCTTCATGGCCGAGGTGATCTTGCGCGTGGACTTCACGCTGGCGATCCGGTTCCTGTATTCCTTCAGGCTGGGCATGCTTTAGGCGGCCTTTTTCCCCGAGATGAACGTGGCGGCGAAATCCGCGATAAACTTGTTCAGTTTTTCCTTGGTTTCGTCGGTGATCTTCTGCTCTTCGCGGATCGACTTCAGCAGGTCTGCGGCATGGCTGTGCACCGCGTTCAGCAGCTGAGCCTCGAAGGCGTTGACGTCGCTGACGGCGACCTTGTCGAGGTGACCGTTGACGCCCGCGAAGATCGACACGACCTGCTCCTCGAACGCGAGCGGGCTGTATTGCGGCTGCTTCAAAAGCTCGGTCAGGCGCGTGCCGCGCGCGAGCAGTTGCTGCGTCGAGGCGTCGAGGTCGGAGGCGAACTGCGCGAAGGCTTCCATCTCGCGGAACTGCGCGAGGTCGAGCTTGATCGTGCCCGCGACCTGCTTCATCGCCTTGGTCTGGGCGGCGGAACCGACGCGCGACACCGAAAGACCGACCGAGATCGCCGGACGGACGCCCTTGTAGAACAGGCCGGTTTCCAGGAAGATCTGGCCGTCGGTGATCGAAATCACGTTGGTCGGGATGTAGGCGGAAACGTCGCCCGCCTGCGTTTCGATGACCGGCAGCGCAGTGAGCGAACCCGCGCCGAGATCGTCGTTCAATTTCGCCGAACGTTCCAGCAGGCGGGAGTGGAGATAGAACACGTCGCCCGGATAAGCTTCGCGTCCCGGCGGACGGCGCAGCAGCAGCGACATCTGGCGGTACGCCACGGCCTGTTTGGACAAGTCGTCATAAATGATGAGCGCGTGCATGCCGTTGTCGCGGAAATATTCCGCCATCGTGCAGCCGGTGTAGGGCGCGAGATATTGCAGCGGCGCGGGCTCGGAGGCCGTCGCGGCGACGACGATGGAATACTCCAGCGCACCGTTGTCCTCGAGCGTTTTCACCAGTTGCGCGACGGTCGAGCGCTTCTGGCCGACGGCGACGTAGACGCAATAGAGTTTCTTCTTCTCGTCGGTGCCCTTGTTGATTTCCTTCTGGTTGAGGATCGTGTCGATGGCGATGGCGGTCTTGCCGGTCTGGCGGTCGCCGATGATCAGCTCGCGCTGGCCGCGGCCGATCGGCACCAGCGCGTCAAGCGCCTTGATGCCCGTCTGCATCGGCTCGTGCACGGATTTGCGCGCGATGATGCCGGGAGCTTTCACGTCCACGCGGCGTTCTTCCGCCGCCTTGATAGGGCCCTTGCCGTCGATCGGGTTTCCGAGAGCGTCGACAACGCGGCCAAGCAGTCCCTTGCCGACGGGCACGGAAACGATTTCGCCGGTCTGGCGCACGGTGTCGCCCTCCTTAATGTCGCGGTCGTCGCCGAAAATAACCACGCCGACGTTGTCGTTTTCAAGGTTGAGCGCCATGCCCTTGATGCCGCCCGGGAACTCGACCATTTCGCCGGCCTTCACCTTGTCGAGGCCATAGACGCGGGCGACGCCGTCACCGACGGAGACGACCTGCCCTACTTCGGCGATGTCGGCCTCGGCGCCGAAATTGGCGATCTGGTCTTTCAGGATGGACGAGATTTCTGCTGCTCTGATTTCCACTTTAAGCTACCTCTCTCTTTGTATTTTTATCCGGCGACGAGCCGGTGTTCTTCAGGGCGCGGTGCAGGCGTTCGAGCTTTGCACGCACGGAATTGTCGATCAGTTTGGAGCCGATGCGGACGATCAGCCCGCCCATGATGCTTGCGTCCGTCTTGAGTTCGATGGCGACCGTCTGGCCGCAGACTTTTTTGAGCGCGGCGGCGAGGTTCTCGAGCTGCTTGTCGGTCAGCTTGTGCGCGGCGGTGACTTCGGCCGTCATTTCGCCCTTGCTGCGCGCGATCTCGGCCAGCAGCGCCTCGATGATGCCTTCGAGCATCGGCAGGCGGCGTTTTTGCGCCAGCGTGCCGAGGAATTTTTTCGTCAGCGGACTGAACTTGGCCTTGTCGGCGATCGCGGAGAGCGCCTTTTCCTGATCGGCGCGGCGCAGGGTGGGGTTGTTCAGAAACTTTTGCAGGTCGGCCGATTCTTTCAGCATGGCCTGCAAAGACCGCAAATCAGCGGCAAGCGGTTCGATCTGGCTCGCCTCGCGGGCGAGGGAAAAGCAGGCGTGCGCGTACCGCCTTGAAATGCTTTTATTTTCTGTCTGGGCCGTCAATGTATCCTCTTGAGGTCCTGTGGTTGGTCGCTATAACGCGTGGCTCTTATTATTTGCCCTGCAATTAACACATAAATTTATGTGTGCGCAACAAAAATAGTCTTGATAAAGGAAAGATGCGAAGCGGTAAAAGTTATTTCACATATTTTTGAATTTTTACCAACATATCCTGCGCGCCGGTGTCTGAATCGAACACATCCAGCAGCTTGTCGTCCGGCGACATCAGGTAGACGTAGGCCGAGTGGCTTTCGAGCGATTCCGTGCCGTCTTTCTTGCCCGTATAGACGTGATAGGCCTTCTCCGCCGCGGCGATTTGCGCCTCCGAGCCGGTCAGGCCGACAAGTCTCTGACTATGGAAACGCAGCAGGTATTCTGCCATGACGAAGACTGTGTCCCGCGCCGGATCGACGGTGATGAACAGCGGCACGATTTTCGCCGCCTCCAGCGGATCGAGCTGGCGCAGGACGCCGACTATCTTCTGCAGCGTCGCGGGGCAGGTGTCGGCGCAGTGGGTGTAGCCGAAATAGACCAGCTTGTACTGCCCCGGCCACGATTTCTCCGTCACCGCCGCGCCCGCCTGGTCGACCAGCGAAAACGCCCCGCCGATATGCGCCGTGGAGCCCTTCTCCGGCACGGATGTCACGGCACCGACCTCGGCGACTTTCGGCGCGGCAAGGAGCGCCCGATGGCTCACCTGCCATACGGCCAGCCACCTGCCCAGTACGAAGCCTACGAGCGCAATCACAAGAATTTGAAGGAACAGCTTCATATTCTTTATATACGTCCGTTGGGCGCGCGCTTCAAGGCGGGAATGTCAGGCCGCGAATTTCGCCGCCGTCTCCGCGATGCGCGCGCCGAGCAGACGCGCGGTTTCAAGGTCGCCCTTGCGCGGCGCCTCGTCCGGCGCGGCGTCGGACGGGGAGATCGCCAGAGCGCCGCCGAAGCCGGCGCTCCAGTTGACGTCGTTCGGCCCGTTGGCCTTGGCGTTGGCGGGCAAAAGGCCGGTGCCGACCCAGATCTGCCCGTGCTGCTGCGAGAGCGTCCAGAAATATTCGATGGTCGCGAACTTGTCGCCGTTGACCGAGGCCGAGTTGGTGAAGCCGCCGGCGACCTTGTTTTTCCATGCCTGCGCGAACCACGGCTTGGACGAGGCGTCGGCGAACTTCTTGAACTGCCACGCGGGGCCGCCCATGTAGGTCGGGCTGCCGTAGATGATGGCGTCGGCCTTGGCGATTTCTTCCATCGCGCTGTCCGGCAGGTTGCCGTCCTTGTCGATGGCGTAGAGCGTGGCGGTCGCTTTCTTCGCCGCGCCGTCGCGCACGGCTTCGGCCTGTTTGGTGGTGTGGCCGTAGCCGCTGTAGTAAACGATGGCAACTTTTGTCATGATGGTTTTTCCTTTCTGAATTTTTAAGCGGCGCGGGATAGTTTGAGGCCCGCCGCGTCGAGCGCCTTGAAGTCCGCGTCGGAGAGTTTGATGGACGCCGCGGCGGTGTTTTCCTCCAAGTGCTTCACCTTGCCGGTGCCGGGGATCGGCAGCATGACGGGGCTGCGCTTCAGCACCCACGCCAGCGCGATTTGCGACGGCGTCGCGCCGAGCTTTTTCGCCACGGCATCGAGAACCGTGCCGGGCTTGGCAAGATCGCCCGCGGCGAGCGGGAACCACGGCATGAAGCCGATGTTGTGCTTCTCGCAATAATCGAGCACGTCCTCATGCACGCGGTGGACGAGGTTGTACTGGTTTTGCACCGTGGCGACGCGGAAGAATTTTTGCGCGGCCTCGATTTCCCCGACGTTCACTTCGCTCAAACCGACGTGGCGGATCAAGCCCTCTTTTTGCATGTCGCGGATGACGCCGAACTGCTCGTCGCGCGGCGTTTTGGGGTCGATGCGGTGGAGCTGCCAGAGGTCGATGGTCTCGGCCTTCAGACGGCGCAGGCTCATCAGCACCGCCTGACGCAGATATTCCGGACGGCCGACGGGCGTCCATGCCCCCGCGCCGGTGCCGGGGCCGCCGCGCACAAGGCCGCCCTTGGTCGCGATCAGCAGGCCCTTGAAGGGATAGAGCGCTTCGGTCAGCATGTTCTCGCTGGTTTCGGGGCCGTAGGCGTCGGCCGTGTCGATGAAGTTGATGCCGATTTCCGGCAGGCGCTTCAGCGTGCGCATGGCTTCGGCGCGGTCTTTCGCCTCGCCCCACACGCCCTCGCCCGTGACGCGCATGGCGCCGAAGCCCAGACGGTTGATCTCGATGTCGCCGCCGACTTTGAATTGGCCGGATTGTGCTGCGTTGATATCTGTCATTTTAGTTCTCCTTTTTTAAGCAAAGCCCGCGATTTCATGCGGGATGTAGAGTTCTTCCAGATAGGTGATGTCGTCCTTGGTCAGTTTCACGTCCAGCGACGCGACAGCATCGTCGAGATGCTTCATCCTGGTCGCGCCTATGATCGGCGCCGTCACGACCGGCTTGGCCAGCATCCACGCCAGCGCGATTTGCGCCTGAGGGACGCCGTGCTTTTTCGCCAGTTCCCCGACGCGGGAAATGATCTTGTTGTCTTCTTCCGCCGTCTTGTCGTAGACCGTGTGGCCGAACTTGTCGCCCTTGCGGCGCTTGGTCTCCTCCGCGCCGACGGGGCGCGCCAGCAGCCCGCGCGCCAGCGGGCTCCATGGAATGACGCCCACGCCCTGATCGGCGCAGAGCTTGAGCATCTCGCGCTCTTCCTCGCGGTACATCAGGTTGTAGTGCGGCTGCATGGAGACGAAGCGCGTCCAGCCGTTGAGATCGGCGAGATACTGCGCCTTGGAAAACTGCCATGCGTGCATCGAGCTTGCGCCGATATAGCGCGCCTTGCCCGCCTTGACGACGTCGTGCAGCGCTTCCATCGTTTCCTCGATCGGCACGTTGTAATCCCAGCGGTGGATTTGATAGAGATCGACGTAATCCATCTGCAGGCGTTTCAGGCTGTTGTCGATTTCGGTCATGATCGCCTTGCGCGACAGGCCGCCGCCGTTGGGCACGTCGCGCATCTGGCCGTTGACCTTGGTGGCGATGACGAGATCCTCGCGTTTGGCGAAATCCTTGACCGCGCGGCCCAGAATCTCCTCGCTCGCGCCGAGGGAGTAGATGTTGGCGGTGTCGAAGAAGTTGATGCCCTTCTCCAGCGCGGCCTTGATGAACGGGCGGCCCTCTTTTTCGGGCAGCACCCAGTTGTGCAGCCATTTCTTCGGGTCGCCGTAGCTCATGCAGCCGAGGCAGATGCGCGAGACCTGAAGACCGGTTTTTCCGAGACGGGTGTATTCCATGTGATGATTCCTTTGATCGAGGCTCAAGAGGATCGGGGTTTTGATAGTTCGTAATAACAGAACTTATGAACTTTTGTCAACCCCCTTCGCGCGGCAATTGTGGACGATTGAACTCGCCTTGAAAATACCCTACATTTGCAATATGAAACCTTTATCGCACCCGAAGATGGAAGACGTCACGGTCGAAGGCATCCTTTATGCCTTTTCCAATCCCGTGCGCATACGCATTTATGCGGAGCTGGCCTCCGCCGAGTGCGCGCAGATCTGCTCCGCCTACCGCGATATCGCCGGCGCCAAGCTGCCCAAATCCACCCTGTCGCAGCATTTCGCCGTCCTGCGCGAGACCGGCCTCATCCGCAGCGAGCGCAAAGGCACCGAGCTGCACAACGAAACCCGCTGCGAAGAGCTTTATGAACGCTTCGGCCCGATGATCGAATCCATCATCGACGCCTACATAAAGCAGAACGCCCGCGACAAAAAATCCGCCAAAAAGAAAAAGAGCAAATAAGCGCTGCGCGGCCTTTAAAAAATATCCTTGGAATTGAGCGCGTTATC
Source organism: Pseudomonadota bacterium (assembly GCA_021849295.1). Lineage (GTDB taxonomy): Bacteria > Pseudomonadota > Alphaproteobacteria > Micavibrionales > UBA2020 > PALSA-926. The sequence continues at coordinate 11,165 of JAJZTA010000007.1, read as the reverse complement.
CCGACGGCTTATTATGTTACAGAAAATCTATTGACATAATCATATTATATCTCCATATATATACGGAACCTGCCAAAAACACCGTTCGAGGGAGAAAGACGCATGGGGAACAACAAAGGACAGCTGCGCCACGCCTGGCACAAAGCCGTTCTCGGCCTGATTGTGGCCGCCGGCGCCGCAACAAACGCCATGGCGGAAATGCCGCCCCTGCCGTCCGTCATACAAGAGCCCAACCCCAGCACCTGCGCGATCCGCTTTCCGGACGAAGCCACGAAGCAGGGCGCAAAAGTCACGCCCGTCTATTCGGATTTCAAAATCGCCTGCTCGCCCGGCTTTCAGCTCAAGCAGCCCATATATCCATATATAAAGACGCCGGTTATGAGGGACACCCGCTGAAGCTGCATCTGGACATGGTCGAGAACAAAAACACGGTTTTGCAGGATATCGTGAGCCGCTGTGTGCCCGTCAACGACCAGACCAAGGTGTGCATCAGAAGCCGGTTCGTCAAAGTCAGCTTCAGGTTCTAGCGAAAAGCGGCTGCAACCGGGGCGGATCTGCCTCTTGATCCGCGCATTTTTCGCCATGAAACCAAAAAAGTCCTAAAAATAATTGTTTAAAATCAATATATTATATAATATTATAGAAATAATTGATTGACATAACCTAAAATAACTGTTAACATCAATAAAACTGGAAAAATACACTGCTGTAGACACTGTAGGGGAGTGAGAGACAATGGAAGGCAAGACATTAAAAAAAGGGTTTTTAAGTCGCGCGTTTAAAAACGCCGTGCTCGGAGTTACCGTTCTGGCCAGCGCTGCGGCTTTCATGCCGTCCACCGCCTACGCGCAGACCCCCGTGCAGCAAGCGCAAGAGCAAATGCAAATCGCCAACGTCAATGCGCAATACGTCAATGCGGAAACCGCGCTGCAGAGAAACACCAATCTGACCGATGCGCAGTATCAGGTCAGAGACCAGCAGATCAGAGCCCAGTTCAACTGGGAGATGGCGCAGATACACGCCCGCTTCGGCGATACATCAAGCTACCAGACGCCTGTTGTCGGCGACCAGTATCAACAGCCGGTCTATCAGGCGCCCGCGCCGGTTTATCAAGCGCCTCCGCAAACTGTCTATGTGCAGCCGCAGGACAACGCCTCCACCGCCATCAACCAGATCCTCGGCACGGCGGCGGCAGTGGTCATCGGGCATGCGATCTTCGGACATTTCGATCACGGGCATCATGACCGCGGCGGTTGGGGCAGACAGCAGTTCAACAACAATGCCGGCGCCCAACGCTGGGTGCAGAACGGCCCCTACTTAACCCCGATCGGATCCCCCTATATCGGCGGCCACAACCACAACCGCCCGTGGCGCGGCGGCTACCGCCGCTAAGCTTGGAATTCTTCTCTAAACCGCATTGAATTTCGGGATACGGAAAAAAATATCGCAGGCAAATGTCTGCGATATTTTTTGCGCACTTTTTTGCACATTTTATTGTGTTTACCGGACAGTTTCAGACGGCTACAATGCGAAAAGCCATGACCGCTGGGTCTTCTCTATCCATTTTCCGGAGTTTCTAGAATGAAAAAATACATCTTCACGGCACTGTTCGCGGCAATCCTCATGACCGCGGGAATTTCATCGTCCGCTTCCGCAAAGGAAATGAGATGGCCCGAAACTGGCGTTCCCTATCTCACCTTCGCCGTGCCCGCCCACTGGGTCGCCAAGCCCGACTATAAAGACATGAGCATCAACCTGATGCCGGAAAAGATGACCAAGGATACGCTGCAGGTCGTGACGATCGGCTACGAGACCTATAAGCCTCTCGACCTCACCTCCAAAAACTTCGAGGCCATCATGACGAACATTCTGGGCGGCATCAACAGCAGCGACAAGGTGCAGGCAAAACCCTTCTATCAACGACACAGAAACATGATTTCCGGCATAACCTGGGACCGTTTCAGCACCTCCCTGTCGATGCCTTCCTCCGGCGTTAAAACCGCCACCAGGATTTTCGTCTGCGCCGGCCCCTCTTCCCTCATGGCGCTGTCTTTCTCGAGCGCGCTCCCCCGCTTTTCCGCTGACATGCACAAGATCCTGGGCAGCGTAAGAGCGTACGGCATAAAGTCCTGCCCGCTGAACGACGCAAAGTAACGGAAAACAATCGAAAACTTTATAGAACCGGACACGGCCGCGCCTGACATCGGGTGCGGCCGTGTCGCTATTGCGGGGAAGACGTAAGAATGGCGGTTCGGTTCTGGCCGGAATCGACCGCGGCTTTGCCGCTAAATATTTAAGGCTTTGCCGCTCAATATTTAATTTCAGGTTCGATCCGGAGAGAGGACTGCGCTTGAAAAAGAAATGGTGGCCTGGCCGGAATCGAACCGGCACGCCCGAAGGCTCACGATTTTTGAGCACGACCCAATTATAGAATCATATTGTAATTTCCGCTCTTGAAGCGGATAATAGAGTATGGAACGAATCGAGCGGTCAGCCCTGTCATCCTATGCCTTTGGCCTGCTTGCGACGGGCCGCGGAGTCTTTTCCGCGGATGAAGCACAGAAGGAGATCGGCGTCAGCCGGGGCGCATTCCTCGATGCCGCCGAGCGTTTGCAGCGGCGCGGTGAGCTTATCCGACCCCGACGCGGTTTCTATGTGGTCGTGCCACCCCAATACGCCACGACGGGAGCGCCACCGCCGGAGTGGTATATCGACGCCCTGATGCGCCACGAAAAGCGGCCTTATTATGTGGGACTGCTGACGGCGGCGGCGGCGCATGGCGCGTCCCACCAGGCCGTCATGGCATTTCAGGTAATCACGGACAAACTCCTGCCCGACATTGAAGCGGGCCGGACGCGGATTGTTTTTTCATACCGCAAAGACATCGCGGCGGTGTCGGCGGGAATTGAGGATCGCAAGACGCAATCGGGCTATATGAAGTTGTCCTCGCCGGAACTGACGGCGCTCGATCTGGTGCGCTATCCGCATGCCGGCGCCGGTCTGGACAACATTGCAACGGTGCTTTCCGAGCTTGCCGAACGGCTGCAACCCAAAAAGCTTGCCTCCCTGTCAGGCGCTTTCGAGAAGGCGGTCGTGCAACGGCTTGGACATCTGCTCGAAAGACTGGGGCATTCGCGGACAACGAAAGCGATGTTCGCGGCGCTGTCGGCGCGCGGGCCGCTGCCGTGGGTCGAACTCGATCCCAAACAGGCGGGCGATCCCGACTTGTCGCCTCCATCCTCCGAACGCGATGAACGCTGGCGCGTGATCGTTCGGCGTCCGCCGGAGATCGACGAATGATCCCGCAGGACTACATCACCGCCTGGAACAGCGTGGTGCCGTGGGCGAGCCAGAGGCAAGTCGAACAAGACCTCATCATCAGCCGCGCGCTCGTCGCCATCTTCTCCGATCCGTTCCTGCGCGGCGAACTGCGCTTCCGCGGCGGCACGGCGCTGAACAAGCTGCATTTTCCGATGCCGCTGCGCTATTCGGAAGACATCGACCTTGTGCGGACGACCGCCGGTCCCATCAGTCCGATACTGGATCGCGTGCATGACGTTCTTGATCCATGGCTGGGCAGGCCGCGCTTCGATCAAAGCCCGGTTGCGCCCAAGCTCAAGTACGCTGTCGAAGCCGAAGACAAGGCTTCACCTGCCCCGATAAAGCTCAAGATTGAAATCAACACGCGTGAACGCGAAGCGTACGATCCCCCCATCGAAATTTCGTTCGGCGTCCAAAATCCGTGGTTCACTGGCGAGGTCGCAATCCCGACTTTCTCGCGGGAAGAAATGCTGGCAACCAAGCTGCGGGCCTTGCTTCAACGCAACAAGGGCCGCGATCTATTCGACCTCGATCATGCGCTCACTGTATTCGAAGGGCTGAACGCGCCCCGGGTCGTCGAATGTTTCCGGCTCTACCTTGAAAAAGCAGAGCAAGCGATTTCGAGGGCCGAGGCGCAGCAGCGCATGTTCCAGAAACTGGTCAACCCGACCTTCTTCACCGACATGCGCCCGCTGCTTCCGACAGATCGCGCAAGGGCGCTGACCGACGAAGCACTTAACGCAGCCTTCGTCAGGGTGATGAAGGAACTGATCGACCGGATACCCGGCAACGAATGGGCGAAGGCCGGGGAAATGCGGGAACGGTTTGGCATCACATGAGACCACTGATTGAAGCATTCTTCCAGCGCGCGCCCGATAACTGTGGCGCACTCTACAACGAACGGTCTTTGCAGCTCGAACTCGCCTATTACTTTCGGCTGATGGGCGCACATGTCGAGTTTGAACGTCCATACCGCATAACCCCGTTGCCCGGCACAACATGCAAGGCGAAGTCCAATCTCGATCTTGTTGTACAGATGGACGGTGAGACTGTCGCCATAGAGCTAAAGGTGCCGCTCAATGGGCGTCACCCTGAGACACTTTACGACTTTTGCAACGACATCGCTTTCGTCGAAGCGATTGTACGGGAGAAATTCGCCGATAGAGGGTTTTGCTTATTTGTCACCAATGACCGCGCATTCTGGACCGATAGCGGTCGGGGTAGTGCTGTTCATGACCTATTTCGTCGCAAAGGAACGGAGCTAACCGGCGTTGTGCAGAAGCCAACGGGTAGCAAGGATACGGCGGTCGTTATATCTGGTCGGTACTTTCCCGCCGAAAGCTGGAAAGGCGTGCGTGATGAACGATTGATGACGGGCGCGCAGTATTTATTGACGGACGTTGTTCGATAGAACCGCCAAAGCGCGGACGGCACTACACGCTATCGCGCGATCAGAACGGCTTGAAGTGTTTCCGGAGTCTCCGGCGCGGCGTCGCCCGCTTGAGAAACATCGAGCGGATCGGCGGCTTCGGCGATGGTGCCGGCGGTGGCGGCGGCTTCGTCAGTGCGCGCTTGAGCGCCGCGATCGACACGGCAATCCTTTGCTGCGCCCGTTCCAGCGCGCGCACCAGTATACCGGTCAGGAACCGGGAAGCCGGACGGAGAGGCTTGGCAATCTTTCCGGTGACGAAGCGGCTCGGTTTTGATTGCAAAAAGCGCGAGCCGCTCAGCGTGCGCGTCCGGGTGGGCCGTCCCTGTTGCGGTCGCGCTCGATGCGCTGTTCTTCCTCCTGCCGGCGGCGCTCCTCGATCTCGGCGAGGAGTTTTGCGGCGGCCTCGTGCTCGCGCAGATAGCGGTCGCGCTCCGTCTCGTAACGGGCGTCATGCTCCCGCTGCTGTTGTTGGTGACGTTCCGTCAGATCGGCAAGGTCGGCCGCCTGCTCTGCATCGAGGTCCGCAATCCGGTCTTCGCGTTCGTGTTCCTGTTGTCGTTTGAATCCCGCGACGGCTTCGGCGCGGGTGTGCGCTTTCTCGGCCAAAATTTTCGGATTAAGCGTTTCCCTGATGGTTTCGAAAAAGGCTTTGAAGCCGGTGTTCGCCCGATAGGTATCGCGGACAAAGCGCTCCTTTGCGGCTTGTTGCAGGGCGTCGAAGTGGGCGAGCTTCTCGTGCGCTTCGTCTGCGAGGATGCGGGCGGTCTGCTGATATTCGGCGTCCTGACGCTGGCGTAGCTGGCGGCCTTCCTCGGCATGGCGTTCGCGCAACGCCTGTTCGAGCGCGGCGGCTTCCTCGTCTTTGGATGGCGCGGGTGGCTGTGCGGTTTCAGGATTCTCGGCGGGCGCTGTGTCGGGCGCGCGTTCGCGCTGCTCCTGCATGGCCTTGGCCTGCTCGACGGTCGGAATCGTGTTTCTGTCGATGTCGGCCATGAAGGCGCGCAGATCCTTGGACGGAACGCCCTTGATCTGCCGCGACAGGCTGTAGATTTGGCCGTCGATGTCCACGAGGACGTAATCGCGCCGGTCGCCCTTTGCGAGCATCATGCCGTGTTCTTCCAGTGCGGTCTGAAAGGCCGGCGCGGTATCGCATGACTTATATATGGCGGTGATGGCGTCCTTGAACGCGTGGGGATCGACGCCTGCCCTTTCGGCTTGCTGCCACTCGGCATGGCTGATCTCGGCCCCGGGGAATTCCGGCTGCTGTTCACGGTCACGCTTGGCGTGCTTGCCGGGGACGATTTCGTGCCCGAATTCCTTTTCCAGCGCCAGGCTCGCCCGCTCGTGAGCGACATAGTTGAAACTGTCGGGGATCATTTTCATGGTGTCGATGTCGGTGCGCTGCCAGACGACGTGAATGTGCTGGCGCTCGTGTTTTTCATGCACGACCACGGCGCGGGGCTGGCCGTCGAAGCCAAGCTCCTTTTCGAGCACATCGACGGCGCGCTGCCATTGCTCGGGCGTCATCACATAGCGGGCGTCCGGCGAGATGTTCGCGTGATAAAGCCCCTTGCTGCCCTGCGTTCCGGTGGAGATGAACTGCCAGTCGCGCAAGGCCTCCCGGAGACTGCCGGTGGGCGAGTCAAGCTGGACAATTTTGACGGTCTCGTTCGTATCGGTGCGGAGCAGATGCCGCGCGAGCTGGACCGGGCTGCCCCGGCTTTTGCCCTTGATAATCACGACGGGTCCGGGGGGATGTCCTCCCCGACCGTCTCCATCGCCAGGGCGCGCAGAATGGCCGCCCGGATTTCGAGATAGGCGGCGAGCGCCGCCCTAAGCTCGGGAATGTCGATGGGCTCACCGGCGTTCAGGCGGCGCGCGATCTGGTTGATGTTGTTGCCGACCCGCCCGCACTCCCCGAGCAACTGGCGCAGCGCTTTGTGGTCAACTGGCGGACGCCGCCGAGCGCGGGGGCCAGCGTCGCCGAAGGCGGCGGCACGCATAAAGGCGCCGGTTGCAAGACCGGCGCGCGAGGACAGGGCCTTGAGGGTGTCGCGCTCGTCCCGGGTGAGGCGCACGGTGACGGTTTCGCCCCGCTGACGCTTGTCGGTGCCGCTCGCCATACCTTTCTCTCCCGCATACGCCGGTATTCAGGCGGTTCCAAGGACGACACCCCTTGGGCGGGGCCAGACCGATGCCGGCGGGCTCCAAGGGCATGCGCCTTGGCTTCACGGCTGCTCACCCGCCGTGGAAGGGTTCCAAGGGATACGCCCTTGGTCGAAGGCGCCGCCGACGAAACAGCGGGCGCGCGGCTCAATGACATTGAGACCCGCCGCGCGGGGGTCGAGGGGTTCTCCCCCCGTCTGGTTCCCAAAGGGCACGAAGGCTCTTTGGTCAGGGTGCAGGGGCTCGAAGGCCGCCTGCTCGTGGGTGCCGGGATGCGAAAGTCCCGGCGAGTGGTCAAGGGCGCGATAGCCCTTGTCAGGGTCCAGGGCGGAACGCCCGGCCTTGGGTTCCTAAGGGAGCACGGAGGCTCCCTTGGTCAGGGTCCACGGGCGGAACGCCCTGGTCCTGGGGATGCAACGGGGATGGAACAAATCCCCTTGCCAAGCCGCGCGGTGTGACCGCGCATGGCTTGCACATCACAATATCAGAATAGCACGCTGCGTTTAAGGTTCGATTAAGCCATATACGGCGGCACGAACCTGAGTCGGTCCGTCATCATACCACCGTGTGTCACACGACCACGGTGACGCCTTTCTGCCGGAATACATTCGTGTTCCGGCGCGGCTGTCAGGCCGCTACTCACGCAGGCATCGACCTCACGCCATTAACCAAACGTGAGATGCAATCGTGCGATAATTGAGAATAAGACTGAAGAGCAATTGGAGGCGCATGACGAAATGGGTCCCCGTTGGGGACGGGTTCATTGAAGCGGATGTGATCCGGTGGACGGAGCCCGTGTACAAAAAACAGCCGCGTGGAAAACCTGTCCGGGTCGGCAAGCGGCTGGTGACGGCGGAGGTCCTGGAGGCCGACAGAGATGGCTGGACCCATCTGCTGGTGCGTGGCGCCAAGGCGGTATCGGCGAACTTCGGCTGGAACCTCCGCGACGTTCTACTCCCACCCAAAGACGAAGAAACAAAACGGAAACGGACGACCATTACCAGAGGCGGTGCCGAGCGGCTGCTGTGGAGCGATGAGAGCGCCCGCGCCCTCGTCGCCAGCCGGTTCCTGAACGAACGAGACACGGCCCCGCCAGTGTCCACCGCCAAGCTCCGTCGTCCACCCCGGTCGGCCCGTCATTCCTCTTCCGGGAAACACAAGAGGCGCGTTCGCAATCCGGGATGGAAACCGCCCCGTCCGCGATTTTGAGGGAAACCAACGCGCAGTCCGGCGCGGCCTATCGTCCGCGTCCGGGGGATTTCATATCCAAGCTTCGGGTCTTTTCCCGACGCTGTTCTTCCAGGCGCTCCATGATGCGCTCCGCCTCCTCGCGTTCGCGCATATAGCGGGGAAGCTCGTCTTTGTGGCGCTCGGTCTGCTCCAGAATTTCCGACGCCTGGCGTTTTTCGAGCGCTTCGACGGTCATCGAGCGGGCATGACCGATCTCTGCACGCTCTGCCCTATGCTTTTCGAGAAGTTCCTGCCTTTCCTTTTCCTGCCTGTCAGCCACGGCTTTACGGAGCTGCGCCAACTCTTCCCGCGCCAACTCCTCCTGCGGCGGCTTGGAAGCCGGATCAACGCCGACTGATTTTGCGATCTCGTCCGCCGGCGTAATCGGCTTCTCCAAGGTTGGAACGATCGCTGCGCGGATTTGATCGTTCATCTCGCCGTAGCTTCCGCGGCCTGAAAGAATTTTTGCTTCGTTCCACGCGTCCCGGTCGATCTTGGTGAGATCGATATTGTGCCCCGCCTGCTCACCAAGCTGCTGCAAGAATTGAAGCTGGGTTCGCGTATTTCCTTCGCGGAACGGATGGGCATGATTGGTGTCGCCGATGATCTGAGCGGCCTTGTCCGAGAATTCCCAAACATCCATGTTGCGCAGAAAATCCGCCTCGACAATACGCCGGTGAACGTCGTGCATGCCCATCTCGATGCGATCATGGGGCATATATTCGCCGGGTTCGCTCTTGAACATATTTACCTGGCGTAACTGGCCGGCCCATTCGTACACGTCCTGAAACAGATGGCGATGGATGGCTTGAAGATGCTCCAAATCGAAATCGCCCGTTGGGCATCCTTCGTCAGCCCGGAGCCGAACAACCATACGTTCGGCTTGAGCCAGTTCTTCTTCATCCTCAATATCCAGTTTGTTTCTGAGGACGTCCGTGCCCGGATAAAAATAGTCTTCCCAGTTCGTCACGAGCCGGCCTCTATTTTTTATTTTTCTGTCGGCGCCTTATGTAGTCCATAACGTAAGCGCGCCTCTTTTCATGCGACCACCGCTCGCGGTTAAACATGTCAAACATTGCGAGCTCCTCCGCCGTCAGGGGATTGCCGACAATCTCCTGAAGGTTGGCGCTTTCCTTCCCGCGCTTAATCGCGAGCGCCAGCTCCTCGTCAGTGAGGAGGCGATCGGATTCGGGAGTTTTTTTATCACTGTCGCTCATCGTTTGATTGTATCCGAACATGGGAGAAACTCCATATTTTTCACGGATTTCCAGATTCATGAAGTGATGTGATTCCGGCTGCGACGCATTGCCTTCGCTCTTGTGAGAGCGGCCCGAGCCAGAGGCGGGTTCGGTCGTCTGGTTTTCGGTTGTCGTTGTCATTTTCGTCTCCTTCGTTTGCATGGCCCTTTCGGGCGACACCCCCGACGCGCCAGCAGCGGGTGCGGCGTCACACAGGAAAATTGGGGGGAACCTTCAGGGGGAACCGAGGCTTCCTGTTGACGCGGGACGCGACCGCGCATGGCAGTGGCCACAACCATGCACGAAGGGGAATGCATATGGTCGAAGGAGATGAATCTCTGACAACGCCGGAAAAGCATGCGTCACAAATGGGAGGGTGTCCGACGCGAGATGGCACTCCTTTGCGACGCTTCAAAAAATCATACCGGCAATATTTTTCGCGAAAGGGATCGTGACCGAATGGCCGAGACAGCGCATTGGCGCTGGCTCGGTGAGGCTCGACCGAAGCCGAATAGAGCCCGGCCCGCACGCGGGTTCGCCAAACTGCAAGAACGGCACGCCATTCTTGAAGCTTTTTTCCCCATCAACATTGCCTTGGCTGCGTTGCTCTAAATTCGTTCACGTCCTGACCTCTTCCGGCCCGGGAATGTCGGCGGCGGCGAGTTGCTTTAGGTCCTCTATCCCTACGTCATGCGCTTCGGCGAGCCTCGTCGCCTGTCGTTCCATGCAGACTTCGAAGAGATTCCGCACCGCGCGACCGTTGCCGAACCCCTTGCCACGCCCTGTATAAAGCGCATGGATTGTTTTCTTGAGCTTCGGGGGCGCCTTTCCGGTCAGCTCCATGCCGTTCCGGGCACAAAGCCCCCGGAAAATCTCCATCAGGTCTGACGGTTCGTAGTCGGGGAAATCGATGAACGTCTTGAATCGCGATTTGAGGCCGGGGTTGCTGTCCACGAAACCCTGCATTTCTTCGCGATAGCCTGCCGCGATGACCACGAGACGATCCCGGTAATCCTCCATGAATTTGAGCAGCGCCGTGACGGCCTCGATCCCGAAATCGTTGTTCGAGTCTGATGAAATCAGGCTGTAGGCTTCGTCGATAAACAGCACGCCGTCCAGGGCCTGCTCCACGGCCTCCGCAACCTTGGGCGCGGTCTGGCCGATATATTCCGCCACCAGATCGACCCGGCTTACTTCGGTACAGTGGCCTTTTTTCAGGACGCCAAGATCGCGATAAATCCGGCCAATGATGCGCGCGACCGTCGTCTTGCCCGTGCCGGGGTTGCCCGTAAAAACCAGATGGTTTGATCGTTCGGGCACCGGCAAGCCCGCCTTCCGCCGCGCCTGGTTGACTTTCTCCAGATTGGCGACGGTTTCGACCTGCTTTTTGACGGGCGCGAGACCGGTCAGCCCGCGCAGTTCCGCGAAGGGGTCTTGCTTCGTCTCGACCGGAGCGGGCGCTGCCGGTTGCTTTTCTCGGGGCGGCTTCGGCGGAGGCGATGGCGGTTGCGGTGGCGATTGCGGCGGCGACGGAGGTTTCTGTTGCTGCGGCGGTTCCGGCGGCTGTGGCGGTGGTTGCGGCGGTTTCTGTTGTTGTTTGCTGAAATAAGGATTCTCGTCGTACTGAAGCGGCGGCGCCTTACCCATGTTATACGGATACATATGCTTGAGATGATCGTAGGCACGATCGAGATTCCAGTAGTCGATGGGTCTGAGATACTCCGGCAAACCGCGCGGGTTGAGCAGGATTGCCACGTCCCGCCCGAGATTGAGAATCT
>JAJZTA010000032.1 GCA_021849295.1 Pseudomonadota bacterium | reverse complement strand
ATTTGCAGGGGGCATGCCCCCTGCAATCTGTTGACGGGCGGCAGTCGCCCGTCTATAACCCCGGCATGACTCTACTTCCTGATGGGCTAAAATAGGGGCGCAGGTCATAATGACCTACAAACTCGACAAACCCGATGAAAGAATCTGGCCTCTATAAGTATTCCACGGGTGATATTTCCGCAAGCGATGCTGCCTATGAAATACAGGCACTGAAAATTCCCGGATATAGCAATCCGAGCGTCTCCGAAGTTATGCTCTGGTCGCGCGCAGTGGGGTATGGGCTCATTCCGGATTTACAGACCGAGGAAGAAGATGAAGCCGATGCAGAGAGAATCTTTAAAAAATGCAAAAATCCGACGAGTAGTCGCTGGTCGATGTTGCGGTTAAGGGTAAATGGGGCGACTGATGGGGATCGAACCCACGACATCCTGGACCACAACCAGGCGCTCTACCGCTGAGCTACAGCCGCCGCAAATTCGCCATCCGCCCCTTGAGGCGGCCGCGTAAGGTAATGCCTATACCGCGATTATCTGCAAAACGTCAAGATCATAACATATAAACAGGCCGTAAAGCACAAAATTTAGGCAGATGTCTGATTTTTGGGCACTACAAACTGCGTTCCCTCATAAAAAATAATTATATTTCAATTACTTATATGATTCGTGAAACTGGCACGCCCTGTGCAAAGGAGGGGCATCTTTTAAGGTGCAGGACGCATGAAAAAAATTGAGGCCATCATTAAGCCGTTCAAGCTCGACGAGGTGAAGGAAGCCTTGAACGCCGCAGGCGTTGCGGGGATGACGATCACCGAGGTGCGCGGATTCGGGCGGCAGAAGGGCCATACCGAACTTTACCGTGGCGCGGAATATAAGGTGGATTTTTTGCCCAAGGTCAAAGTCGAGGTCGTGGTCGAGGATGGCCAGACCGACGACGTTGTGGAGGCGATCCAGAATGCGGCGCGGACCGGCCGCATCGGGGATGGAAAAATTTTTGTGAGTTCCGTGGAAAACGTGATCCGCGTGCGAACCGGTGAACGCGGTAAAGAGGCAATCTAAACAGCAACGATCAACCAAAAGAGGAGAAAACAATCGTGGCGAAGAAAGAGAAGACAACAAAGGCGAAAATAAAAGAAAAAGCGGCGGGACAAAATGTCGCGGCCTTCTTGAAGGCGTTGAAGGAAAACGATATACAATACGTGTCTTTCCGCTTCACCGACATTCGCGGCAAGCTGCAGCACACGGCGCAACATATTTCCACCATTGACGAGGGGCTGTTGCATGACGGCGTCATGTTCGACGGCTCGTCCATTTCCGGCTGGAAAGACATCAACGAGTCCGACATGATTTTGATGCCGGATCTGGCGACGGCGCAGATCGACCCCTTCACCGCGCAGCCGACGATGAACGTTTTCTGCGACATTTACGAGCCTTCGACCGGCGGGCCTTATACGCGCGACCCGCGCTCGATCGCCAAGGCTGCGGAAGCGTACCTGAAATCGAGCGGCATTGCGGACAAGGCGTTCTTTGGTCCCGAGGCCGAGTTCTTCATTTTCGACGACGTGCGCATCGACGTGAAGATGAACAAGGTCGCTTACGAGATCGACAGCCGCGAAGGACCATACAACTCGGGCACGCAATATGAAGAAGGCAACCTCGGCCACCGTCCGGCGGTCAAGGGCGGCTATTTCCCCGTGCAGCCGGTGGACAGCTCCAATGATATCCGCGCGGAAATGCTGACCGTTCTGGCGGGCATGGGCGTCGATGTCGAGAAGCATCACCACGAAGTCGCGCCGTCGCAGGTCGAGCTGGGCATCAAGTTCTCCACGCTCGTCAACAGCGCGGACAACCTGCAGCTTTACAAATACGTCGTGCATAACGTCGCGCACGCCTACGGCAAGACGGCGACCTTTATGCCGAAGCCGGTCTTCGGCGACAACGGCTCGGGCATGCACGTCCACCAGTCGCTATGGCAAGGCGCGAAGCCTTTGTTCGCAGGGGCGGGCTATGCCGATCTTTCTGACACCTGCCTTTATTACATCGGCGGCATTATCAAGCACGCCAAGGCGCTGAACGCCATCACTAACCCGACCACGAACAGCTATAAGCGTCTGGTACCGGGTTACGAGGCGCCGGTGCTGCTGGCTTATTCGGCACGCAACAGGTCGGCATCATGCCGCATCCCCTTTGCCGCCAGCCCGAAAGGCAAGCGTGTGGAAGTGCGGTTCCCCGATCCCGCGGCCAACAGCTATCTCGCTTTCGCGGCGATGCTGATGGCGGGGCTGGACGGCATCCAGCACAAGATCCACCCCGGTCAGGCGATGGACAAGAACCTATATGAACTGCCGCCGAAAGAACTGGCGAAGGTGCCGACGGTTTGCGGCAGCATGCGCGAAGCGCTCTATGCATTGCGTGACGACCATGCCTTCCTGCTCAAAGGCGACGTTTTCACCAAGGACTTTGTCGAGAGCTATATCGAGCTGCGCATGGCGGAGGTGATGGCCTACGAAACCATGCCGCATCCCATCGAGTTTTCGATGTACTATTCGGTTTAAGAAAGCCTGAAATACGACCGGCAAGCGGGAGGCGGGGCGTGCAGCTCCCCTCCCGCTTCCTGTTGCGGGTCAGTGGATGCTTTTGATGATCATATCAAAGGACTTCGTATTGCAAGCCCAAGTATAGAAGCTGTCATCTTTTGTCGGCGTCAGCAGAAAGGCGAATACATACCAGCTCTTGCTGCCCAGTGCGACGATCCTGACTTCCTGATCGTGCGAAGTCTCGTTTTTCGACACTTTATAGATCTCATAGCGCGAGAAAAGAAAGCGCTTTGAGGCTGGTACCTTCTCCGATGAAACCAGTTTCGTGAATTTTAGTCCGAGAAAGCTGTTAAAATAGGACTTCAGGCGGGCGGCTTCCTTTTTGAGGGATGTCTGGGAGTCTCTCCTGACAACCATGAAGCGGATCATGCCATCGATCCGTTTACGACCGCTCAGGCCGTTGGTGCTTTCGCTGAACAGTTGCATATACATGCTGTTATTGTCGCTGGTATCCAGCCCGTTGGGCACCCATGATACCGGATAGGAAAATTGCACGGCATTCGCGAAGCTGAAGAATTTTTGCTGTTCGATCGGGTGGTCCGTCGCCAGAATGAATTTAAAGCTATCCAGCGCTTTTTGAGCAACGAAGTTCAGGGCCCCCGTAAGGTACAGCGGGGTTTCGAACTTGACGAGTATAAGATTGGATCCATTGATGGCCGCCAGCATGTGGGTATAGACGGCATTTGTATTCATTGTCGTGATGCATTTGGCTGTGGCTTTTTTTTCGCTAAGGGCAACCAACTTGCCTTGCGGCGTGCAGCCATTTCTGTAGATATAATTTTTGAGCCAGTTTTTTGCGCTGATTTCACGCGAAAGTTGGATGGTTTCTATAACGACATTGGCCTTCATCGTATTGATGACAGGGCTTTGATAATGCGCGACTTCGTTGATGATTTCCTGACTCAAGCCCCCTCCGACGGAGTCGGCCTGGATGGTGCGCTTGGTTTTCCAGTCTTTCGGCAACAGGATGCTGTATTCGAGTTCGGGGGCGTTGAACGGAATTTTGTGGAAGACTTTTTCGACGTCCTGAAAGGACTTGTCATCCTGGATAGGGTATATCTGCGACAGGGAGGGGGCGACCGGCGCCTTTTTGGCAAAAAACCTGCTGAACCATCCGGCGTTCGCCGCGGCGGGGTGTGTCATGGCTATCGCAGTAAACAGCAGACATGCAAGTGCGGTCTTTTTGAAAAATTTCATGTCAGTCCTCTTTGCGTACGATGGGAATGGGTTGTCTGTTTTCATCTATGGCCACATAAGTGAAGTCGCCCGTCGTGACCTGGCGGGCCTTTTCTTCCTGCCTGCCGCGGGCCCAGCTTTCGATCCGGATGGTGATGGAGGTATGTCCGATGCCCAGCGTTTTGCAATAGCAGCTCACTTCGTCGCCGACGAAAACCGGCCTCTCGAAGGCCATGGCTTTTATACCCACCGTTGCCACGCGCGCGCGGGCGGTTTGCGTGGCGATGACACTACCCGCAAGGTCCATCTGCGAGAGCAGCCAGCCGCCGAAAATGTCGCCATTGGCGTTCGCATCGGCCGGCATGGCGATGGTGCGGAGGGCGGGGCTGTGATCGTAGTCCGGTCTTTCATACGACATTCCAGTAATATATCCTTAGAAACTACCCGTAGACAAGCGGTTGCATAGGTTGTTGCCTTTGCACTATGAAATAAGTAATCTAGGCTTTTATGAAGGACAACTTGAAGAAAAATAGCGGTTACTCGGCAGCTGATATCGAAGTTCTGGAGGGGCTGGAGCCTGTCCGGAAGCGTCCGGGCATGTATATCGGCGGCACGGACGAAGCCGCCATGCACCATCTGGTCAGCGAGATTCTCGATAACGCCATGGACGAGGCGGTCGCGGGATATGCTTCGCGCATCGAAATCAGCCTTGATACGGGCAACCGGATCCTTATTAGCGATAATGGGCGCGGCATCCCTGTGGACAAGCACCCCAAGTTTAAGGACAAATCCGCCCTCGAAGTCATTTTCACTATGCTCCACTCAGGCGGGAAGTTCAGCGGTAAGGTCTACAATACCTCCGGGGGCTTGCATGGCGTTGGCTCCTCGGTGGTGAATGCGCTTTCTGCTGAGATGACCGTGCAGGTGGCGCGGGACAAGACGCTTTATGAGCAAAAGTACAGCCGCGGGCACGTCCAGTCCAAATTGAAAAAAATAGGAGAGACAAAAAATCACGGTACTTCAATTAGTTTTGTACCTGATCTTGAGATTTTTGGTGAGAAAGCGGCATTCAATCCCAAGACTATCTACAAGCTGGCACGTTCCAAGGCCTATCTTTATAAGGGGGTAGAGATTGCATGGCAGTGCGCCCCTGCCTTACTGAAGGATGAGAAGGATGTTCCTGAGAAGGATATAATCAGGTTTCCAAACGGGATACTGGACTATCTTTACTCGCTGCTTGAGGGTAAAACATCTCTGACGCCGAAGCCTTTTTACGGCGCAGTGGAGTTTCCGGACGGCAACGGGCGCTGCGAGTTCGCGATCGGCTGGACGGAAGAGGAAACCGGCGGCTTTCTGAGTTCTTATTGCAACACCATTCCGACGCCGGAAGGCGGCACGCACGTGCAGGGGCTGCGCGCGGCGCTTTCCAAGGCGCTGAAGGGGTATGGCGATCTTATCAGTAATAAAAAAGCCGGTATTCTGACGCCGGACGATATTTTCGGCTCTGCGACGATTTTGCTCTCCATATTCCTGCGCGACCCGCAGTTTCAGGGCCAGACCAAGGAAAGGCTGACCTCGGCCAGCGCGACGCGGCTGATCGAAAATGCGGTCAAGAGCAACTTCGAGCACTGGCTGACGGGCGATCCTGCATCCAGCAAATACCTGCTGGACTACCTGATTAGCGTCGCCGAGGAGCGCAAGCGCGGCAAGGAAATGCAGGAAATGTCGCGCAAGTCGGCGACGCGGAAGCTGCGTCTACCCGGCAAGCTGGCGGATTGCGCAAAAAAGACCTCGGAAGACACGGAGATTTTTCTCGTCGAGGGCGATAGCGCGGGCGGTTCGGCCAAGCAGGCGCGGAACCGTGAATTGCAGGCGATTTTGCCTCTGCGCGGCAAGGTGCTGAACGTAGCCAATGCGACATCGGAGAAAATCCGCGCCAATCAGGAAATCTCCGACCTCATTCAGGCGCTCGGCTGTGGTACCGGCAAGGATTTCAATCTTGATAAATTGCGCTACGAGCGCGTCATCATCATGACCGATGCCGACGTCGACGGCGCGCACATCGCCTCGCTGCTGATCACGCTGTTCTACAAGGAAATGCGCGGATTGATTCAGGCGGGGGCGCTGTATCTTGCCTTGCCGCCACTTTATCGTTTGAGTGCGGGTGGCGAGAGCGTCTATGCCCGCGACGACGCCCATAAAGACGAACTGATGAAAACCGTTTTCAAGGGACGCAAAAAGGTCGAGATCAGCCGCTTCAAAGGCCTCGGCGAGATGCCCGCATCACAGCTCAAAGAGACGACGATGGACATGAAAAAGCGCAGCCTGTTGCGTATAGTCCTCCCCGAAGCCGAGCGCAGCAACGATGCTTTCAAGAAAGCCGAGGGCGGCACGGCGCAATTGATCGACCGTCTGATGGGCAAAAACCCCGAGGCGCGTTTCGCCTTTATACAGGAAAATGCCGAGTTCGTTCAGGACATCGATATTTAAAACCCAGCCTCTTATTCGAAGGTGATCTGCGCCCTGCGGTTGCGCGGCTCGCGCACGTTGTCCTTCGTTGGGACAAGCAGGTTGTGCTCGCCATAGCCCTTGACGGCGATTTCCTTCTCCGGAATGCCGCTCTTGACGAGATAGGCGCGGACGGCCTTGGCGCGTTTGAGCGAGAGCCTCATGTTGTAACGCTCGGGACCGGAGGTGTCCGCGTAACCGGCGATGTCGATTTTCTTGATGTCGTTGCGGCTCTTGATCTCGCGCAGGACGCTATCCAGCACGGAGGCGGCACCGGAGTTGATGTTGTATTTGTTCCAGTCGAAGAAGGCGAGGAACGAGGCTTCCTGCAGAGGAACCTGGGTGCCGTGCGTCGCCGGCTTGACGGGTGCAGGGAATGCTTCTTTCGGGGCCGGAACGACCGGCGGCAGGTTCGGCATCGGCGCGAGGGCGATCTGCTGTTGCAGCGCGCTCATGGCGGTCTGGTAGCTCTGCTGGCAGGATTGGCTGTCGCCGGGGAATGTGCCGATGTCCGCGGCCCAGCAGTCATAACGCGTCTGGGCGATAGCGGCTTCATAGGGCGCGATGCTCACGCCGCCGCTGGCCAGCGCGCTCACGAGTTGGCCGCGTGCAACGGCGATCTCGGCGGGATTAGGGCCGCTGTCGACAACCTCGGGATCGTTCTGCAGCATGTCCGGCGGAACCAACATGCCGTTGACGGCGGCGAGGCCTTTTTCGGCGAAATACTTGGCTTCCGAGCCGCTCTGGCTGTCTGCCAGCATGCGGTACTGGATCGCCAGCTCTTTGGTGTAGGCGGAGCCGACGGGCTGGGCGTTATCGAGCATCTGGACCGGCCCCATATAGTGTGAACAGCCTGCCAGAGTGGCGGCGGCGGCGAGGGCAAGAATTCCATTAACCAGCTTCATATGTCGACTCCCTGTTATACCAACAAGATATTACACATTTCTGCTTATCGTGGACAGCCCTGATTTGCAAAGTGTTTCCGGTAAATGTTGACATAAAAAACATCTTTGCGTTGCAAAGCGGCATGGAATATACTACGACCATGCATAATCTAATGCGGGTGTAGCTCAGGGGTAGAGCGTCAGCTTCCCAAGCTGAATGTCGCGGGTTCAAATCCCGTCGCCCGCTCCATTCTTTTGGACTTATACAAATCATTGAAATATATAACTAAATTTCGTGTATTTTTGCCTGTGTAGGAACTGTGCAGAAGTATTTTGGGATTCGGCGTCTTCCTGCCCAGCCATGCGATTCGTTTTTCAGCCATGAAATGCAAGCTGTCGTCCGTTCCAAGAAAAGGCCCGCCGCTTATCGACTGCGCCCGACGCCATCGGACAGCGTGCGCTCGGCATACGCTCGGCGGCGGTGGCTCCAGCCTTCGGCCTCGCGTCTTCGACAAGCGGGAACATGACCAATCTTCCCCGCTAGACCTGACGATATTTCATCATGACGTACTGATTGTTGATACGATCAAATGGCATATATTGCTGATTCCCGCTAA